>NZ_JBEGHX010000001.1:2202500-2582500 GCF_040801995.1 Agrobacterium radiobacter | reverse complement strand
GCGGCGCACTGACGCAGCGCGGTCGTCTGATGCGCGGCCTTTCGCTGCCACCGCGACTGGCAGCCATGGTGATTGCGGCGGCAAGCGAGGGTGCGGGGAAAAAGGCGGCGATGCTCGCCGTCATGTTGACGGAACAGGGGCTCGGCGGAAACGACATCGATCTCGATGAACGGCTGCGACACTTTCTTTCCGACAGGAGCGAAAGGGCGCTGGCGGCGCGGAAGCTGGCATCGAGGCTGTTCGATGCGATCGGCGACAAAACGGCGACAGCCGAATTGCCGAGTGAGGCCGGTCCACTGCTGCTGCACGCCTATCCGGACAGGATCGCACTCCAGCGTGGCGCGCGCGGACGTTATGTAATGGCCAATGGGCGGGGTGCGGAGCTTGCCGAGACCGAGCGTCTGGCGGCGAGCAAAATGCTTGTCGTGGCCGATATTACCGGACGGGCGGCGCAACCGCGCATCCTTGCGGCGGCGGGCATAGAAAGGACCGATATAGAAGAGCGGATGCCGCACCTCATCGTTCAGCAGGACCAGCTGCTTTTCGACAAGGCGAGCGGCCAGGCGCGTGCGCGAAGGGTGACGCGGCTTGGCGCCATCATCCTCGACGAAACACCCCTGCCCCGCCCCGAGGGTGAACAGGCGGCCCAGGCGCTCGCCAATGGTATCAGGGAATTCGGCATCGACATTCTTCCGTTTTCGAAAGAGACGCTGCAGCTGCGCGACAGAATCGGCTTTCTGAACGCCAGTATCGGCGACCCCTGGCCTGATGTCAGCGACGAGGCTTTGCTTTCGCGGCTGGACAAATGGTTCGTCCCTTTTCAGAACGGCGCGCGCAGCCTGCAGGACATCCGGCCCGGCAGCCTTTCCGACGGGATTCTGTCCCTGGTGCCGCATGAGGTAGGGCGCGACCTCGGCAGGCTGGCGCCCACGCATTTCGAAGCGCCGACGGGCCAGCGCCACCCCATCCGTTACGATGCCAGCGAACCGACGCTTTCCATTCGTGTGCAGGAGCTTTTCGGACTGAGGGCTCACCCATCGATTGCGCAGGGGCGGTTGCCGCTGCTCCTGGAATTGACCTCGCCGGCACACAGGCCGATACAGACGACACGCGATCTTCCCGGTTTCTGGGCGGGATCCTGGAAGGACGTGCGGGCGGATATGCGCGGACGTTATCCACGCCATCCATGGCCGGAAGACCCGGCATCGGCGCTGCCGACCAGCCGCGCAAAACCGCGCGGGACGTGATGACGATAAAGAGGGTAAAGGAGACGAAAATGGCTGGCCATTCGATCGAAACCACGAGACTTGGCCGCGCCAGCCGCAGGATAAGGCTGCAGACCATTGTCTGGCTGCGCTGGCTGGCGGTTGCCGGGCAGACGGCGACAATCCTGCTTGTCGCCTTCGGGCTCAATTTCCCCCTGCCGCTTCTGGCCTGCGGCCTCTTGATCGCGGCACTGGCGCTCGCCAACCTGTTTCTCACTGCCCGTTTTCCCTCCACCTATCGTCTGGAGCCCTGGGAAGCGACGTTGCTGCTGGCCTTCGACCTGCTGCAATTGACGGCGCTCATTTACATCACCGGTGGACTTTCCAATCCGTTCGCGCCGCTGATCTGCGTGCAGGTCATCATCGCGTTTGCCTCCCAGCCGCTTCGGCACTCGCTTATTCTTCTCGCCTTTGCCGTCATCTGCTCGACGGCGATCGCTTTTTCCCCCTTTCCGGTTCCCTGGTATCCCGGCGAGGTTTTGCCGATCCAGCTTCTGCTGCATGTCGGCACCTGGGTCGCGATCATCGCCACGACCTCGTTTGCGGCCTTTTATGCCTATCGCGTTTCGCATGAGGCAAATCAGCTGGCGGATGCGCTGGCTGCAACCGAACTGGTGCTGGAGCGGGAAAAACATCTTTCACAGCTGGATGGGTTGGCAGCAGCAGCAGCGCATGAGCTGGGCACGCCGCTCGCAACAATCAGCGTCGTCGCGAAGGAGATGGAGCGGGAACTTGGGCATGACGAAAAATTTGGCGAAGATATAGCGCTGCTGCGCAGCCAGAGCGAAAGATGCCGTGACATTCTGCGCCGGCTCACATCGCTTTCCACCGACAATGAAGAACATATGCGCCGCCTGCCGCTCTCTTCGCTGATCGAGGAGGTGATGGCCCCGCACCGGGAATTCGGCATCCGCCTCGAACTCGTTGAAAAGAGCAATCGCGCCGACGAGCCGGTCGGTATCCGCAATGCCGGTATCATCTACGGTCTCGGCAACCTCATTGAAAACGGCGTGGATTATGCGCGGGAAAAGGTCACCGTAACGGTGGATTACGATCAGCAGAACGTCGCCGTCATCATTGAAGACGACGGGCCGGGTTATGCCCATGACGTGCTTGCCCGTATCGGCGAGCCCTATGTGACCGAACGTCACAACGACACAAGGGCGGGTGGGCTCGGGCTCGGGCTTTTCATCGCCAAGACTCTGCTGGAGCGCTCCGGCGCCAGTGTCACCTTTGAAAATCGCGGCACTAGCGAAAAGGGAGCAAGGGTCACAATCGTCTGGCCTCGAGCGCTTATGGACGATAAAAGAAACCGTTGACTTTACCATCCACGTTGAAGCGGCGATAAGAAGAAGAAAACAAAGCCGACGAAGTTGCCGGAAGGCCGCAAACATGAAGACAGAAGACCAGAACAACTCCACCGGCGCGCCAACGGACGACGGCGATCCGATCGGGCCCGACAGATCGCTGCTGATCGTCGATGATGACGGCCCGTTTTTGCGCCGGCTTGCCCGGGCAATGGAAACACGCGGCTTTGCCGTCGATACGGCCGAGACGGTGAGTGACGGTATAGCCCGTTCCAGGGCTGCGCCGCCGAAGTATGCGGTGGTCGATCTGAGGCTTGCGGATGGCAATGGTCTGGAAGTCATCGAGGCGATCAGGCAGAACCGGGACGATACGCAGATCGTCGTTCTGACCGGCTATGGCAATATTGCAACCGCCGTTACCGCCGTAAAACTCGGAGCGCTGGACTATCTGGCCAAACCCGCCGATGCGGACGATGTCTTCAATGCGCTGACGCAGCGCAAGGGTGAAAAGACCGAAGTTCCCGAAAACCCCATGTCGGCAGACCGGGTTCGGTGGGAGCATATTCAGCGTGTCTATGAAATGTGCGAGCGCAACGTTTCGGAAACGGCACGCCGGCTCAATATGCATCGGCGCACCTTGCAGCGCATTCTCGCGAAACGCGCCCCAAAGTAACGATACTTATTCGCCAAAGCTGCGCCCGGTTGTCCATTCTGCCAGCATCAACCGGGTCGCGGCGGTTCTCGAGAAATCCAGCATCACCGATTTGCGGGTCGCCGGCGGCAATTTATGTTCCGGCGCATCGCGCAGCATATGGGCACCATATCCATCCGAGAGGATCAGCCCGCATTCCTCCGGGAATATGTCGGTCGGAACCTCCGGGTGGGTGGCGAAGAACAGCCGATCGCAATGCAGGCGATATTCCGGCCATTTGCGATCGACACGGAAATCCTCGATGGAGGATTTGATTTCGATGATCCAGATTTCACCCTTGACCGACAGACTGATGAGATCGGCCCGTCGCCCGCTTGCAAGCGGCAGCTCCGGCAGCACCGAATGGCGCATTTCGTGCAGAAGCACCTGAACGCCGCGACGCACCAGCATCGCCTTGTCCGACTGGCGGCCGTCGATTAACGGATTATTGTTGGTAACGGAAAGAATAGTCATGGATAAAGGCTGCTGAAGCGTTTGGCCTATTGTTGCAAAAAGGCAATCAACCGGCAATTTTAAAGGCACAACCGTCTCGCGGCGGCGCAACGGCTTGCCAAGAGCGGCTGAATGGAAAATAACCGATTTATCCAATTAAGCCTACTCCTTCGCACAATTTGGCGAATTTTCCGCGAGAACGACATGCGCATCCGCACCCCATTGACCTTACTCGGTCTGACGGCAGCACTGGCTCTGGCCGGCTGCGCCGAAACTACCTCCCAATCCTCCGCTCCGACCTCCGGCAAGATCGCAGCGTCTGTTCCGGTTGCTGACCCCGTTCCGGCGAAGGTCGAAACGGTCCAGATCTTCAACGATGTTTACGGTGCCGTGACCGATGCGGGCTATGCGCTGCCGGCCATTCCGATCAACCGTGTCAACGAGAAGTATCGCCGTCAGATTGTCGAATTCCAGACATCCGAACGCGCCGGCACCATCATCGTCAACACGCGCGAGCGTTACCTCTATTACATCCTCTCCGGCAACCGTGCGGTTCGTTATGGCATCGGCGTCGGCAAGGCGGGTTTCGCCTGGGCCGGTGAAGCCTATGTCGCCTGGAAGCAGGAATGGCCGATGTGGCATCCGCCGAAGGAAATGGCGGACCGTAAGCCGGAAGTGGCCAAATATGTTGAGGCCGGCATGGGCCCGGGCCTTTCCAACCCGCTCGGCGCGCGCGCCATGTATCTCTTCAACGAAAAGGGACAGGACACGCTGTTCCGCATCCATGGTTCGCCCGAATGGGCCTCGATCGGCACCGCCGCCTCTTCCGGCTGCATCCGCATGATCAACCAGGACGTCATCGACCTATACAGCCGCGTCCGCCCCGGCCGCAGCACGAAAGTCGTCGTGATCCAATAAAGATCAGATACCGGACAAGAAAAAGCCGCCGTGGATTTCCCCCGGCGGCTTTTTTGTTTCTCAGGACTGCTGACGGTGTCAGGCCGCCTGTTTGGCCTTCAGTTCCAGACGACGACGGTGCAGAACCGGTTCGGTGTAACCATTCGGCTGTTCGCGGCCCTTCAGCACCAGTTCGACAGCCGCCTGAAATGCCACCGATCCGTCGAAATCGGATGCCATCGGCAGATAGGCCGGATCGTCGGCATTCTGCGTATCGACCACGGCGGCCATGCGCTTCATGGTCTCGACGATCTGTTCCTCTGTCACCACGCCATGGCGCAGCCAGTTCGCCATATGCTGCGCGGAGATGCGCAGCGTGGCGCGGTCCTCCATCAGCCCGATATTGTTGATATCAGGCACCTTGGAGCAGCCGACGCCCTGATCGACCCA
Source organism: Agrobacterium radiobacter (assembly GCF_040801995.1). Classification (NCBI taxonomy): domain Bacteria; kingdom Pseudomonadati; phylum Pseudomonadota; class Alphaproteobacteria; order Hyphomicrobiales; family Rhizobiaceae; genus Agrobacterium; species Agrobacterium radiobacter. The sequence continues at coordinate 2,577,437 of NZ_JBEGHX010000001.1, read as the reverse complement.
GCGCACGACATAGCCGAGAATACCCTGCGCATTGTTGTCGAGTTCACGCTGGATTTCTTCCGGCGCCCAGTTGGGACGCGGCGCGACCGGCACGGACAGGATATCGGAAAGCTTCGCGCGGCCGCGGCTTTTCAGTCCTTCCTGGACGGCGGCGACATCGACCTTGTGATAATGCGTGGCATGCAGCGTCGCTGCGGTCGGTGACGGCACCCAGGCCGTGTTGGCGCCGGCCTTCGGATGCGCGATCTTCTGCTCCAACATCGCCGCCATCAGATCCGGCATGGCCCACATGCCCTTGCCGATCTGCGCATGGCCGGAAAGGCCGCATTCGAGGCCGATATCAACGTTCCAGTTCTCGTAAGCGGCGATCCATGCCGCCTGCTTCATGTCGCCCTTGCGGATCATCGGACCCGCTTCCATCGAGGTGTGGATTTCGTCACCGGTGCGGTCGAGGAAGCCCGTATTGATGAAAACGACACGATCCTTCGCGGCGCGAATGCTTTCCTTGAGGTTGATCGTGGTACGACGCTCCTCATCCATGATGCCCATTTTCATGGTGTTCGGCGCCATGCCGACAAGCTTTTCGACCCGGCTGAAGATTTCGTTGGCGAAGGCCACTTCCTCCGGCCCGTGCATCTTCGGCTTGACCACATACATCGAGCCGGCGCGGGAATTCTGACGACGCCCGGACGGACCGACATCATAAAGAGCGATCAGCGCCGTGACGACGGCATCCATGATGCCCTCAGGCACCTCGCGGCCGTCCCTGTCGAGGATCGCCGGATTGGTCATGAGATGACCGACATTGCGCACCAGCATCAGGGAACGGCCCGGCAGCGTCAGCGCCGCGCCATCGGGAGCCGTGTAATAGCGATCCGGATTGAGGCTGCGGGTGAAGGTCTTGCCGCCCTTCGAAACCTCCTCCGTCAGGTCGCCGCGCATCAGGCCAAGCCAGTTGCCGTAAACCAGCACCTTATCCTCGGCGTCGACGGCGGCAACCGAATCCTCACAATCCATGATGGTCGTCAGCGCCGATTCAAGAATGACATCGGAGATGCCCGCCTTGTCGCCCTTGCCGATTTCGGTCGAGGGATCGATGACGATTTCGGTGTGCAAACCGTTCTTGCCAAGCAGGATCGTTGCAGGCTTTGCCGCCTCGCCGCTGAAACCCTTGAACTGGGCTGCATCCGTGAGGCCAGTCTTGGCGTCGCCGGTGGCGAGCTGCAACAGGCCATCCTCGATCTTGAAACCGGTCACATCGGACCAGCTTCCCGTCTCCAGCGGCGCGGATTCATCGAGGAAGTTGCGAGCCCAGGCGATGACCTTCTCGCCGCGCCTTGGGTTATAGCCCCTGCCCTTTTCCGCACCGTCAGCATCGGAAATGGCGTCCGTGCCGTAAAGCGCGTCGTAAAGCGAACCCCAGCGGGCATTCGCGGCATTCAGTGCATAACGTGCATTCATAACCGGAACGACGAGCTGCGGACCGGCAACGGCAGCAATTTCAGGGTCGACGTTGCTGGTTTCCACCTTGAAGCCGGGGCCTTCCGGCAGCAGATAGCCGATTTCCTTCAGAAATCCCTCATAGGCAGCAAAATCTACCGGAGCGCGATTCTGCCGATACCAGCCATCCAGTTTTTCCTGCAGGGCGTCGCGCTTTGCCAGCAATTCACGGTTCTTCGGAGAAAGCTCGTGAACAATGGTCGAAAAACCTTCGAAGAACGCCTCACTGTCCAGACCTGTGCCCGGCAGGACGTCGTCAGTCAGAAAGGCATAAAGCCTGTCATCGATGGAAAGACCGAATTTATTCGTGCGGCTCACATGCGCCTCCTCTATTCTGGAGATACAGATTGGACGCGGAGACGGGCGCTCGTCAATTGCGGCAGGCAGCCAAATATTATTTCCGTTTTGGAAACAATGGAGCCGATAGTCGTCTTTTTCTACAAAAGCGCCTGCAGATCCTTGAGGCGGTCGTTCACCAGCCAGCCGTAGTAGTTTTCTTCCGGTAACAGCGGCTGTTCCCCGCCCGAGGCGCGTTGGCGGTTCTTCTGGGCAAGGGCGGCAGCACGCTGCTGCGACCCGCCGACATTATAAAGCGTGGAGGTCACACCCGGATTTTTCGAAATATCCATGTCGGCAATCGACCGGTAATCATCGATAGACTTGCGGATGGAGGCGGCCATGAAGGCGAGTGACCGGTCCGGGTCCATGATCGCCGTATAGACCGCTGTGGCATCGTTTTCATCCAGCCTCTCGTAACCGGAGGTTCTCGACACCATGTCGGACAACATCAGCGCCGTCAGCGGGTTGATCTGGCCGAGGCCAAAGGTCTGGCCGGCATAAAAGGGCTGGAAGAATACGGCGCTGAAACGGTTGTTCGGATAGGCCACGCCATCGACGGTCTTACCACGGAAACTGTCGTCCCAGACATCTTCACGGCAATTCCAGAGGCTGTAGGAATCCTTTTTCGACTGGCATTTGGCAAATTGCGAATGCGTCAGAAACTGCGCGATGGTTTCGTCCTTGTAGCCGAAACGGAAGCTGCCGCCGGCATAGGAGGCGGCCTTGACGTAATAGGACTGCAGCCGGTCATAAGCGTCGACATTATAGGTATGTTCGCCGACGATCGCGCCGATCATATGGATCGGATCGATGCCGTAGCGCCCGGCCGTCGACTTGATCTTGGCGATCAGGGCCTTGTCGGAGGACAAAAGCTCGATGACCTTCTGGTATTTGCGCTCGAAAGACGTGTTGGACGCCTTGGTTCTTTTTGCGGAAGCGCCGGGAACACCCGGCTGTTCGGCATTGCGATTGCCCGGCGGAACGACCGTCGCGGCTTCGACGTAAGAAGACGCGGTGACGGTGACCGCCAAAGCAGCGGCAAATGCCAGAAGAGTTTTGCGCACGAGCGAATGCCTTTTCTCAAGCCTGCGGTTTCCGCCAGCGAAATACGCTGGGAAAACCGGATCATTCCACTAAAGCGGTTCCAACCGGAATGCAGCCCTTCCCATAAACAAAATGCGGGTTGAATGCGAGACAAGGCGGATAAAATAAAAGAGTGCGGCAAATATGGCCGCACTCTTCTTTCTCGGATCCCCGAAGTCTTCAGAGAATATAGCGCGACAAATCCGTGTCCGCGGCGAGATCGCCCACATGTTTTTTGACATATTCCTGGTCGATCTTGATGGCGGAGCCGCCGCGATCCGGCGCGTTGAAGGAAATCTCGTCCAGAACACGCTCCATCACCGTCTGCAGACGGCGCGCACCGATGTTCTCGACCGACGAATTGAGATGAACGGCCACATCGGCCAGAGCATCGATTGCGTCATCGGTGAAATCGAGATCCAGTTCCTCCGTCGCCATCAGCGCCTTGTACTGGCGGATAAGGCTTGCTTCCGTTTCCGTCAGGATACGGCGGAAATCCTCCTTGGTCAGCGGCTTCAGCTCGACGCGGATCGGCAGGCGGCCCTGAAGTTCGGGCAGGAGGTCCGAAGGCTTCGCCACATGGAACGCGCCCGATGCGATGAACAGCACGTGGTCGGTTTTGACCGGGCCGTACTTCGTCGAAACCGTGGTGCCTTCGACAAGCGGCAGCAGGTCGCGCTGCACGCCTTCACGCGAGACGCCGGCGCCCATGCCACCGTCGCGGGCGGCGATCTTGTCGATCTCATCGAGGAAGACGATGCCGTCATTTTCGACCGACTTCACCGCCTCACGCTGGATCATTTCATTGTCGAGCAGCTTGTCGGATTCGTCGCGGATGAGATCGGCATAGGATTTGGACACTGTCGTGCGCACCTTCTTGGTGCGTCCGCCCATGGCCTTGCCGAACATTTCCGACAGGTTGAGAACGCCGATATTGGCGCCCGGCATGCCGGGAATTTCGAAACCGGGCATGCCCGAGCCGCTATCCGCCACCTCGATGTCGATTTCCTTGTCGTCCAGCTCGCCGTCACGCAGCTTCTTGCGGAAGCTTTCACGCGTGCCAGGCGATGCGGTTGCACCAACCAGCGCGTCAAGCACCCGTTCTTCGGCGCTCTGATGCGCCTTGGCCTGCACTTCGGCGCGCTTCTTTTCACGCACGAGGCCAATGCCGATTTCAACCAGATCGCGGATGATCTGTTCGACATCGCGTCCGACATAGCCGACTTCGGTGAACTTCGTGGCTTCGACCTTGATGAAGGGGGCACCAGCAAGCTTGGCGAGGCGGCGCGAAATCTCGGTCTTGCCGACACCGGTCGGTCCGATCATCAGAATATTCTTGGGCATGACTTCATCGCGCAGGCTCTCATCGAGCTGCTGGCGGCGCCAGCGATTGCGCAGCGCGATTGCGACCGCACGTTTGGCCTCATGCTGGCCGATGATGAAGCGGTCGAGTTCCGAGACTATTTCCCGGGGAGAAAAAGTTGTCATTCTATCCTCTCGGCTTTCCTGCTACGGCCGGCCATCCAGGCCCGGCCCACAGGACCCATTGGTGAGAAATTGAGCTTACTCAGCGTCGAGGGTTTCGACGACGAGGTTGTGGTTGGTATAAACGCAGATATCGGCCGCAATATCGAGCGACTGGCGCGCCACCTCTTCGGCCGACTTGTCCGTGTCCATCATGGCGCGGGCGGCGGCAAAGGCATAATTACCGCCGGAACCGATGGCGATCGCGCCGTGTTCCGGTTCCAGCACATCGCCATTACCGGTGATGGCAAGCGTGGTGGTTTTATCGGCCACCAGCATCATTGCTTCGAGGTTGCGCAGATATTTATCCGTCCGCCAGTCCTTCGCAAGCTCGACGGCGGCGCGCATGAGCTGCCCCGGATATTGCTCGAGTTTCTTCTCAAGACGGTCGAGTAGTGTGAAGGCATCCGCCGTCGCGCCGGCAAAACCGGCAATCACTTCACCTTTGCCGATGCGGCGAACCTTGCGGGCATTGCCCTTCATAACCGTCTGGCCAAGGCTCACCTGGCCATCGCCAGCCATGACGACCTTGCCGCCCTTTCTGACTGTAATAATTGTTGTCATCAAACACCTGTCTGCCCTGCCGGGCCTGGGGTTAACGGGCCGGATACGGCCCTTCTCGGGTTCTATGTAAGTTTGCTTTTCGCGATTGCAATCTTCGCGGCGACGCACCGTTTTCCGCATGTCATGCAAGACGATGGAACAACTGGATATTTGTGTCCCGTGCTGATAAGGAACGGCAACATTTTCACGGAGCGGCCAAAATGGCAGAACGTAAAGGCGAGATTATCCGCAACACCAACGAAACCGCGGTTTCGGTGCGCGTGGATATCGACGGCACCGGCAAGTCGACAATTTCCACCGGCGTGGGATTTTTCGACCATATGCTGGACCAGCTCAGCCGCCATTCGCTGATCGACATGGAGATCGAGGTCAAGGGCGACCTGCACATCGATGACCACCACACCGTGGAAGATACCGGTATTGCCATCGGCCAGGCGATTGCCAAGGCGCTGGGCGACCGGCGCGGCATTACCCGTTATGCCTCGCTCGATCTTGCCATGGACGAGACGATGACCAAAGCCGCCGTCGATATTTCCGGCCGGCCCTTCCTCGTCTGGAACGTCAATTTTTCCGCACCGAAGATCGGCACCTTCGATACCGAGCTGGTGCGTGAGTTCTTTCAGGCGCTCGCCCAGAATGCCGGCATCACGCTGCATATCCTGAACCATTACGGCGCCAACAACCATCATATCGCCGAAACATGCTTTAAGGCCGTTGCCCGCGTTCTTCGCACGGCAACCGAGATCGACCCCCGGCAGGCAGGCCGCGTTCCCTCGACAAAGGGCATGCTGGCCTGACGCCAAAGCTGTCAGGAAGCCCATGACAAGCTATCTCGTTCTGGAAGCCCCCAACGGGCCGGACAGGGACCACAAGACGACCCGCTTCATTGCCGACCGTTTCGTCTGGCTGGCCCTGATTGCGCCCTGGCTTTGGCTCGCCATCAATCGCCTGTGGCTGGCAACGGCGGTGGTTATCATCGCGCTCCTTCTGGCCGGACGGGTATCGATATTAGCCGGATTCGAACCGGTTGGACTTCTCTGCGGTTTCACCATCGGGCTCATCACGGCGCTGGAGGGACGCGATTTTCTCGTCCGGCACCTGATCCGCAAAGGCTGGAAGCTGACGTCAGTCGTTTCCGCCCCTGATCTTTCGAGCGCCGAAGACATATATTTCTCCGGTCTCTCCGAAACCGCCGAAACGGCGGAACAGCTGTCCCAGCCGGTCTGGTCTCCTTCGCCGCAAAATAGAGGCGACAAAAACTTCGTCAACGATCCCGCAGGATCGTTTCTTTTCGACTTGAATGGAAGGCGCTGACATGCGTGTCGCGATCATCGACTACGGTTCGGGCAATCTGCGTTCGGCCACCAAAGCTTTCGAGCGTGCCGCCCGCGAAGCCGGCATCAATGCAACCATCGACCTGACCGACAAGCCGGATCACGTCGCCTCGGCAGACCGCATCGTCCTGCCGGGCGTTGGTGCCTATGCGGATTGCCGGGCGGGTCTCGAAGCCGTTCCCGGCATGCATGAGGCGCTCATCGAAGCCGTCGAGAAAAAAGCGCACCCCTTCCTCGGCATCTGCGTCGGCATGCAGCTGATGTCCTCGCGCGGACTCGAAAAGACTGTCAGTACCGGACTCGGCTGGATTGAGGGTGACGTCGTGGAAATGACGCCGTCCGACCCCAGCCTCAAAATCCCGCAGATCGGCTGGAACACGCTGGAAATCCGCCACGCTCACCCGCTTTTCGACGGCATCAAGACCGGAGCGGATGGGTTGCACGCCTATTTCGTGCATTCCTATCATCTGTCGGCAAAGCACTCGACGGATGTCATCGCCACCACCAACTACGGTGGCGCGATGACGGCTTTCGTCGGTCGCGACAATATGGCGGGCGCGCAGTTCCACCCGGAAAAAAGCCAGACGCTCGGCCTTGCCCTGATTTCCAATTTCCTGCGCTGGAAGCCCTGACATGATTCTTTTTCCCGCAATCGACCTTAAAGACGGCCAGTGCGTTCGCCTGAAACTCGGCGATATGGACCAGGCCACAGTCTACAACGAAGACCCCGGCGCACAGGCGAAGGCCTTCGAGGATCAGGGTTTCGAATGGCTGCATGTCGTCGATCTCAACGGCGCTTTCGCCGGTGAGACCGTCAACGGCGAGGCGGTCGACGCCATTCTGAAAGCGACGAAAAATCCGGTGCAGCTCGGCGGTGGCATCCGCACGCTCGATCATATTGAAGCGTGGCTGAGCCGTGGGCTTGCGCGTGTCATTCTCGGCACCGTGGCGGTGCGCGATCCGGTTCTCGTTCTGGAAGCCTGCAAGCGTTTCCCCGGCCAGGTCGCCGTCGGCATCGATGCCAAGGGTGGCAAGGTTGCCGTGGAAGGCTGGGCGGAAGCGTCCGAACTCGGCGTCATCGAACTGGCCAAACGCTTTGAAGGCGCAGGTGTGGCCGCCATCATCTATACCGATATCGATCGTGACGGCATTCTGGCCGGCATCAACTGGGCCTCGACGCTGGAACTGGCGGATGCCGTCTCCATCCCGGTCATCGCCTCCGGCGGCCTTGCCTCCATCGAAGACGTCAAACGCATGTTGCAGCCGGATGCCGCAAAGCTCGAGGGTGCGATTTCAGGCCGCGCGCTTTATGATGGGCGCATCGACCCTGCCGAGGCGCTTGCCCTCATCAAGGCCGCGAAGGAGGTACGCGCATGACCCTCAAAGCCCGTGTTATTCCCTGCCTTGATGTCAAAGACGGCCGCGTCGTCAAGGGCGTGAACTTCGTCGACCTGATCGATGCCGGTGACCCCGTCGAAGCGGCGAAAGCCTATGACGCGGCAGGAGCGGACGAGCTCTGCTTTCTCGACATCACCGCCTCCTCGGACAATCGCGATACGATCTTCGATGTCGTCTCGCGCACCGCCGATCATTGCTTCATGCCGCTGACCGTCGGCGGCGGGGTCCGCGCCGTTGCTGACATCCGCAAGCTGCTCCTTTGCGGCGCGGACAAGGTTTCCATCAATTCTGCGGCGGTGAAGGATCCTGACTTCGTGGCGCAGGCGGCCGACAAGTTCGGCAACCAGTGCATCGTCGTTTCCATCGACGCCAAGCGCGTTTCGAAGGATGGGGAAGCCGGCCGCTGGGAAATCTTCACCCATGGCGGACGCCAGCCGACCGGTATCGACGCCGTGGAATTCGCCATCAAAATGGTCGAACGCGGCGCTGGTGAATTGCTTGTCACCTCGATGGACCGCGACGGCACCAAAAGCGGATATGATATCGGCCTGACGCGCAGCATTGCCGATCAGGTTCGCGTGCCCGTCATCGCCTCGGGCGGCGTCGGAACACTGGATGATCTGGTGGCTGGCGTTCGCGATGGCCATGCAACTGCGGTACTTGCCGCCTCCATCTTCCATTTCGGCACCTATTCGATCGGTGAAGCCAAGAGCTACATGGCCGAGCATGGCATCGCCATGCGTCTCGACTGATTGCAGGAACTTCTCATGAGCGCATTTTCCCTTTCCGATCTGGAACGCATCGTCGCGACCCGTGCCGCTGCCTCTCCTGACGAATCCTGGACGGCCAAGCTGGTTGCTGCCGGCCAGGAACGCGCAGCGAAAAAACTTGGCGAAGAGGCGGTGGAAGCCGTCATCGCAGCCATCGCGAAAGATCGCGACGGGCTGAAGAACGAAGCCGCCGATCTGCTTTACCATCTGCTGGTGGTGCTGAAGATTGCCGACATTCCGTTGGACGAGGTTTTTGCCGAGCTGGAGCGCCGGACCGGTCAAACCGGCCTTGCGGAAAAGGCGGCGAGGCCGACATCATGAATGTCGAGGCAGGCAGCGGGGAGAGAGGCATGCCGAGCACACTCGATCATTTCCGGCCGGATGAATATTCGCCATACCACTTCTACAGTTCGGAAGAATGGTCGAAGTTTCGCGCTGACACGCCACTGACGCTTTCCGCCGATGAGGTCAAACGCTTGCGCTCGCTGGACGACCCGATCGATCTGGACGAAGTGCGGCGCATTTACCTGTCGCTGTCGCGCCTTTTATCCTCGCATGTCGAGGCGTCACAGCTGCTTTTCGAGCAGCGCAACCGCTTTCTCAATATGGCTGACGTCAACAAGACGCCCTTTGTCATCGGCATTGCCGGCTCTGTGGCGGTTGGCAAATCGACGACGGCGCGTATCCTGAAGGAGCTTCTGGCGCGCTGGCCCTCCAGCCCGAAGGTCGATCTCATCACGACAGACGGATTTCTTTATCCGAATGAGGTTCTGCGGCGCGAAAACCTGATGGAGCGCAAGGGCTTTCCCGAAAGCTACGATATCGGCGCGCTCCTGCGTTTCCTGTCGGCGATCAAGGCGGGCCAGCCCAATGTGAAAGCACCGCGCTATTCGCACCTGACCTATGACGTTCTGCCGAACGAGTTCACTGTCATCGACCAGCCGGATATTCTGATCTTCGAAGGCATCAATGTGCTGCAATCGCGCGACCTGCCGGCGGGCGGGCGGATTGTGCCGATCGTTTCCGATTTTTTCGATTTCTCGATCTATATCGACGCGGACGAGGATCTCATTCACAACTGGTATGTGAACCGGTTCATGAATCTCAGAAAAACTGCCTTCCGCGATCCCAATTCGTTCTTCAACCGTTATGCCTCGATCAGTGAAGAAGCGGCGCTCAGCATTGCCGAAGGCCTCTGGCAGAACATCAACCTGAAGAACCTGCGCCAGAACATCGTGCCGACACGCCCGCGCGCCGATCTTATCTTGCGCAAAGGCAAGAACCACCTGATCGATACGGTGGCGCTTCGCAAATTGTGAAAGATGCCGCACAAGGCGGCATCTCCATTGCAGCGGTTAAGAGCCACTACTACGCAAGGTCAGGAATACGCAGGACCTGGCCGGGATAAATCTTGTCGGGATGGGTCAGCATCGGCTTGTTCGCTTCGAAGATGATGTTGTTCTTCGCGCCATTAGCCTTGCCATATTGCGCTTCAGCGATCTTCCAGAGATTGTCGCCCTTCTTGACCGTATAGAGCACCGGCTCCTTCGCGGGCGCTTCGGCCACTTTCAACTCACCCGCCTCGACCTTGGAAATGCCGAGCGTATTGCCGACCGCGATGACCGCCTTTTCGAAAACCGACTGATCGGCCACTTCGCCCTTCAGAACGACCTTGTCGTCCACCACCTCGACCTGCACCTTGTCCGTGCCGAGATCGTGGGAAGCGAGTTCCTTCTTGACCGCTTCGACATCGGGCGCATCATCGCCGCCGATACCGAGCTTCTTTCCCGCTTCCTTGATGAAATTGAACAGACCCATAGCACCCTCCTTGGTGTAGGAAGGCTTACCAGACGATATTTGAAGCTCTATGACAAGCGCGAAACATTTGGCCCCTATTCGCCCGAGGGCTTGCCGCGCATTTTCTTGATATCGGAGCGGCCAGACTTCGCCTTCAGGCGGCGCTCGACCGAGCCCTTGGTCGGCTTGGTGGCCTTGCGCACCGGCGGCGGCGGGGCGGCGGCTTCGAGGATCAGCTCCTTCAGCCGTTCGCGCGCATCTTCGCGATTGCGCTCCTGGCTGCGAAACCGGCTCGCCTCGATCATCAGCACGCCTTCTTTCGACACACGCCTGCCACCGAGGCGCAGGGCATTCACCTTCACCCGCTCCGACAGGGAGGGCGAATTTGCAATGTCGAAAAACAGCTGAACCGCCGTCGAGACCTTGTTGACGTTCTGGCCGCCCGGCCCGCCGGCCAGCACGAATTGCTCCGTCAGCTCCCAGCCGGCGATGGTGATACGGTTGCTGATGTAAAGCGGGTCGCTGGCCATGATCTTTCTCCGCGCCGGTGATGCCACAGATCGCAAAAAATGAAAACAGCGGAGAAAATGAAAGAACCCGGCACAAGGCCGGGTCCCCTCCTCCTCACGAATGAGGCTCTATTTATTCAGCTGCAAGCAGCAGGCCCGGTGCAGCATCGCGAACCTTGCTATCGACGTGATCTTCGAACTTGGTGAAGTTCGTGACGAACATCGAGACCAGCTTCTTCGCCTGCGCGTCATAGGCTGCGCCATCGGCCCAGGTCGAACGCGGATCGAGGATCGCGCTGTCGACGCCATCAAGCGACAGCGGCACTGCGAAACCGAAATTCGCGTCGGTGCGGAATTCCGCATTCTTCAGGTCGCCGGTCAGCGCTGCCGTCAGAAGCGCGCGGGTCGCCTTGATGGGCATGCGCTTGCCGATGCCGTAGGCACCGCCGGTCCAGCCGGTATTGACCAGCCAGCAATCCACGCCATGCTTGCCGATCAACTCGCGCAGCAGGTTGCCATATTCCGCCGGGTGGCGTGGCATGAAGGGTGCGCCGAAGCAGGTTGAGAACGTCGCTTCCGGCTCCGTCACGCCCTTTTCCGTGCCTGCAACCTTTGCGGTGTAACCGGAGAGGAAGTGGTACATGGCCTGTTCCGGCGTCAGACGGGCGATCGGCGGCAACACGCCGAAGGCATCCGCCGTCAGCATGATGATCGTCTTCGGATGGCCGGCAATGCCCGTTTCCGATGCATTCGGAATGAAGTGCAGCGGATAGGCGCTGCGGGTGTTTTCCGTCAGCGAGTTGTCGTTGAAGTCGGGAACGCGGTTTTGGTCCAGCACCACGTTTTCGAGAACCGTGCCGAAACGGCGGGTCGCGGCGTAGATTTCCGGTTCGGCTTCGGCCGAAAGCTTGATCGCCTTGGCGTAGCAGCCGCCTTCGAAGTTGAAGATGCCGTGCTCGCCCCAGCCATGCTCGTCATCGCCGATCAGCGTGCGCGACGGATCGGCCGACAGCGTGGTCTTGCCGGTGCCGGACAGGCCGAAGAACACGGCGGAATCACCTTCTGGACCAACATTGGCCGAGCAATGCATCGGCATGACGCCCTTCGCCGGCAGGAGATAATTGAGGACCGTGAAGACCGACTTCTTGTTTTCACCGGCATAGGAGGTGCCGCCGATGAGGACAAGACCATTGGTGAGATCGCAGGCGATGACGGTTTCCGAACGAACGCCGTGACGGTCCGGATCGGCCTTGAAGCTCGGCAGGTTGATGATGGTGAGCTTCTGTTTGAAACCCGCCAGTTTTTCCTGCTTCGGTCGGATAAGAAGGTTGCGAATGAACAGCGAATGCCAGGCAAGCTCGGTGACGACGCGTGTCGGCAGTGCATTTTCTTCATCGGCGCCGCCGATCAGATCCTGCACGTAAAGCGTCTTTCCGGCGGCATGGGCCAGCATGTCCTGACGCAGCAACTCGAAATTTTCCGGCGACAGCGGCTTGTTGTTGTCCCACCAGATGGTGTTCTCGGTGGAGGCATCGCGGACGACGAATTTGTCCTTCGGCGAACGACCCGTATGCTGGCCGGTGACGGCGCAAAGCGCACCATCGATGGTCAGTTCGGCCTCGCCGTTGCGGATCGCTTCTTCGTATAATTCGCTCTCATTGAGGTTATAAAAGACGCGGGAGGCCTCGCCCAGTCCGAGTTCCGCAACTCCATTGGCAGGATTATGAACCCCAAGCTCGTTCATGACGCGTTCCTTGTTAATGACGATAAGGCCGTTGAAATTTCCACGGAAAATACGTGGCGGCTTTTGGAAACGCAAGAGCCAGACTTTAAAAAACTTAGTGATTTCAATATATTAATCGATTTAAAAGATTTTATTTCTTTTTAAATCGGTTGAAGACGCATTAAAATCCAACTGCGGCCTTTCCACAAAATCCCCTCGCTCCAGCCCGGCGATTTGGCAGCGAGTTTTCCTTTGCCACAATTTGTTCCACCTTTATACTCAAGAGAGTGGCTCGCGGCGCACAACCTTGGCTGGGTGGATGTCGGGAGTTACGAGAAAATGACGATGGAGACCAACTATATGCAGACGATCGCGCTTGTCGACGACGACCGGAATATTCTGACTTCGGTATCGATCGCGCTCGAAGCCGAAGGCTACCGGGTCGAAACGTATACGGACGGCGCTTCCGCGCTTGACGGGTTGATCGCCCGTCCGCCGCAGCTCGCCATTTTCGATATAAAGATGCCACGCATGGACGGCATGGAGCTTTTGCGGCGTCTTCGCCAGAAGTCGGATCTGCCGGTTATCTTTCTCACCTCCAAGGATGAAGAGATCGACGAATTGTTCGGCCTGAAGATGGGCGCCGACGACTTCATCACCAAGCCCTTCTCGCAACGCCTTCTGGTGGAACGCGTGAAAGCCATCCTGCGCCGCGCCAGCAGCCGCGAGGCTTCCGCCGCAACCGGCAGCGTGCTGAAGCCGACCGCCGATCAGCAGGCGCGCACGCTCGAGCGCGGGCAGCTCGCCATGGACCAGGAACGCCACACCTGCACCTGGAAGGGTGAGCCGGTGACACTGACGGTCACCGAATTCCTCATCCTGCATTCGCTGGCGCAGCGGCCCGGCGTGGTGAAAAGCCGCGACGCGCTGATGGATGCGGCCTATGACGAACAGGTCTATGTGGATGACCGCACCATCGACAGCCACATCAAGCGTCTTCGCAAAAAGTTCAAACTCGTCGATGGCGACTTCGATATGATTGAAACGCTTTATGGCGTAGGATATCGCTTCCGCGAAGCGGCCTGAACCGGCGCGCAAATCGGAAGAGACCACCCGAAGAGTGGTGGTGAGGACTTGAATACGTGTTGAAGAAAACGCCGGAAACCGTCTCGGACAGCGACGATGCCGAAGAACGCGGCAGCGAACGCCGCCATCGTATCCATCCACTGACGATCATCCGGCGCATTTTCGGCAATGCGGTGTTTTCCAGCCTCACGCGCCGCATTCTTTTCTTCAACGTTGCGGCGACGGTGGTTCTGGTCGGCGGCATTCTTTATCTCAACCAGTTCCGCGAAGGGCTGATCGACGCACGGGTGGAAAGCCTGTTGACGCAGGGCGAAATCATTGCCGGTGCGGTCTCGGCTTCCGCCTCCGTCGATACCAATTCGATCACCATCAATCCGGAAAAGCTGCTCGAATTGCAGGCGGGGCAGAGCATTACCCCCGCCCCCAATGACGAGGACCTGAGTTTCCCGATCAATCCGGAGCGGGTGGCGCCGGTGCTGCGGCGGCTGATTTCGCCGACGCGTACCCGCGCACGGCTGTTCGATGCCGACGCCAACCTGCTGCTCGATTCCCGCCATCTTTATTCGCGCGGTCAGGTTCTGCGCTTCGATCTGCCGCCAGTGACGCCGGAGACGCAGACCTGGGGCGACTGGTTCACCAGCATGTTCAACCGCATGCTGCAGCCCAGCAGCCTGCCGCAATATAAGGAAGCGCCGGGTGGCGACGGCTCGATCTATCCGGAAGTGATGAATGCGCTGACGGGTGTTCGCGGCGCTGTCGTGCGCGTCACCGAAAAGGGCGAACTGATCGTTTCTGTGGCTGTGCCGGTACAGCGCTTCCGGGCCGTGCTCGGCGTTCTGCTTCTGTCGACGCAGGCGGGCGATATCGACAAGATCGTGCATGCGGAGCGCCTTGCGATCATGCGCGTCTTCGGCATCGCCACCCTGGTCAATATCGTGCTGTCACTGCTCCTGTCCTCCACCATCGCCACGCCGCTGCGGCGCCTTTCGGCCGCCGCGATCCGCGTGCGCCGCGGGGCAAGGACGCGTGAGGAAATACCGGATTTCTCGGCGCGCCAGGATGAGATCGGCAATCTTTCGATTGCGCTGCGTGAAATGACGACGGCGCTTTACGACCGTATCGATGCCATCGAAAGTTTCGCCGCCGATGTCAGCCATGAACTCAAAAACCCGCTGACCTCGCTGCGCAGCGCCGTGGAAACCCTGCCGCGCGCCAAGACCGAAGAGTCCAAGCAGCGCCTGACCGAGATCATCTTCCATGATGTCCGCCGTCTCGACCGCCTGATCAGCGATATTTCGGATGCGTCACGGCTCGATGCCGAGTTGGCGCGTGCCGACGCCTCGCCGCTTGATCTCGATGTGCTGATGAAGGGTCTGGTGGACATATCCCGCCAGATAAGCAGCAAAAAGAAAAGCGTGACGATCGACTATTCTGTCGACCGAAAAGCGGGCGCAAAGACCTCGTTCGTGGTGAACGGCCACGATCTCCGCATTGGCCAGATCGTTACCAACCTCATCGAGAATGCACGCTCTTTCGTTGCCGAGGACAGTGGCCGCATCACCGTGCGCCTTTCCCGTCACAAGGATCGCTGCATCGTGCAGGTGGAGGACAACGGCCCCGGCATTCAGGCGGAAGATATCGACCGGATCTTCGAGCGCTTTTACACCGACCGGCCGGCGAGCGAAGGGTTCGGCCAGAATTCGGGCCTTGGCCTTTCCATCAGCCGGCAGATCGCCGAAGCCCATGGCGGTAGCCTCAGGGCGGAAAATGTCGTTGACAAATATGGCGTGATTTCCGGCGCGCGCTTCACCCTGTCGCTGCCGGCAGCTGAAACCCATGAACGCTGAACGCTTCAACCTTCACGCCACTGCCATCGTCGTTCAAAACACCGGTATCCTCTTTGCCGGACCATCGGGCAGCGGCAAAAGCGAGCTTGCCTTCAGCTTCCTGACGGAGGCTGAACGCTGCGGATTGCCGGCCGCACTGATCGCGGACGATCAGATTTTCGTGTATCGCGACGGCGAAACCATCATCGCCGAGCGGCCGGAAACAATCGCCGGCCTGCTGGAATTGCGCGGCAGCGGCATTGTTTCGTTGAAAAGCATTGCGCGCGCGCCACTACATTTTGCCGTCACGACAGTTCTTTCACCTGAAAATCCAAGACTTCCAGAAGATGACGAGGTGTTGTTGCTACCCTGCGGCGGGCATCTTCCGCTCTTACGTATTCCGCTTTCCAGTCTTACGCCCTATGGAAAATTTGCTGCACTTGCTCAGAATCTTTTTAAAACGAATGTGAAGTGACCGTGATTCAGGCGATTTTAGGCTTGCGATTCGCATTTTCCTCATCAAGATGAAATCCCACCGATGGACAGGATTGCCGCGTTGCGATAGTCGGCAATGAGAGTGCGTGTGCAAGGGAGCATTTCATGATCGGACTAGTGCTTGTCACCCATGGCAAGCTGGCTGAGGAGTTTCGCCATGCGTTGGAGCATGTCGTCGGTCCCCAGAAATTGATCGAGACGGTCTGTATCGGTCCCGAAGACGACATGGATCAGCGCCGGCAGGACATCATCGACGCCGTTGCGCGTGCCAATGATGGCAATGGCGTCATCATCCTGACGGACATGTTCGGCGGCACGCCCTCCAATCTCGCGATTTCCGTCATGAACAACGGCAACGTCGAAGTCATCGCCGGGGTTAATCTTCCCATGCTGATCAAGCTTGCCGGCGTTCGCAGCGAAGATAACATGGACAAGGCCCTTCAGGATGCATCCGATGCCGGCCGCAAATATATCAACGTCGCCAGCCGCGTTTTGAGCGGTAAATAAGAAGTCAGCCCATGTCGCCATTTACCCGGGAACTACCGATCATCAATAAACGCGGTCTTCACGCCCGGGCATCCGCCAAATTCGTGCAGATGGTCGAAGGTTTCGACGCGACGATCACGGTTTCCAAAGACGGCATGACCGTTGGCGGCACCTCGATCATGGGTCTTATGATGCTGGCCGCAAGCCCCGGATGCAGCGTCTATGTCGAGGCGAGCGGCAATCAGGCGAAAGAAGCGATCGAAGCGCTCGAGGCGCTGGTCGCCGACCGCTTCGGCGAAGAAGCCTGAGCCGGCACCATATAAAGACATAAAGACTTCTTTATATCATTATTGCCAGATCGTTCGTGGCCTGCTAAACCGCTGCTACGTTTAAGAGCCGGGCCGTCAGGTGCGGCGTTTCTGGTCTGGAGAACCTTATGAGCCTTGAGAAGGACTACATCGTCGCCGATATCAACCTTGCCGCGTTCGGCCGCAAGGAGCTGGACATTGCCGAAACCGAAATGCCGGGCCTGATGTCCTGCCGCGCGGAATTCGGCGAAAGCAAGCCCCTGAAGGGCGCTCGTATCACCGGTTCTCTTCACATGACGATCCAGACCGGCGTTCTCATCGAGACGCTGAAGGAACTGGGCGCGGATGTTCGCTGGGCCTCCTGCAACATTTTCTCGACGCAGGATCATGCGGCGGCGGCAATTGCGGCGGCCGGCATTCCGGTCTTCGCGGTCAAGGGTGAAAGCCTGACAGAATATTGGGAATATACCGACAGGATCTTCCAGTGGGCCGATGGCGGCCTCTCCAACATGATCCTTGACGATGGCGGCGACGCCACCATGTATATCCTGCTCGGCGCACGTGCTGAAGCCGGCGAGGACGTTCTGTCCAATCCCGGTTCGGAAGAAGAGGAAATCCTCTTCGCGCAGATCAACAAGCGCCTCAAGGCTTCCCCCGGCTGGTTCACCAAACAGCGCGACGCGCTGAAGGGTGTCACGGAAGAAACGACGACCGGCGTTCACCGTCTTTACGATCTCAGCAAGAAGGGCCTGCTGCCCTTCCCGGCCATCAACGTCAACGACAGCGTCACCAAGTCGAAGTTCGACAACAAGTATGGCTGCAAGGAATCGCTCGTCGACGGCATTCGCCGCGCAACCGACGTGATGATGGCCGGCAAGGTTGCCGTGGTCTGCGGTTACGGCGATGTGGGCAAGGGTTCTGCCGCTTCGCTGCAGGGCGCCGGCGCCCGCGTGAAGGTCACCGAAATCGACCCGATCTGCGCGCTTCAGGCCGCCATGGACGGTTTCGAGGTCGTTCGCCTGGAAGACGTTGTGTCTTCCGCTGACATCTTCATCACCACCACCGGCAACAAGGACGTTATCCGCATCGAGCACATGCGCGAGATGAAGGACATGGCCATCGTCGGCAATATCGGCCATTTCGACAATGAAATTCAGGTTGCTTCGCTGCGTAACCTCAAGTGGACAAACATCAAGCCACAGGTCGACATGATCGAGTTCCCGAAGGGCAACCGCATCATCCTGCTGTCCGAAGGCCGCCTGCTGAACCTCGGCAACGCCACCGGTCACCCGTCCTTCGTCATGTCGGCGTCCTTCACCAACCAGGTGCTGGGCCAGATCGAGCTCTTCACCAAGCAGGGCGAATACAAGAACGAGGTTTACGTGCTGCCGAAACACCTCGACGAGAAGGTCGCACGCCTTCATCTCGAGAAGCTTGGCGTGCGCCTGACCGAACTTTCCGACCTTCAGGCTGATTATATCGGCATCTCGAAGGAAGGTCCGTTCAAGGCTGAACACTACAGATATTAATATCATAGTTAATATCCACTGAAATTACACAACATCTAGATGCCGCGCACTTGACAAAGTGCGCGGCATCTTTTTTGCGCGCTCCCTTTCCGCAGATTTATGAAGGCGGTATTGTCATCAGACTTGATTCGGACACGCCAAAGGGCGGCGGGGACGAAATGGGATGTCTTGTCGAAGATGCGGCACATAGGACGGAGACAGACCGGGGATGACGGTTCACAATTCGGATCTGCGCGAGCAGACAGTTCAACGCGTTGAAAACACGCATGCTGGCGTGGCATTGAGCGCGGCTCTTGCGCGTTGCCGGCTGGTATTCAGTGCGGTTCGGACAGGCGTTGCGAGGCTTCCTGTCCTGATGTCGGGCACGGTTCTGGCCGGCTCGGCAAGCATGGCGCTGGCGCAGGACGGGCTTGTGGCAAAGACCGGCGCGCGGCTATTTTCATCCGGAGAAACAATCACCTATTCGCTTTTCGTCGGCATGCTTTCGGCAACGCTGTTTTCCGTTGTCTGGCTGGTGCGGCAGCGCGGCAATATCGAGGCGGAGAGCAGCGAATACCGTCAGGCGCTTGCCCAGTCCCACCACAAGATCGCGAAATACGAGGCGCTGATTTCCGACAAGAGCCGCCGCATCGTCATCTGGGACGGCGCGGATAAGCGCCCCGAATTTCTGGGACAGCTGCCGGCAGAAACCGGTGTGCCGCAGGCGGATCACGATTTTCTGGCCTTTGGCCGCTGGCTGAAACCGGCATCCGCAAGCCAGCTTGAAAAATCCATCGAAAAACTCCGCAGCCATGCGCAGAGTTTCGATCTAACCATTGAAACACAGCGCGGCGAAGTCATTGAAGTTCAAGGCCGGGTTTCCGGCGGCAATGCCTTTGCCCGTTTCATCGCGCTCAACAATCTGCGCGCGGAACTCGCTGAATTGCAGGTGGAGCGCGAGCGCCTGATCGCTTCGGTCTCCACATTTCAGGAGCTTCTGGATTCCATCGAACAACCCGTCTGGCGGCGCAATGGCGAAGGCGAACTTACCTGGGTCAACCACGCTTATGCGCATGCTGTGGATGCACGCGACGCCGACCAGGCCGTTCATGAAAAACGCGAGCTGCTGAACACGGTTACCCGGCAGAAGATACGCGCGGCCGCGACACCGGAATCACCCTATCACGACCGTATTTCGACGGTTGTTTCCGGAAACCGCACCTTCTTTGACGTCGTGGATATCAAGACAGCCGGCGGTTCGGCTGGCATCGCTATCGACGCAACGGAAGCCGAAACCATCAGCGAGGAACTCAAGCGGGTTCTGAAAAGTCACGCTGAAACGCTCGATCATCTGGCAACACCCGTCGCCATTTTCGACGGCCGGCAGCGGCTGCAATTCTACAATCAGGCTTTCGCGGCTCTCTGGGGTTTCGACCTCGTTTTCCTCGAATCCAGCCCTGATAATTCCGAGCTTCTGGACAGGCTGCGCACCGCCGGCAAATTGCCGGAGCAGCTGAACTGGAAGAACTGGAAAGAGGCGGCGCTTTCCGTCTACCGTTCGCTGGATACCAAGACCGATCTCTGGCACCTGCCGAACGGCCAGACCCTGCGGGTTATTGCAACCGCCCATCCGCAGGGCGGCGCGACCTGGGTTTTCGAGAACCTGACCGAGCAGGTCGACCTGCAGATGCGCTACAACACGCTGGTGAAGGTGCAGGGCGAAACCATCGACCATCTGGCCGAAGGTGTCGCCGTGTTCGGTGCGGATGGGCGCATTCGCCTCTCCAACCCGGCATTCCGGGCGCTCTGGGGCGTGACCGCGGAACAGGCTGAGACTGGCACCCATATCCGCGCCATCGAAACCGCCTGCACACAATCTTATGACAGGCCGGACGGCTGGCGCGCCTTCAGCCAGTTCATTACCAGCTTCGATGATGAGCGGCCCTCGCGACAGGGAACGCTGGAACTGCTTTCCGGCCTTGTGCTCGACTATGCCATCATTCCGCTGCCCGATTCACAGACCATGCTGACCTTCGTCAACATGACCGACAGCGTGCGGGCCGAGCGGGCGCTCAAGGAAAAGAACGACGCGCTTTTGAAGGCCGACGAGCTGAAGAACGATTTCGTGCAGCATGTTTCCTACGAGCTGCGCTCGCCGCTGACGAATATCATCGGTTTCACCGACCTCCTGAAGACACCCGGCATCGGCCAGTTGACGGACCGGCAGGCGGAATATCTCGACCATATTTCCACCTCCTCCTCGGTTCTCCTGACCATCGTCAACGATATTCTCGATCTCGCGACCGTGGATGCCGGCATCATGCAGCTCAATTATTCGGATAATGATCTGAACGAATTGCTTGAAGACGTTTCGGTGCAGATCGCCGACCGGCTGCAGGAAAGCGGCATTTCGCTCGAGATCGTTGCACCGGCCCATCTCGGCAGTCTCGTGGCCGATCACCAGCGGCTGAAGCAGATTCTCATCAAGCTGCTGACCAACGCGATCAATTTCGCCCCGGAAGGGTCTTCGGTTCAGCTCTCCTGCCAGCGCAGCGAAGGTGACTTCGTGTTCTCGGTGGCGGACAAGGGTCCGGGTATTCCTGAAGACATGCTGAAGAGCGTGTTCGACCGCTTCGCGACGCGCGGCAATGGCGGGCGGCGAACCGGTGCAGGGCTTGGCCTTTCCATCGTGGAAAGCTTCGTCAGCCTGCACCATGGCACTGTCAGCATCGACAGCCGACCCGGCAACGGCACCATCGTCACGTGCCGCATTCCTTCCGGCACACGGCCGCATTCCATCGCCGCAGAATGAGCGAAGACATCTTGCCGATCACCATTCCCCTTGAGGGAGAAAAGGACACCATCAGGCTCGGTGAAGACCTCGCACTGGCCTTGAAA
Source organism: Agrobacterium radiobacter (assembly GCF_040801995.1). Taxonomy (NCBI): domain Bacteria; kingdom Pseudomonadati; phylum Pseudomonadota; class Alphaproteobacteria; order Hyphomicrobiales; family Rhizobiaceae; genus Agrobacterium; species Agrobacterium radiobacter. The sequence continues at coordinate 2,556,289 of NZ_JBEGHX010000001.1, read as the reverse complement.
CCCGGCGATTGTCTCGCACTCATCGGCGATCTCGGCACCGGCAAATCCACGCTCGCCCGAGCCTTCATCCGCGCAGTGGCGGATGAGCCTGATCTCGAAGTGCCGAGCCCCACCTTCACGATCATCCAGACTTATGACGCCCGCATTCCGGTCGCCCATCTTGATCTTTACCGGCTTTCGGATGTTTCCGAGCTGGACGAACTCGGCATTGATGAGATGCTGGAGGACGGCATCTGCCTGATCGAGTGGCCGGATATCGCCACTGATATTCTGCCGCCGGAACAGACCGTAACCCTTACGTTGACACATTCCGGCGAAGGGCGGCTCGCCGCCATCGAGGCTCCGGCAAAACTGAAAGCACGGCTTGAGCGGGTTTTCGCCATCCGCGCATTTCTCGCGAAAAATGGCAGGGGCGATGCGGCCCGGCGCTTTCTAAGCGGCGATGCTTCCACACGCGCCTATGAGACCGTTTCAACTGGTGGGCCGGATCTTATCCTGATGGACTGGCGGCGCCCCATGCGAGGGGCGATCGTCGCTGAAGGCAAGACCTATGCGGAAATCGCCCATCTTGCCCAGGATGCGCGTTCCTTCGTGGCTATTGGCAATTATCTGAGAAATAGCGGCTTTTGCGCGCCGGAGATTCTGGCGGCGGATACCGATCAGGGCATTCTCCTGCTGGAAAACCTCGGGCGGGAGGGCGTGCTGGCGCCTGACGGGATGCCGATAGAGGACCGCTATCTGCAAAGCGTCGCCTGTCTCGCGGCGCTTCACCAGACCTCGCGGCCCGACCTGCTGCCAGTGGGTGACGGCAGCGCCTATGAGGTTCTCCCCTTCGACCGGCAGGCGATGAAGATCGAGGTTTCGCTGCTGGCGGAATGGTATCTGCCGCATAAACGCGGCAAGCCCCTCACCGATAGCGAAAAGAGCGACTATTACGCTCTATGGGACAGGCTGATCGACCAGCTCGCCGACTGTGAGACGGGACTTGTGCTGCGCGATTTCCATTCACCCAACCTTATATGGCAGCCGCAAAACAGCGGCATACGGCAAGTCGGCCTGATCGATTTTCAGGATGCGATGATCGGCCCGACCGCCTATGATGTCGCTTCCATCGTGCAGGATGCCCGCGTTACCATCTCCCCCGAACTGCAAGCGCGCCTGCTTTCGCACTATCTCGAGAACAGAAGAAACACGTCTTTCGATGAGGCCGCTTTCCTCAAGGCTTTCGCCATCATGTCGGCGCAACGCAACTGCAAGCTTGCCGGTATCTGGGTGAGGCTGTTGGAACGGGATCGAAAACCCGGTTATATGAAACATATGCCGAGGACGTTCCGCTATCTCAGTGCAGCGCTTTCGCATCCGGAACTCGCACCGCTCAGAGACTGGTGCCTGCGCATGGGCATCGAATTTAACGACTGAAAGACGGTTGACCACGATGACGATCAAAAACGCGATGGTGCTGGCCGCCGGGCTTGGCACGCGGATGCGCCCGATCACGGATACGATCCCGAAGCCGCTCGTGAAAATCGCCGGCAAGCCGATGATCGACTACGCGCTCGATTCCCTTGTCGAAGCCGGTGCCGAGACAATCGTCGTCAATGTGCATCACCACGCCGAACAGATGATTGCTCATCTCGAAAACCGCACCGACGCCGAAATCCTGATTTCCGACGAGCAGTCGCAGCTGATGAATTCCGGTGGCGGACTTGCCAAGGGCCTGAAGCTTCTGGAACCCGGCCCGGTCTTCGTCATGAATGCCGATCTTTTCTGGATCGGCGAACAGTTGAATGCGGTTAGCAACCTGCGCAAGCTTGCGCAATTCTTCGATCCCACCCGCATGGATATGGCGCTGCTCTGCGTCGACATGGATCGCACCACCGGACACAATGGGAAGAGGGATTTCAACCTGGCGGATGACGGAAAACTGGCGCGGTATCGCGATGGCGACCCAACCCCGGTAGTTTATGCGGGCGCCATCGCCATGGATTCGCGACTGCTGGACGATGCGCCGGTGGATGCCTTCAACCTCAATATCTATTTCGATCGCGCCATCGGAAAAGACCGGCTTTTCGGGCTTTCTCTGGATGGCCACTGGATTACGGTCGGCACGCCCGACGCAATAGAAGACGCCGAAAGCATTATCCGGCAATTCAGGGAAAAACGCTCTGCATGACCCTTACTCACCACGCAAAGCGCGTCCTGACGATCGCCGCGGGAACACCGTTCCTCAGGACGCTCGCGGAAACGCTGTGTGATGGGACGCTGACATCAGGCTATAAATACGACCCGGCCGATCCGCTATCGCTTGCCAAGGTGACGATCTATGTGCCGACGCGGCGCTCCGCCCGCGTGCTGCGCTCCGAATTCGTCGATCTTCTAGGCGGCCGATCCGCCATTCTGCCGCTGATCCGGCCTCTGGGTGAGACGGATGACGATAGCGGCTTCTTCGAGATCGAAAACCCTGAGATCATGGATCTGGCGCCACCGATTTCCGGCACCGGCCGGCTCATCGAACTGGCGCGTCTCATTCTCGCCTGGCGCAACAGCCTGCCGGACGCCATCCGGGCCATCCATTCCGATTCGCCGCTTGTCGCCCCCGCCAGCCCCGCCGATGCTATATGGCTGGCGCGTGCGCTTGGCGAGGTGATCGATGCGATGGATACCGAAGAAAAGGACTGGGAAGCGCTTCAGCATCTTGATACTGGCGATCACGCTCAATGGTGGCAGCTGACTGCGGACTTCCTGCGGATCGCCAGCGTCTTCTGGCCGGCGCGGCTTGCCGAACTCAACCGTTCCTCCGCCGGCCGGCATCGCAACGCCATCCTGCGGGCGGAAGCTAACCGGCTTGCCAATTTGCCGGATACGGGACCCATCATCGTCGCAGGGTCGACGGGCTCCATTCCTGCGGCAGCCGATCTCATCGCCGCCGTTGCCGCCCTGCCGCAAGGCACCGTTGTGCTTCCTGGCCTCGATCTCGCCATGCCGGAGGAACAATGGCAGGCGATTGCCGAGGACCCCACCGATCCTTCGAGCCGCACCCATTCGCAATACGGGCTTTATATGCTGTTGCAGAAGCTCGGCATCCTGCGCGATGACGTGGATCAGATTGGCGCCATTGACGGCGATCTGGAAAAGCGCGCAGCGGTGTTTTCGGCCGCACTCGCACCGGCCAAATCCACCAGCGACTGGAATCGCTGGCGCGAAGACAGGCAACCCGGCTTTTTCGACGATGCTTTCGCAACCGCCACGCTTATTGAAGCCGCCAATGAGCGCGAGGAGGCAACGGCCATCGCAGTGGCTTTGCGGCTGGCCCTTGAAGCACCGGGTGCTGGCCGTCCATCGCAGGCAGCATTGATTACACCGGACCGCGGACTGGCGCGACGCGTGGCGACGGAGTTACAGCGCTTCGGCATCGAAGCCGACGACTCGGCCGGTACGCCGCTTTCCGCCACCCCGCAAGCCGGGCTGACGCAACTGGCGCTGGAGGCCATCCTCAGGCCCGGAGACCCCGTGCCAATTATTTCCCTCCTGAAACATCCGCTCAGCCGTTTCGGGCTTTCCGATGAAGCTTTCGCGAAAGCCTCGAAAGCGCTGGAGCTGATTGCGCTGCGCGGCGGCCGTGTGGAAACCGAAATCGGCAATCTGGAAGCAGTTCTGGATGCACAGCTTGTGGTGCAGCGCGATGACCGGCACCCGCCCGCCTGGCGGCTGGCCCTGCCGCAGGCAAGCGCGGAGGCCGGGCGCGATCTGGCGCGGCGGATCGCCGTTGCGACCGAGCCGCTCGGCTCCGCCTTTATCCGCAGAGATCGATCCGGCCGCGCCTTCACCGATAAATTGCCACTGTCCGTCTGGGCGGAGCGGACGGGCCGCGTGATCGAAGCCATCTGTGCGGATGAAAACAACGATCTTGCCGCACTCTGGTCCGGTGAAGCGGGAGACAAGCTTTCCGAGCTGTTCGGCGAATTGATGGAAAGCGGCGAGATCCTCGACGCGGACGGACCGCAATGGATCGATATTTTTGCGGCACTGGTGGCCGGTGAATCGATCAAGCCACGATCGATGCGTCACCCGCGCATTTTCATCTTCGGCGCACTCGAGGCACGGCTGCAAAGTGTCGACACCGTCGTCATCGGCGGCCTCAATGAAGGGCTGTGGCCCGGCCAGACAGCGAATAATCCGTTTCTGTCCCGCACCATGAAGACCGCGATCGGGCTGGAGCCGCCGGAACGGCGTATCGGCCAGTTGGCGCATGATTTCGAGATGGCAAATGGCACCCGGCAGATTTTTTACACCCGCGCGCTGAGGCAGGGCTCGACACCCGCCGTCGCCTCACGCTGGCTGCAGCGTCTTCTGGCGCTGGGCGGCGAGAAATTTGCCGAAAGCCTGAAGAAGCGCGGCGAGACCTATCGCCATTGGGCAGGATTGATGGATGAAAGTATCGATCAGGAAGCGGCAAAGCGCCCTGCCCCGAAGCCGCCGGCCGAGTTGCAGCCAACGCGCTATTCCTTCAGCGAAGTGGGCCGCCTGCGCCGCGACCCCTATTCGATCTATGCGCGACGCATCCTGAAACTGGACCCGCTTGCCCCCTTCAACCGCGATCCGAACGCCGCCGATCGCGGCACGCTCTATCACGCGATCATCGAGCGTTATTCCCGCGAGGCGCATATTCCCGGCACGCCAGCCTCGCTCGCGGCCATGCAACGCATTCTCGATGAGTGTTTCGACGCGGAAAACCTGCCTCCCCATGTGGATGTCATCTGGCGGCCGCGTTTTGCGGCGGTGGCCCGCGCCTTCATCGACTGGGAGAAGGAAAGGCATCCGTCCATCCGCCACAGCTTTTTCGAGGCACGCGCCGGGCAGGAAATCGCCGAGGCGGGCATAAGGCTGACCGGGATCGCCGACCGCATCGACATCAAGACGAACGGCCACGCGGATATTATCGATTACAAGACGGGGCTTGCGCCTTCCGTCAATCAGGCGCGCGCGCTGCTTGATCCACAGCTTGCGCTGGAAGCCGCAGCGCTGATGCGCGGCGCCTTCCGCGAAGCCGGTTCGCCCACGCCTGACAATCTCATCTATGTTCGCCTGCGGCCGGGCGAGCGCTTCTTTGCCGATCAGGTCAATAACGAACATTCCAGCCGAAGCAGCAAAAGACCGCCGAAATCGGCGATTGAGCTCGCCACGGAATCGATCGAACAGCTCACCAAATTCGTTCATTCTCTGCGCGAAGGCGAGAATGGTTTTGCCTCACGGCTGGTGCCTGAGGAGCAGCAATCCTATGGCGGGGAATATGACCACCTCGCCCGCGTTTCGGAATGGTCGACGGCAGAACCGGGAGACGGCGATGACGATTGATCCCTTCGACGCCGGCCCCGCCGCCGACACGCCTGAAAGCTGGATCGACTGGACCAGCGCCCGGCAGCGGCTTGCCTCCGATCCCGCCAGTTCCGCATGGGTGTCGGCCAATGCCGGCTCAGGCAAGACCCATGTCCTGACCCAGCGCGTCATTCGCCTGCTTCTGGCCGGCTGCCGGCCCTCGGCGATTTTGTGCCTCACTTATACCAAGGCCGCGGCGTCGGAAATGTCGAGCCGTGTTTTCGACCGTCTGGCGGAATGGGCTACTTTGCCGGATTCCGATCTTAAGGACCGTATCGCCACCATCGAAGGCAAGGCGCCGGATCGCATCAAGCTTGCCGAAGCGCGCAGGCTGTTTGCCAAGGCGCTGGAAACACCGGGCGGGCTGAAAATCCAGACCATCCACGCCTTCTGCGAGGCGTTGCTGCACCAGTTTCCGCTGGAAGCCAATGTCGCCGGCCATTTCTCCGTTCTCGATGACCGCGCCGCGACCACGCTGCTGGCCGAGGCGCGTCGTACGCTTCTGACGGCGGTTTCGACAGAAAGCGATGCGGAACTGGCGCAGTCACTTGCCTATGTGCTTGATCTCGCCGACGAAAGCGGGCTGGAATCACTGCTCTCCGCCATCATCGCCAACCGCAGCGCCCTTCGCGCCTTTCTTCTGGACGCCAAACAGTCAGGCGGCATCGATGCCCGGTTGCGGCAGGCGATGCAGATCGGCCATGGGGAAACCGAAGAAACCGCGGCAGCCGCCTTCTGGCCTCTGCCCGGCCTCTCCGGCCTCGCGCTCGATACCTATCTGGCCCTTGCCGACGAGGTGGGCGGAACACGCGTCATCGATGTCGCTTATGCGCTCAGGGAAGTAAAACGCCAACCGGACCCCGTCCAGCGGATGGAATTCATCGAAGCGGCGCTGCTGACAGCCAAGGGGGAAAAGAAATCGGATGCCTATGTCATCAACAAGGGCATGCAGAAATCCGCCCCCGAGCTTCTCGATGCGCTGACGCTGGCGCGTGACCATGTTGTTTCCTGCCGCAATCGTTATCGTCTGGTGCGGATGCTGGCGGCGACAAAATGCGCCCTTGTTCTGGCCGAAAGGCTGATCGGCGATTTCGAAGACCTGAAGAAGCAGCGAAGCCAGCTCGATTTCGAAGATCTGATCGAGCGCGCCGCCAACCTCCTCAACCGCGATACGGCGGGCGCCTGGGTGCATTACAAACTGGATCAGGGCATCGACCATATTCTGGTCGACGAGGCGCAAGATACGAGCCCGGTGCAATGGTCGATCATCCAGTCGCTGGCGGCGGATTTCTTCACGGGTGAGAGCGCTCGCTTGGGACGGCGCACGCTGTTTGCCGTGGGCGATGAAAAACAGTCGATCTATTCATTCCAGGGTGCGCGGCCGGAACGGTTTTCGCAGGAGCGCGAAGAGACCAAAAGGCGCGTCGATTCCGTCGAGCAGGCCTTTCACCGCATCCGCCTGCCGCTATCCTTCCGGTCCACGCAGGATGTGCTGGCCGCTGTCGACCAGGTGTTTTCAGACCCGAATAACGCCAGCGGTCTCAGCGCCGATAACGAACCGGTGGAACACCGATCCAACCGGGCCGGTCATCCGGGCACTGTGGAAGTGTGGGACATGGTGGCGCCGGAAACCACTGAAGACGAAGAGGATTGGACTGCCCCCTTCGATGCGCTGCGGGAAAGTGCGCCGGCCACCATCGTTGCCCGCCGTATCGCCGCGCGCATCGCCGATATGATCGGAAACGAAACCATTATCGAAAAAGGTGTCGAGCGTACCGTCGAGCCCGGCGATATTCTGGTGCTTGTCAGAAAACGCCATGCCTTCGTTAATGCGCTGACCCGGGAGTTGAAAGGGCGCAAGAACATTCCCGTTGCCGGCGCCGACCGTCTTCGCCTGACCGACCACATTGCCGTGCAGGACCTTCTGGCGCTCGGCCATTTCGTTGTCCTGCCCGAAGATGACCTTTCACTCGCCGCACTTTTGAAAAGCCCGCTCTTCAACCTGACGGAAGATGACGTTTTCGACATTGCCGCCACGCGATCGGAAACGGAAAGCGTCTGGAAACGGCTGCAAATCCTTTCGCAGGAAGAGAATAGTCACCTTTCCACCGTTGCCGCCAAGCTGGAAGGCTTCATCGTGCTTTCGAAAACGGCCACGGTGCATGATTTCTTTGCAGCGGTCCTGACCCTGCATGACGGGCGCAAAAAATTCCTCGGCCGGCTTGGCAACGAGGCGAGCGACGTTCTGGATGAGTTCCTGTCCTTTGCGCTGGATCACGAAAGAACCGGCCTGCCCGGCCTGCAGGCCTTTTTGTCCGTTCTGGAAACCGATTCTCCTGAAGTGAAGCGCGAGCAGGACAAGGATCGCGGCGAAGTGCGCATCATGACCGTGCACGCCTCCAAGGGCCTGGAAGCGCCGGTTGTTTTTGTCGTTGATGGCGGTTCGAAAGCCTTCAACCACAGCCATGTGCCGAAACTGCGCTTCGTCGAAGCGGGTGAGGACGCCTTCCCGGTGTGGCTGCCCGGCAGCGGTTTTTCCAACCATCTCATCCGCTCGGATGAAGAACGACTGAAGACGGCCGCCGAAGACGAATATCGACGGCTGCTTTATGTGGCGATGACGCGCGCTGCTGATCATCTCGTCGTCTGCGGTTATCGCGGCCAGAAGGAAAATCCCGAATGCTGGCATGCCATCGTCAAGGCGGCGCTTGCCAACAATGAAGACCATTGCAAGCCGCAGCTTTTCATGGCGGATGGCGAGGAATGGCAGGGGCTTGTCTGGCGTAAATCCGAGGCTCGCACGACATCTGTCCCGCAAAAGCTACCAGAAACGCAGCAGCAGGAAGAATACGCCCTTCCGGCGGGACTTCTCGCTCCCTTGCCGGCACTGCCCTCCCTGCCGAGACCGCTCAGCCCGTCCGGTGCCGGCACCATCATTGATGACGGCGCGGACGATCTCACCGTGCGTTCGCCGCTTTTCGGCGAGAAAACCGATGTCTCGTCGCTGGCGCTGCAGCGCGGTAGGCTAGTGCATCGCATGCTGCAAGCCCTGCCGGATTTTACCGAGGAGGAGCGGGAAGCGGCTGCGCGCCGTTATGCGGAGCGTGCGGCTCGTTTTTGGCCTGCTGCCGAGCGCGAACATTTGATACGAGCGGTTCTGCGCGTCATGTCCGAACCGGCGGTACAACCGGCCTTCTCCGCCAACAGCCGCGCGGAAGTGTCGATCATGGGCACGATGACGATCGGCAGGCAGCAATATGCCGTCTCCGGCCGCGTCGACCGGCTGGCCGTGGATGGTGATCGCGTCATTCTGGTCGATTACAAGACCAACCGCGTGCCGCCGCGCGAAGCGCGTGAAATACCTTTCTCCCACACGGCGCAGCTTGCCATCTATCGCGAAATTCTAGCATCGCTCTATCCCGGCAAGAAATTTGTCTGTGCGCTGATCTATACGGAAAATGCCACTTTTGTGGCAGTCGAAGACGATGCGATGAGAGAGGCCCTTGCCGCAATAAAGACAAAGTGAGATACCGGGGCATTGAAATTCCGACGCGCCCGCATCACATCGATAGCGGAAAAGATTAGCTGAAAGGAGAGCCAGATATGGCTACCGTAAAAGTCGATGCCGCCAACTTCCAGTCCGAAGTCCTCGAATCCGCCGAACCCGTCGTGGTGGATTTCTGGGCCGAATGGTGCGGCCCGTGCAAGATGATCGCGCCAAGCCTTGAGGAAATTTCGTCCGAGCTGGCCGGCAAGGTCAAGGTCGCAAAGCTCAACATCGACGAAAACCCGGAACTGGCGGCCCAGTTCGGCGTGCGCTCGATCCCGACCCTTGCCATGTTCAAGGGCGGCGAAGTGGCTGATATCAAGGTTGGCGCTGCTCCCAAGACAGCGCTTTCCGCCTGGATTTCCGGCGCCGCATAAGCAATATCGATGGAATGAAAAAAGCCCGGCAGTGATGCCGGGCTTTTTATTGGGGAACCGTGCCGTTCAGGGCAAGCGCATTGCCCGCAAGGTAAAGCGAGCCGCCGATCAGGATGCGCGGCGCTGGTCCTTCGGGATCAAAGCGGCGCGTCAGCTCTTCCAAGGCATGCGTGAGAGACGAGGTGGGTGCCGCAACAAGACCGGCATCGAAGGCGGCATGGGCAAGTACCACGGGGTCGATCGCCGCATCCGTGCCGCCGATCGGCACGGTGAAGACATATTCGGCGATATCGGCGAAGGCCTTGAAATAACCCACCGGATCCTTGGTGTTGATCATGCCCGCAATGATGAAGAGCGGGCGTGCCATCTTTTCCTCAAAGCCAGCCATCGCCTCGGCGATAACCTCGCCCGCGCCGGGGTTATGACCGCCATCGACCCAGATTTCCGCATCCTTAGGGGCCATTTCAGCGATTTTGCCGGACAGGATACGCTGCAGACGGCCGGGCCATTCCACCGTGGTCATGGCCTTTTCGATCATCCGTTCCGTCACCTCGAAACCGGCGGCCTTGACGGCGCGGATCGCGGCGGCGGCATTGGCAAGCTGGTGACGGCCGGGAAGCCGCGGCAGCGGCGCATCGGCCAGACCGAATTCATCCTGATAGACCATGCGGCCGAATTCTTCATGGGCGGAAAAATCCTGCCCGTAGACGGATACCGGGCAACCGAGCCGTTCCGCCGTGGCGACCAGCGTTTCGAGCGCCGCATCATATTCCTGATGACCGATGACGACGGGCGAACCCTTTTTCATGATGCCGGCCTTTTCGGCGGCGATCAGCTCCACGCGGTCACCGAGATAGGCCTCGTGATCGAGCGATATCGGCATGATGACGGAGACCGCAGGATTGTTGATCACATTGGTTGCATCGAAGCGCCCACCCAAACCAACCTCCACGATTGCCGCATCGGCTGGATGTTCCGAAAAAAGAAGGAACATCACTGCCGTCAGAATTTCGAAAACGGTGATCTTTTGGCCTTCATTGGCGACTTCGATGCGACGCAACGCGTCCGCGAAAACAGCGTCGTCAACGAAGCGGCCTCTCTCGCCGGCGACGCCTATGCGATAGCGTTCATGCCAGTTTACGAGATGCGGCTTTGTATGAACATGGACAGGAAGTCCCGCCGATTCGAGCAAGGCCCGGCAAAAAGCGCTGACAGAGCCCTTGCCATTGGTGCCGGCCACATGGATCACCGGCGGCATTCTGTTCTGGGGATTGCCGAGTTTTTCGAGAAGACGGGAAATTCTGTCGAGTGAAAGATCGAACCCCTTGGGGTGGAGCTGCATCAGCTCTTCAATGATCTTTTCGGCCTCACCGATCGCGGGCTTCGTCATGTCTTCCGTTCGCCTTTCAGGCGTTTTGCTTGCCATTTGTCCGCCGCACCAAAAATGAAATCATGCAACGTATAGCATCATCCCGAAGGCAGTTTATGCCTCCGGGCGACATATTTTTTTCCTCAGGCCGAAGCCGCCAGCGGTACGACGGCGTTTGCGTTGTCAGCAGGCGCTTTGGTCATGATCTTGAGCAGATTGGCCAGCGTGTCCGGGATTTCGCGGCGGTCGACGACCATATCCACCATGCCGTGTTCCAGCAGGTATTCCGAGGTCTGGAAGCCTTCCGGCAGCTTTTCACGAATGGTCTGCTCGATCACACGCTTGCCCGCAAAGCAGATTTCGGCGCCCGGCTCGGCGATATGCACGTCACCCAACATAGCGTAGGAGGCCGTGACGCCACCCGTCGTCGGGTTCGTCAGAACCACGATATAGGGCATGCCTGCCTCTTTCAGCATGTTTACCGCAACCGTGGTGCGCGGCAGCTGCATCAGCGAAAGAATGCCTTCCTGCATGCGCGCGCCGCCGGAGGCCGGGAACATGACGAGCGGGCAACGCTCGGAAATCGCACGCTCAAAGGCCTTGACGATGGCTTCGCCGGCGGCAATGCCGAGCGAACCGCCCATGAACTGGAATTCATGCACGACGGCAACGATCTTCAGGCCTTTCAAGTGGCCGACACCGGCAAGGATCGTGTCTTCCTGCTCGGTTTTCGTGCGGCTGTCACGCAGACGGTCGGTGTATTTCTTGGAATCGCGGAACTTCAGAGGGTCCTGCGCTACCTTCGGCTGGACCAGGGCCTCATAGACGCCACCATCAAAAAGATCGGCAAGGCGCGCCTTGGCCGGCATCTTCATATGGTAACCAGAAGCCGGGATGACCCACTTGTTGTCTTCCAGGTCCTTGTGGAAGACCATTTCGCCCGTTTCCGGGCACTTGATCCACAGGTTCTCCGGAACCTCCGGGCGGCGGCCAAGCATGGAATTGATCCGCGGCCGAACGTAATTAGTGATCCAGTTCAACTGTCTACTCCTGACTGGGCCGCGCGCTTATTCCGCAGCGGCAAGGCGCGACGCACGCACGCCCGTTGAAAGTCCTTTTACCAGCGTCGTAACGGCCGGCACGGTATCGGCGGTCGCCTGCCCGTCCTTGGTCAGGCTGCCAGCAATCTGGTTGACGATGGCCGAACCGACCACAACGCCATCTGCCACCGCGCCGATCGCTTTTGCATGATCGGCCGTCTTGACACCAAAACCGACACAGACCGGCAGTTCCGTATGCGCCTTGATACGACCGACAGCGCCCGAGATCAACGAGGGATCGGGAAGCGCCGAACCGGTGATACCGTTCATCGAAACGTAATAAACGAAACCTGAGGTATTTTTAAGGACGGTCGGCAGGCGCTTGCCATCCGTAGTCGGGGTCGCGAGACGGATGAAGTTGATGCCGCGCGCGAGCGCCGGTATGCAGAGTTCATCGTCCATTTCCGGCGGAAGATCGACTACGATCAGGCCATCGATGCCAGCCGCCAGCGCGTCGTCCAAAAACTTTTCGACGCCATAGATATAGATCGGATTATAATAGCCCATCAGCACGATGGGTGTTGCATCGTCTTGCCTGCGGAACTCGCGGGCGAGATCGAGCGTGGTCTTCAGCGTCTGTCCGCCCTTCAGCGCGCGCTGGCCGGCCAGCTGAATGGCCGGACCATCCGCCATCGGGTCGGAAAAGGGCATGCCGAGTTCGATGACGTCAGCACCGGCTTCCGGCAGCGCTTTCATGATGCCGAGCGAGGTCTGGAAATCCGGGTCGCCGCCCATGAAATAGGTAATCAGGGCCGGGCGATTTTCAGCGCGCAGATCGGCAAAGCGCTTGTCCATACGTGCAGTCATGATCTTATACATCCATTCCAAGGAACTTGCTGACGGTGTGGACATCCTTGTCACCACGGCCGGAGAGGTTCATCAGGATGATTTCATCCTTGCCCATCTTCGGCGCGCGCTTGATGACCTCTGCCAAAGCGTGGCTCGGCTCGAGAGCCGGAATGATGCCTTCGAGGCGGGTCAGCATCTGGAAGGCGTCCAGCGCCTCATGGTCCATGATCGGCACATATTCCACGCGGCCGATATCGTTCAGCCAGGAATGTTCCGGGCCGATGCCGGGATAATCGAGACCGGCGGAAATGGAATGACCTTCCTTGATCTGGCCATCCTCGTCCTGAAGCAGATAGGTGCGGTTGCCATGCAGCACGCCCGGCGAACCGGCCGTGATCGAAGCGCAATGCTCGTCACCGGAAAGGCCCTTGCCGCCCGCCTCGACGCCGACGATGCGGACATTCTTGTCATCGAGGAAAGGATGGAAGATGCCGATGGCGTTCGAACCGCCGCCGACAGCCGCAATGACCAGATCCGGCAGGCGGCCTTCCGCCTCCAGCATCTGCGCCTTGGCTTCCTCGCCGATGACCGCCTGGAAATCGCGAACCATTTCCGGATAGGGATGCGGGCCGGCCGCGGTGCCGATCAGATAATAGGTATCCTCGACATTGGTAACCCAGTCACGCAGGGCCTCGTTCATGGCGTCCTTGAGCGTGCCATGACCTGCTGTCACCGGTTTCACCTCGGCGCCCAGAAGCTTCATGCGGAAGACGTTCGGGGCCTGACGGGCTACGTCGGTCGCGCCCATATAAACGACACAGGGAAGACCGAAACGTGCTGCCACCGTTGCGGAGGCAACGCCGTGCTGGCCGGCGCCGGTTTCCGCGATGATGCGGGTCTTGCCCATGCGCTTGGCAAGCAGGATCTGACCGAGGCAATTGTTGATCTTGTGCGAGCCGGTGTGGTTCAGCTCCTCGCGCTTGAAATAGATCTTCGCGCCGCCGAGTTCCGCCGTCAGGCGTTCCGCGAAATAAAGCGGGCTCGGGCGACCGGTATAGTGCGCGCCGAGATGCTTGAGTTCCGCCTGAAACGCGGGATCGGTCTTGGCCTTGTCCCATTCCGCCTGCAAATCCAGAATGAGCGGCATCAGCGTTTCGGCAACGAAGCGACCTCCGTAAATACCGAAACGGCCGTCCTCATCAGGACCAGCACGAAAAGAATTGGGTGTTGGCGCGTCGTTCACTTCAAGCTCCCTTTGGGCCTTTCGACCAATCATTCACCACATCAAAAAATGCATCGATCATGGACAGATCCTTGATGCCCGGCGCGCTTTCGACACCGGACGACAAATCTAGTCCGCTTGCCTTGGTTTCCGCCAGAGCCTCAGCGACATTGTCCTTGTTCAACCCTCCGGAAAGCATGTAATCGATGCTTCCGTCAAGTGATCGCAGGATGGTCCAGTCGAACGAGACGCCATTACCACCCGGCAGGTCGGAGCCCGCCGGCGCCTTGGCATCCAGCAGAAAACGATCGGCTATTCCAATATAAGGGTCGATTTTGGCAAGATCAGCGGCGTCGCGAATGGAAATCGCCTTCATGACGGGCAGGCCATAAAGCGCCTTGATGTTCAGCAACCGTTCCGGGCTTTCATTGCCATGCAGCTGCAGGATATCCGGTTTTACGAGATCAACGATTTCATCGAGATAATCATTATCGGCATCGACGGTGACCGCGACCACCTTGGCGGCGCCACGGGCGGCTTCCGCCAGCCTGCCGGCAATATCGGGCTCGATGTTGCGCGGGCTTTTTTCAAAGAAAATAAAACCGACATGGGACGCACCGCGCCTGACGGCACGCTCCAGCGCTTCCGGTGTCTTCAATCCGCAAATCTTGATATCCGGTTTCATACCCGCGACCTGACATGAAATGCGACAAGAGTCGAGCCAAATCGCACCCATTCCCGATGGAATGTTTCACGTGAATCCAGATGGCGATCCGTGCCGCAGGTTTCAATCGAAATCGATGGCGTGAAGTTTGGAGCCGTGGCGTTTCAGCCAGTCCTTGGCCTCATTGGTGTGCGGGCACAGCTTTTCACACAAGGCCCAGAATTTCGGACCGTGGTTCATTTCGCTCAGATGCGCGACCTCATGGGCGGCAAGATAATCGATGACCTTTTCCGGGGCCATGACGATACGCCAGGAAAAGCTCAAGTTTCCATCATGGGAACAGGAGCCCCAGCGGCTGCGTGTATCCTTCATGCTGATGGACCGCACCGGCCGGCCGGCAGCGCTGGCATGAACGGCGACGAGCCGTTCCAGATCGGCCTTCGCTTCCTTTTTCAGGAATGTCGCGATCCGTCGTCTCAGATGTTCCGGCGCGCCGCTGACTTTCAGAACGTCGACGCCATCGGCGTCTTTCGCGATATGTGTCAGCCCTCGCAGGCTGCCGGTATGGTCAATGCGGTGGGATATGCCTCTGATATCGATGGTAGCGCCCGGACGCAAACCGTCATCGAGGCTGAATTTCAGAAGCTTGCCTTCCAGCCAGCCCTGATGCCTCTCGAGAAAATCATCCACCTGGCGGTGATGCAGGCCCATCGGGATCGTCAGCTTCAACGCCCGGCCGCCTGGTTCTATGCGCAAGGTGATGCGCGTGGCCCGCGGATTTTCCCTGACCGTGATCGGCACCTGCCGGCCCGCCACCGCGACGGTGCGCTGGCTCGGCGCAACCTTCTTTGGCGCCGGTGACTTCAGGGATTTTCTGAGGAGCGAAAACATGAACCCTTCATAGCCGATTCGTCCGTCGCTTGGCCACGCAAATGCATGACACCACCCACCATCTTACGTCAGGCAGTCTGGTGTTTGTGGATAAAATCCAGCATGCGCGGCACGATTTCCTTCCGGAAGCGTGAGCCGTTGAAGACGCCATAGTGGCCGACATCCGGCTGCATGTAATGGGCGCGTTTGTCTTCAGGCAGGTTACTGCAGAGATCATGGGCCGCCTTTGTCTGGCCGACGCCTGAAATATCGTCATTCTCCCCTTCCACGGTGAACAATGCGACATTGCGAATGGCGGCGGGATCGACCGCCCTGCCCCGGTGCAGCATCTTTCCCTTCGGAAGCGCATGGTCGATGAAGACGGTTTCCACCGTCTGCAGATAAAACTCCGCCGTCAGATCCATGACGGCCAGATATTCATCGTAAAATTCGCGGTGCTTTTCGGCGGAATCGCCGTCATTCTTGACGAGGTTGAGGTAAAAATCCTTATGCGCCGTCATGTGCTTGTCGAGGTTCATCGACATGAAACCGGACAGCTGCAGGAAGCCGGGATAGACATTGCGGCCGAAAGCGGGCTGCGGCCACGGCACCTGCATGACGACATTATCGCGGAACCATTCGATCGGCTTCGCCTTGGCGAGACCATTGACGGCTGTGGGATTGATGCGCGTATCGATTGGACCGCCCATCAGCGTCATGGATGCCGGCGCAAATTTATCGCCATCGGCCTCCATAAGCGAAACGGCGGCCAGAACAGGCACGGACGGTTGACAGACGGCGACCACATGCGCGCCCGGACCTATCTCGCGCAGCATCTCGATGACATAACTGATGTAATCGTCGAGATCGAAGGTCCCATCGCTCGTTGCCACCATGCGGGCATCGACCCAATCGGTAATGTAAATATCGGCCGAAGGCAGCAGCGCCTCCACGGTGCCGCGCAGCAGGGTCGCATAATGGCCGGACATCGGCGCCACCAGCAGCACCTTCGGCTCAGGTTGGCGGGCAGGATCGATCTCTTTTTTGAAATGGACGAGATTGCAGAACGGACGCGACCAGACGGTCTCTTCAGCAACGGTAACGGTCTCTCCATCGACAATAGTCGTGGCAAGGCCGAATTCCGGTTTGACATAACGGCGCGTCAGGCGTTCGAAAACCTCGAAGCCGGCATCGAGGCTTCTTCCGAAGGCCGTGCTGGAAAGCGGGTTCATAGGATTGTTGCAGGCCTGGCGCATCATATCGGCACCGGCGCGCAGCGGCGCCATGGCCGCATGGTTCATTTCATAAAGATGGTAGAACACTGATGACGCCTCCCTCGCGATCACGCTCTTTTTTTCAACCATAGCAGCTTTTCGCAGGTGCACAAAATCGAAGGCGCCGGCGGTTTCCCGCCAGCGCCTCACTTTCCGTTGAACGCCGTTGCGATCAGATGTCGGCGACGAAGGTCTGCTTCTGGGAACCGAGGCCCTCGATACCGAGTTCCACGACATCACCCGCCTTCAGGTAACGCGGCGGCTTCAGGCCCATGCCGACGCCGGGAGGGGTGCCGGTGGAAATGACATCGCCGGGATGCAGCGACATGAACTGGCTGAGATAGGAGACAACGTGGGCGACGCCGTAAACCATGGTCTTGCTGGAGCCGTCCTGCATGGTCTGGCCGTTCACCTTTAGCCACATGCCGAGGTTCTGCGGGTCGGTAATTTCCTCTTTCGTCACCAGCCAGGGGCCGATGGGGCCAAAGGTGTCGCAGGACTTGCCCTTTGTCCACTGGCCGGCACGCTCCGTCTGGAAGGCGCGTTCGGAAACATCATGCGAAACGCAATAGCCGGCAACGTAGTCAAGAGCATCGGCTTCCGAGACATATTTGGCGGTCTTGCCGATGACAACACCGAGCTCGACTTCCCAGTCGGTCTTCTCAGAACCGCGCGGAATGGTGACGTTGTCATTCGGACCGACGATGGCCGAGGTCGCCTTCATGAAAATGACCGGTTCCGGCGGTACGGTGGCACCCGTTTCGGCGGCATGGTCGGAGAAATTAAGGCCGATGCAGATGAATTTTCCGGTTCCCGCAATGCAGGCGCCGATGCGGTCTTCGTTCAGGACTGGAAGCGTGCTCAGATCGATCGCGGCGATCTTTTTGAGGCCCTCGGGAGAAATGGCGTCGCCGCCGATATCTTTCACATGGGCGGACAGATCGCGGATTTTTCCTTCCGCGTCGAGGATTGCAGGTTTTTCCTGGCCGGGCTGGCCAACACGCATCAATTTCATGGAACTCTCTCCCGGTTGTCAGACAAGGTGATGCATATATGAACGATGCATTCATACTTGTCACCCCTTGACTGCGCCAAGTTTCGAAAAATACCTTTTCCTTCCCGTCAATCAAAAGGACATGGCCCGTGACGAACAGCAATTCCCGGCAATCCGAATATCCCGTTGATCCCCTCTTCCTTGATCGCTGGTCTCCCCGCGCCTTCGACGGCAACACCATGCCGCCCCAGCATCTGATGACCATTCTGGATGCGGCGCACTGGGCACCCTCCGCTTCCAACTATCAGCCATGGCGGTTTGTCTATGCGCACAAGGATAGTGAAGACTGGCCGCTCTTCGTGGAACTGCTGATGGAAGGAAACCAGCGCTGGGCAAAAAACGCCTCCGTGCTGCTCTTCGTCATTTCCCGCGACCATAACATCTCGCGCGAAGGTGAGAAAAAGCCATCCGCGACCCATTCCTTCGATGCGGGTGCTGCCTGGTTTTCGCTTGCCATGCAGGCGCATCTGCTCGGGTACCACGCCCACGGCATGGCCGGCATCTTGAAAGACCAAATCGTTGAGAGGCTAAATATTCCGGAAGGCTACAGGGTGGAGGCCGGGGTCGCCATCGGCACGTTGACCGACAAGTCCGTTCTTCCTGATGATCTGGCGGAACGGGAAGTACCGAGCAAGCGTCTGCCTCTTTCAGACGTGGCTTTTGAAGGACGCTTCACGGGCAAGACCGACTGATATCAGCTTGTCCGCACAAAACAAAAGGCCCGGCGGAAATTGACCGCCGGGCCTTTTGTTAAAGTTTCGTTTCACGTGAATCGTTACGCGAACTGCTCCACAGGATTAAATGTCGAGGTTTGCAACGCTCAGCGCATTTTCCTGGATGAAGTCGCGGCGCGGCTCCACTTCGTCACCCATCAGGCGGGCAAACAGGCCGTCAGCATCGGTGGCGTCGTTGACCTTGACTTGCAGAAGCGAGCGAACATTGGCGTCAAGCGTCGTTTCCCACAGCTGCTCGGCATTCATTTCGCCAAGACCCTTGTAGCGCTGCATGGAAAGACCCTTGCGCCCGGCCGCGAAAATCGCATCCAGCAGCGCGCGCGGACCAGCCAGTTCCATCGTGCCATCCTTGCGTTGCAGGACCGGCGGCGTGACGTAGATATCGCGCGTGCGGGCCGCGAGCTGATCGATATGGCGGGCATCGGCCGAACCGAGCAGGCCCATATCCAGCGTCGAGACTTCCTTGACGCCACGCACCATGCGCTCGAAGCGCAAACCGCCATCCTGCAGCACGGTGCCGGACCAGCCGCGTTCGGTTTCTTCCGCAATCATGTCAAGACGCCGCGCCACTTCGGCAACGGTTTCTTCGGCGCGGGCGGCATCGGCCGAAAGCTCGGGGTTCAGCGCGCCGGCAATGGCAGCCTGTTCCACGATCGAGCGGCTGTAACGGGAATGCAGCCCGTCGATCAGCGAGCGCATGCGCAACGCATCCAGAATGACTTCGCGAAGATCGGCGCCGACGCGCACTTCGCCAGAGCCGAGGGTCAGCGATGCTTCCTCGATACCCATGGAGATCAGGTACTCTTCCAGCGCCTTTTCATCCTTGAGGTACTGCACGGATTTGCCACGCGTGACCTTATAAAGCGGCGGCTGGGCGATATAGAGATGGCCGCGCTCGATCAGTTCCGGCATCTGGCGGAAGAAGAAGGTCAACAGCAGGGTACGGATGTGAGCGCCGTCGACGTCAGCATCTGTCATGATGATGATCTTGTGGTAACGCAGCTTGTCGGCGTTGAACTCGTCCTTGCCGATGGACGTGCCAAGTGCCGTGATCAGCGTACCGATTTCCTGGCTGGACAGCATCTTGTCGAAACGGGCGCGTTCAACATTGAGGATCTTGCCACGCAGCGGCAGGATCGCCTGCGTTTCGCGCGAGCGGCCCTGCTTGGCCGAACCGCCAGCGGAGTCACCCTCAACGAGGAAAAGTTCGGATTTCGCCGGATCGCGCTCGGAGCAGTCGGCAAGCTTGCCGGGCAGAGAGGCAATATCGAGCGCACCCTTGCGGCGCGTCAGTTCGCGCGCCTTGCGGGCGGCTTCGCGGGCAACCGCCGCTTCCACAACCTTGCCGACGAGGATTCTCGCGTCGGACGGATGTTCTTCCAGCCAGGTGGAGAGCGCTTCGTTGACGAGGCTTTCCACGACCGGACGCACTTCGGACGAAACGAGCTTGTCCTTCGTCTGCGAGGAAAACTTGGGGTCGGGAACCTTGACGGAAAGAATGGCCGTCAGACCTTCGCGGCAGTCCTCACCCTGCAGGCTTACCTTTTCCTTTTTCAGGATGCCGGAAGTTTCGGCATAGGAGGTCACCTGACGGGTCAGCGCCGCGCGGAAACCGGCCATATGGGTGCCGCCGTCGCGCTGGGGAATGTTGTTGGTAAAGCAGAGCACGTTCTCGTGGTAGCTGTCGTTCCACCAGAGCGCGACCTCAACCGTAATGCCGTCCTTTTCGCCCTTGATGGCGACAGGCTTGTCCACCAGCGGCTTCTTGGCACGGTCGAGATAACGGACGAAGGCTTCGAGGCCGCCATCATACAGCAGCTCTTCCTGCTTGATATCAGAATGGCGCTTGTCGGTGAGCAGGATGCGCACGCCGGAATTCAGGAATGCGAGCTCGCGCAGGCGATGCTCCAGCGTTCCATAATCATAGTCCGTCATGGTGAAGGTTTGCGGGCTTGCAAGGAATGTGACTTCCGTGCCCGAACGGCCTTCATATTCGCCAATGACGGAAAGCGGCGCATCAGCAACGCCATGGGTGAAGCCGATTTCATGCAGCTTGCCATTGCGGCGGATTCTGAGCTTCAGCCAGACCGAGAGCGCATTGACCACCGACACGCCCACGCCATGCAGGCCGCCGGACACCTTGTAGGAATTCTGGTCGAATTTACCGCCCGCATGCAGCTGGGTCATGATGACTTCGGCGGCAGAAACGCCTTCGGAAGAATGGATGTCGGTCGGAATGCCGCGTCCGTTATCCGTCACCGTCACGGAGCCATCGGCGTTCAGCGTCACCGTCACCAGATCGGCATGACCGGCGAGAGCCTCGTCGATGGCGTTGTCGACGACTTCATAGACCATGTGATGCAGGCCGGAACCGTCATCGGTGTCACCGATATACATGCCGGGCCGTTTGCGCACGGCATCAAGGCCCTTGAGAACCTTGATCGAATCGGCTCCATATTCCGCATTCGCGCCGACTTCGCTTGACGATGTTTCGGTCATAAGTACTCTTTCCAAAGTTTTCCTGGCCAGGTTTCCAGTGAGAAGGCCTGAAGCCAGCGAATCACTCAAATCCGACATGCGACTATAGAAATTCTACACCCAATCCCAAAGGCCGCATGCTTCAGGATGCTGAATAAAGCAGGGGATAGAGGGGTTTCAATCGCAAGAACGGCTTTTTTGCAGCAAGGCTGACAGTTCCTCTACCACACTCGGCGGCAGCTTGCGAATATCCCGTGCGAGACGGTTGGCGAAAGCCGTATATTGCGGCGGCAGGCCGACGGTGTCGATCACCACTTTCGGGTCGGACGAGCCGGCCAGAAAGAACAATTCCTCCGCCTCGTCCCAGATGATGTTGAAATATCCGGCGATACGCTGCAGCAGATCGAAGCTCGGCTTTCCACGCTTGCCATGCTCGAGCGCCGAAAGATAAGCCGGCGACACGCCGATAGCGGCGGCCATTTGTTTCTGCGTCACGCCCTTGCGTTCACGAAGCTGCCGCACTGCCTCCGCAAAGGGCGTCATGACTTTTCACCCCGCCGACGCGCCAGCCGCACATAAAGAGCGCCGTCGCCGCCGTGATTGGCGGATGCATCCTCATAGGATGAAATCAGGTGGCGGTATTCCGGTTTGGAAAACCACATGGGCACCGCCCTTTTCAACGCGCCATCGCTACCAATGGAACGCCCCTTGCCCGTTATGACGAGCACATGCCTGAGACCACGTTCATGCGCGCGCAACAGAAAATCAAGCAGCACCGCATGGGCTTCGCTCTGGAACATACCGTGAAGATCGATCCGCCCTTCCAGCGGTAGCCGGCCACGGGTGAGCTTGCGCTTGACCGGTTTTTCCATCGGCTGATGAATTTTCGGCTTTTTGTCCGGAGCCGCTGATGGCGGCTCGGCCGGCTCCGCAAGCATGCGCGGAAAGCTGCTTTTGCCGGTCTGGGAAACCTCGGGTTCAACCAGAGGCTCCTCCATGTCCTCGAAAGCCAGCAAATCTTCCAGTCTGCCGGAGATCGGCCGCGTGGTTTTTGCGACCTTTCCCCACAGAATGCGCTCTTCCTTGCCGAGCTTGCGACTGCTCTTCATCACCGATACCTCTCCGCAGCAACCCGCGGTATCAGTATATAAAAGTCGGCCTCATTGCGCACCGTACCGGCAAGCTCTCCTGCTTCGAAACCGGAGCCGGTGAAGATATCGCCACGGGCCGGGCCGACAATGGCTGAACCCGTATCGAGCGCCAGCATAAGCCGCGCAAAAGGTTTTCCGTCATCGAGATGAGTTAGCGACGGTGAATGGATGAAGAAGGGAAGCCCGAACGTGTGGATGAGCCTGTCCACCGCAAGCGCGCGCGCGGCGACAAGCGGCACCTTTGCGGCGGCAATCGGCCCCATATCCTGATCAGCGACATCCGCCTCCCGGAAAAAAATATAGGAGCGGTTATGCCATAGCACCCCATCCACCTTGTCGGGATGGTCAGCGAGCCATTTGCGGATCGTCTGCATCGATACGGTTTTCGGATCAAGTTCCCCGCGATCGAGAAGCAGACGGCCAATCGGGGAAAAAGCATGCCCGGCCTTGGCCGCATAGGTAATGCGCTTTACCGCGCCGTCAGGAAAAACCAGACGTGCCGCCCCCTGCACATGGACGAAAAACAGGTCGACCTTCGATTTCGCCCAGGCAATCTCAAGGCCCCTGCCCTCCAGATGCCCTTCATCGATCGCCTGGCGGTCGGGAAAATAGGAAATACCGTCCTCGTCCGCCCCGCCGAAAGCATAGGACGGATCGAAGCCAGCGGGCCGATTGGTATCGTCGATATCCACCAGTTCGGGCGGCCGGCGGTAAATCGGATAACGCCAGATGTCGTCGGGTTCAGATGACACTTCCAGTTCGGGTTCGTAAAAAGCGGTTACGAAACCGCTTTTTCCCGGAGCCGAAGAAATCCTGAAAGGCACGCAATTGGTTTCGAAAAACCGGCGCGCCTGTTCCGGACTTTTTGCTGGGTTTTTCTCAGCATTTTCCAGAAGCGAAACAAGTTCCGCCGCCGTGACCCCGAGCGCGCCGGTCCTGTAGGGTTTTGCGTTCCGAAGATGCGACAGGATTGTCGCCATCGCGGGAAAAAGCTTGCCCGGATCGTCTTGCCGCCATCCGGGCAGGTCGCTGAAAGAAACTTCCTCGATCGAATAGGGCGCGGTCATTGCTCGGATTCAGTAGCGATCAGCTTCCAGTTCGGATCACGCGAGCGGATATCGCGCGAGAAGGTCCAGATATCATCCACCTCCGCAACCGTATCCGGATCGCCATCCACCAGCTTGCCGTCCTTGTCATAGGTCGCCGAAATCAGCTGGCTGATGATCCTCAAGGTGATCTGCACTTCGGAATCGCGCACACCGGCCTGGGTAATATCTGCTTTCTCGATGCCCACGAAGGTGGACTTCACCACCTCGCCACGACCTTCACGCTCGGAAATCGCCGCTTCGAAACCATCGAAAACCTCCTTCGACAGAAGGTTCTTGAGCGTCTTGCGATCCCCATCGGCAAAACCCATGACGATCATTTCATAAGCCATGCGAGCGCCGTTCAGGAATTCCTTGGGACCGAAGGACGGGTCCCTGGTCATCACCTCACGCAGCGATGCATTGAGTGGGCTATCGACGGGCGCTAGCGCATCCGCCTCGGCAAAGCGGTTCTCATCCTCTGCCTCGCTGCGTTTCGGCAAGGTCACGACCTTGTTATCATCTGCAACGGGGCCCTTTGCCACATCTCGCGGGCTATAGGGGTCGAATGGCGGCTTCTCATTGCCCGTGCGGCGGCCAAGGACACTGCGCAGCTGAAAGAAGATCAGCACCGCTGCAACGAGAAAAAACAATGTGATAAAGTCGCTAAAGCCCATGTTTTACCAAAACCGCCATTTAAATTCGAAAACCTCACCATCATATAGTCTGCATCTTATCATCATTCAAATGTGCAGATTCAATCATCGGTGTCCCGGGAACCGGCAATCTGCCAGAGATGCACACGCAAGGCTAGAAGATGCGTTTTTCCTTTCTCCCCATCGTCATCCTGATGATGCCCATTCTCGAAATTGCCGGCTTCATTATCGTCGGCAAAGCGATCGGCTTGTGGCTGACATTGGCGCTTGTCCTGTTCACGTCGTTTCTGGGGCTCCTGATCCTACGTCTCGGCGGCATCGGCATGGTGAGAAACCTTCAGGATGCGGGCCGCACCGGCGCGCAGCCGGCGGATGAACTGGTGAATGGCGCCATGCGCGTCGTTGCCGGGATCCTGCTTATCATTCCCGGCTTCATTACCGACATTCTCGGCCTTCTGCTTCTGTCTCCGATCGTACGGCGGTTTTTCTGGAAAGCCTTCGGACCGCGGGTCGTCGTTGCGGGTTCGTTTCGGCAATCCGGCCAGCAATCCGGTCCTCAGCCCGGTGATTTTTCCGGCTTTCGCAACGGTCCGGGACATGCCGGCAATTCGAAGGTGGTGGATCTCGACGAGGAGGAGTTTCACCGCGAGGAGCCAAAGGGTTCCCCATGGTCGCGCAAACCTGATGATCGCGACCTGCCCAAACCCTGATCTCGGGCGGAATGGATCGCGATGACCCGATCACGAAGGGTTGTAAGCCCCGGGTCGAAATGATAGACCGCCTTCCACGAATTCACGCCGTGAGGAAACGTAATGACCGCTGAAAATGGTGCACAGGGCGCAGTAAGTCCTTCCCTCAACATTCTTGCCCAGTACATCAAGGATCTTTCCTTCGAAAATCCGGGTGCTCCCCGTTCGCTTCAGGCCCGTGAGAATGCGCCTTCGATCAACATCAATGTCAACGTCAACGCAAACCCGATCTCCGGCTCGGATTTCGACGTTGTCCTGACGCTGAATGCGGAAGCCAAGGATGGCGACAAGGTCCTGTTTGCGGCCGAGCTGGTTTATGGCGGCGTGTTCCGCATTGCCGGTTTCCCGCAGGAGCATATGCTGCCGGTGCTGTTCATCGAGTGCCCGCGCCTGCTCTTCCCCTTCGCCCGCCAGATCATCGCCGACGTCACCCGCAATGGCGGCTTCCCGCCGCTGATGATCGACCCGATCGATTTCGCGCAGATGTTTGCGCAGCGCGTTGCCGAAGAACAGGCCAAGGCCCAGGTTCACGCCGTGCCGAACTAAGCGGCGCCCAAGGCCCTACATTGCAGATAAAACAAAACCCGGGTTCTTCGCCCGGGTTTTTCTTTGGCCAGAGTTCCATTTCAACGCCTCAGCAGGCGTCAATTCTGGTAGCGGTTCCAGATCGCCTTGTCGCCCATGCCGAGAACGAGCTTGCCATGGGCCGCCACCGTTTCCGCATCCAGTCTTGAGGGCAAGGGGCTCGGTCTTTGCAGCGGCGCAAGCGGCACATCATCCTCAATGACAATGGTTTCCTGCTTGGCGGCGGAACCGAAGCCGAGCGCCGTCTGCCGCCCGCCGATCATTTCAATATAGACTTCGGCCAGCAGTTCGGAGTCGAGAAGTGCGCCGTGCTTGGTACGGTGGGAATTATCGATGCCGTAACGCCGGCAAAGCGCATCCAGCGAATTCGGCCCCATGGGGTGCTTGCGGCGGGCAAGCGAAAGCGTGTCCGTCACCAGATCGGCGGACACCGGTTCGATGCCGAGGCGAGCGAATTCGGCATTGATGAAGCCCATGTCGAATGTGGCATTATGCGCCACCCAGCGCGCACCATCGAAGAAGTCACGAATCTGGTCGACGACCTCGGCGAATTTCGGTTTGTCTTTCAGAAACTCGTCGGTAATGCCGTGAACGGCAAGCGCGTCGGGATGAACCTTGCGATCTTCAGGGCTGATATAGAGATGCAGCGTGCGGCCGGTGGGAAAGTGGTTGATCAGCTCGATACCGCCGATTTCAATCACGCGGTCCAGCTTCGATTCAAGGCCTGTGGTTTCCGTATCGAAAATGATCTCACGCATTCATCTCTCCGCGGCGCGACTCAGCGGCCAGTTTCTGCAATATCTCTCTTACCTGATCCCGTGCTGCTTCGACACCACTTCCGGAATCGACGATAAAATCGGCACGCCGGCGCTTTTCCGCATCGGGCGTCTGTCGGGCGAGGATCATTTCGAATTTCTCTTCCGTCATGCCGGGTCGGGACAAAACCCGCTCTCGCTGAATCTCCGGCGCACAACTTACCACCACGACTTTATCGACGCGATTTTCCGCCCCGGTTTCGAACAGCAGGGGAATATCGAGGAGGGCGAATTGCCGATCGTCTTTCCTTGCTGCAGCCAGAAAGGCTTCCTGCCTCTTGCGCACCAGCGGATGCACGATCTCTTCCAGTCTACCAAAATTAGCCGGATTCTCCCGCAAGACATCGCCGAGTTTCTGCCTGTCCACCACACCGGAAACGGTGGTACCCGGAAAGGCTGCCTCAATCAGCGGAGCGGCTTCGGTCCGGTATAGCCCATGCACGACCTCATCCGAATCGAGAACCGGAACCCCTTCCCCCGCGAACAGCTTGGCGGTCGTCGTTTTCCCCATTCCAATCGAGCCGGTGAGACCGATGACGATCATCAATGTTTCTCCATGTCCTCGATGATGAGAGAACGCAGGGTTTCATCGACCTCAGGCATTTTGCCGAACCATCGCATGAAACCGGGTTTTGCCTGATGAAGCAGCATGCCCAATCCGTCGACCGTCGTAATGCCTTGCTCTTCCGCCATCTTCAGGATCGGGGTCTTCAAAGGCACATAGACGATATCGGTCACGACGGCCTGGGCGGCCAGCGGCGAAAAATCAAGATGCGGCGCTTCCGTTCCATCCATGCCGAGCGATGTCGTGTTCACGAAAAGCCCGGCGCCCTGCATTGCCTCATGAAGCGCTGCCTGGGGATGGGAAAAGACCCGCGGTCCAAAACGGTCGGCCAGTTCACGCGCACGTTCGACGGTACGATTGAGGACGTGGATTTCGGCAATACCGCGATCACGCAGGGACTGAATGACTGCCCGGCTTGCGCCGCCGGCACCCAAAACCACGGCCCGCTCGGCCTTGTCCCAGCCCGGATGACGTTCATCGAGATTGGCGACGAAACCGTAACCATCCGTATTGGTGGCGCGAAGACTGCCCTCCTCCATCCAGACAGTGTTGGCGGCACCGAGTTCTTCCGCCAGAGCATCGGGTTTATCTGCCAGCCGATAGGCCGCTTCCTTATGGGGAATAGTGACATTGCCGCCGACGGGTGTGCCCGGCTTGCCTTCCTTCAGCACTGCAATGAAATTCGTGAAATCATCAGGAGAGACTTCAACGGCCTTATACGAACCGGCAATCCCGAATTTCTTCAACCAGTAAGAATGGATAATAGGCGACCGCGAATGCTTGATCGGGTAACCGACAACGAAGGCATTTATGGTTAATGTTTCACGTGAATCAGCCATCGATGACATCCATGTCGCGCAGTTTCGATAAAAGCGGCAGAAGCGGCAGACCTAGAATGGTGAAATAATCGCCCTCGATTGAGGTGAATAGCTGGATTCCCTCTCCCTCAAGCTGGTAAGCGCCGACACTGCTCAAGGCCTTTTCGCCCACCCGTTTCAGGTGACGGGAGACAAATTCTGCACTTAATGTTCGAACGCCTAGCTCGGCGCTGGAAACGGTCTGCCACACCACCTCTCCATGCCGGACGAGAACGGCAGCGCTGTTCAGACGATGGACCTTGCCGGACAATGAGAGCAGATGCGCTTCGGCCTCCACTATCGTTTTTGGCTTGTGATAGACACGGGCACCAAGCGCCATGGTCTGGTCGCAGCCAAGAACCAGTGCTTCCGGATGGAGCGCGCCAACCGCAAGAGCCTTGGCCCTGGCAAGTTCCAGTGCGACCTCTTCCGGGCTGGCGCCGTCTCGTTCCAGCTGCTCATCGAGCGCACGCTCATCAATATCCGCCGGGATTGCCGAAAATGTCAGCCCCGCATTGCGCATCAGCATCTGGCGGGATGCGCTGGACGAGGCGAGGATCAACTCTTGTTTCATCGACTGTCTGCTCCGAATGGTGCGATCCGGATTATCGCGTCCTCGAGCGGAGGGCAAGGATGGCTGCGGCCGTTTCCTCGATGGAGCGGCGTGTGACATCAATCAGCGGCCAATTATTGCGGGCGCAGAGCGCGCGCGCATATTTCAGCTCTTCCATGATGGTGGCGCGATCCGTGTAACGCCCGCTGTCAAATCCGCCCGTCGCGCCCAACTCCCGGTTTTCACGCACCTGCGATATACGATCCGATGTCGCGACCAGACCCACAATCAGCGGCCGGGTGGCGGCATAGAGGCTTTCCGGCAAAGGCACATTGGGAACAACCGGAATATTGGCAGTCTTTATTCCCCTGTTGGCGAGATAGATGCTGGTTGGTGTTTTTGATGTGCGGCTGATGCCGATGATAACAATATCAGCCTCGTCATAGGTTTCCGGCATTTGCCCATCATCATGATCCATGGCGAAATTGAGCGCCTCGATCCGGGCAAAATAATCCGCATTCAACGCGTGCTGCGCGCCCACCCGCCGTCGGGACGGCGCACCGAGATAAGTCTGGAAAATACCAATGATCGGTTCGAGGACGTTGACGCAGGGCACCCCGATCGCATGGCACCGCAGATCCAGGAACTCGGCCAGCTGCTGATCGACGATGGTATAGAGGACGATACCCGGCTCCTTGTCGATGAGGTCGACCACCTGCGCGAGCTGTTTCTGGTTTCGGATCATCGGATAGACATGTTCCACCGGCATTGAGGCGTGAAACTGGGCCGAGACGGCACGACCGGCCGACATCAGAGTCTCGCCGGTTGAGTCCGAAATCAGGTGCAGATGGAAGAAGCTTTTTTTGTTCTCCACGCTGTTTTTCTCCCGCTGTTGATAAACCGGGACAAATCCCCGAATTGCCCTGCGGGTCGAACCGCGCCGTGAATAAAGTGGTGTTTTTCCACAATCCGCAAGTGGCTTCAATCATCGCCGGCGCGCCTGTGAATTATTTGAAGAATGTGGAGTTGTTCAAAAATTCTCCCCAGATTATCCACAGATATGCGGTTTTCTGGTTCGGCGGTAACTAAATGAAATAATTTAGTAAATTGTCGTTTTCCGAATTATCTACGAGCAAGCACATCGACAATATCCTCAGGTACCTGATGGGCCTTGCAACTGCGGCATTTCGACTGGAATGATTTTAATCCTTGCTACTCACAGACTCTAAGAAATAGAAAATCTTTTAAATCTCTTTGATTTTATTTTTTAGAAGCTAGGTGCCATGAGCGAACGCAAGGTTATGACGGTGTTGAACGGGCAGACGGTCGCGCCGCCGCCCATTTGGCTGATGCGACAGGCTGGGCGCTATCTTCCCGAGTATCGGGAAACGCGGAAGAGTGCCGGAAGTTTCCTCGATCTCTGTTATAACCCCGAGCTGGCAACGGAGGTCACTCTCCAGCCCATTCGCCGGTTCGGGCTGGATGCCGCAATTCTCTTTTCCGATATTCTGGTGATACCCGACGCGCTCCACCGCAACGTCTCTTTCAGCGAAGGCAAAGGTCCTGCCATGGACCCGATCGATGTCAGTGGTATCGAGAAGCTGGATGCCGCAAATGTCATGGCGCATCTTTCGCCCGTTTTCGAAACCGTCTCCCGTTTGCGTAAGACCTTGCCGGAGGAAACGACGCTTCTCGGCTTTTGCGGCGCGCCCTGGACGGTTGCGACCTACATGATCGCGGGACATGGAACACCGGATCAGGCTCCGGCGCGGCTGTTCGGTTATCAGGAGCCGGCCGCTATGGAAAAGCTGCTGGCTTTTCTTGCCGATGTTTCCGCCGATTATCTGGTGGCGCAGATCGACGCCGGCGCCGATGCGGTTCAGATTTTCGATTCCTGGGCCGGTGTGCTCGGTGAAAAGGAATTCGAAGACTATGCGATAAAGCCGGTCGCTCGCATTATCGCATCGGTGCGCGCCCGCCGGCCCTCTGCAAAGATCATCGCCTTCGCCAAAGGAGCTGGTTATCTTCTCAAAGATTATCGCCGCAAGACGGACGCCGACGCCATCGGGCTCGATTGGTCTGTGCCGCTCGGTTTCGCCAGAGACTTGCAGAAGGAAGGCCCTGTGCAGGGCAATCTGGACCCCATGCTGATGGTGGCCGGCGGCAAGGCCTTGCAGGATGGCATCGATGCCGTGCTGCAGGCGCTGGGACAGGGTCCGCTGATCTTCAATCTGGGCCATGGCATTACCCCCCAGGCTGACCCGGAAAACGTGACCCGGCTGGTGCAGCGCGTGCGCGGCGGCGGAGCCGGGGCATGAGCGACGAAAAACAAACCTCCGCCCCTTCCGGCAACCGGGCGGCTGCGCGCGCCGGCATCGCGCTTGGCGTCTTTGCCGCTTTCGTCGCCCTGTTATTTTATGCCGATCCGGCCGATCTTTATCTCTGGATCAAGGCGCTGCATATCATCGCCGTGATTTCCTGGATGGCGGCAATTTTTTACCTGCCGCGGCTTTTCATCTACCACACCGATGCGCCCGCCGGTTCGCCGCAATCCGAAACCTTCAAGGTCATGGAGCAACGGCTGATCAGGGTCATCATGAACCCGGCAATGATGATATCCTGGACGTTGGGGCTTTATCTCGCATGGTCGGTTTATGGTTTTTCCGGCGGCTGGCTGCATGCAAAAATCGGGCTGGTGGTGCTTTTGACAGCGACGCATGTTTATTTCACCCGCAGTGCGAAGCGTTTTGCGCGGGATGAAAATACAAGACCTGCCCGTCACTGGCGGTTGATGAATGAAGTTCCGACCCTGCTGATGATCCTGATTGTCATACTTGTGGTTGTGAAACCCTTCGGTTAAGACGATGCGACGATAAATTTCGCGGAATTCGTGCTTTCCTCTTGCAGCGGCCGTGTTCAGTCGCTATTTTCGGACCACTCATCTTCGTGGCATGTGAATTATTCAGTCATCTGCGGTATCTCCCACAGCATCTGATTCGCGAACACGCCCTCCCCCAAATTACATTATCAAACGGTCTTTCCTTCATGGCTGAAATGAAGCTTCAGGAACTTAAGAGCAAATCGCCTACCGACTTGCTGACTTTTGCTGAATCCCTGGAAGTTGAAAATGCGAGCACCATGCGCAAGCAGGAGCTTATGTTCGCAATCCTCAAGGTTCTCGCGAGCCAGGACATCGAAATAATCGGCGAAGGCGTCGTTGAAGTCCTGCAGGACGGGTTCGGATTCCTGCGTTCTGCAAATGCAAACTATCTGCCCGGTCCGGACGATATCTATATTTCGCCCTCGCAGATCCGCCGGTTCTCGCTGAAGACCGGTGATACCGTTGAAGGCCCGATCCGCGGCCCCAAGGAAGGCGAGCGTTATTTCGCACTTCTCAAGGTCAACACGATCAATTTCGACGATCCTGAAAAGATCCGCCACAAGGTTCACTTCGACAATCTGACGCCGCTCTACCCGAATGAGCGCTTCAAGATGGAACTGGATGTTCCGACCTCGAAGGACCTGTCGTCGCGTGTGATTGATCTTGTCGCGCCGCTCGGCAAGGGCCAGCGCGGTTTGATCGTGGCGCCGCCGCGCACCGGTAAGACGGTTCTGCTGCAGAACATCGCCCATTCCATCACGGCAAACCATCCGGAATGCTATCTGATCGTTCTCCTGATCGATGAGCGTCCGGAAGAAGTGACCGACATGCAGCGTTCGGTGAAGGGCGAGGTTGTTTCCTCTACCTTCGACGAGCCGGCAGTCCGTCACGTGCAGGTCGCTGAAATGGTCATCGAAAAGGCGAAGCGCCTGGTCGAACACGGCCGCGACGTTGTCATCCTGCTCGATTCCATCACCCGTCTTGGCCGCGCCTACAACACGGTTGTTCCCTCCTCCGGCAAGGTCCTGACTGGTGGTGTGGATGCCAATGCCCTGCAGCGCCCGAAGCGTTTCTTCGGCGCTGCTCGTAATATCGAGGAAGGCGGTTCGCTGACGATTATCGCCACGGCGCTGATCGATACCGGCAGCCGTATGGACGAAGTCATCTTCGAAGAGTTCAAGGGTACCGGCAACTCGGAAATCGTGCTTGACCGCAAGGTTGCCGACAAGCGTATCTTCCCGGCTCTGGATATTCTCAAATCCGGTACGCGTAAGGAAGACCTGCTGGTGCCGCGCCAGGATCTGCAGAAGATTTTCGTTCTTCGCCGCATTCTCGCGCCGATGGGAACGATGGACGCCATCGAATTCCTGATCGACAAGCTGAAGCAGACAAAGAACAATTCGGATTTCTTCGAATCGATGAATACCTGATCCGAACTTTTAGCCGGATTCATCATAAGATCTGTAAAGCCGTATCCGTTCACTCGGATGCGGCTTGACTGTTTTAGACCGAGGTAAATGATGCCAGCTTCCGCCGATACGATCTATGCGCTTTCCAGCGGTGCCTTGCCTGCTGGCGTCGCTGTTCTCAGGATCAGCGGGTCGGGGGCTTTTGATGCCTTGAAGATGCTGACGGGTCGGGACCTTCCATCACCACGAAAGACCACGCTCTGCTCGATTCGGAATCGAAACAATGAGGTGATCGACCAGGCGCTGGTAATTGCTTTTCCAGCGCCAAATTCTTTCACCGGTGAGGATTGCGTCGAAATTCATAGCCACGGCAGTCGCGCGGTTATGGCTTCGATTTTTACCGAACTCGAAAACCTCAGTGGATTTCGACCCGCTGACGCTGGCGAATTTTCCCGTAGAGCCTTCGAGAACGGGAAGATGGACCTCCTTGAGGTCGAAGGTCTGGCAGACCTGTTGCAAGCCGAAACGGAAATGCAGCGACGGCTGGCGGTGGAACAGAGCACCGGCAAATTATCGGCACTCTATGATGGCTGGGCCAGTCGCCTGACGCGGGCTCGCGCCCTTATAGAAGCGGAACTGGACTTTGCAGACGAAGAGGATGTTCCGGATTCGGTGGCTACACAGGTCTGGGACGCAGTGGCGCAGTTGCGCGGGGAAATCCGTGATCATCTCCAGGGAGGCGGAAGTGGCGAAATCATTCGTGACGGGTTCAAGGTTGCGCTCGTTGGCGAACCGAACGCGGGCAAATCCACCCTCTTGAATGCCCTGAGCGGCCGAGACGTTGCGATCGTTACCGACATTGCCGGCACGACGAGAGATGTCTTGAGTGCCGATATCAATCTGGAAGGATATTTGGTCAGGATATTTGATACGGCAGGAATACGGGAAACAATGGATATCGTGGAACTGGAAGGCGTGCGGCGTGCGGTTCTGACGGCTGAAACGGCAGATCTTATTCTGCTGCTGCAAGATAATGATTCGATCCCGAAACAATCTCTCGAATCATTCAAAAATCCGAGCTATCTACGGGTCAGAACAAAAACTGCACTTCATCCCGCTATATTGGACGATGAATTTGATTTGTCTATCTCAGCCAAAGAAGGGATAGGCCTGAACGAATTGCGTTGGGTGCTTAAGCGGGAAATAGAAAAACGCGTCGGCGCGGGCCAGACTTTGGTTCCTGCCCGTGCCCGCCATAAAAAACGACTTGAAGAGACGCTGAACTATGTTAGTGATGCGCTCAATTCCGCGACCCCAGACCTTGCTATAAGGTCGGAATATTTGAGGCTCGCCGCCACATCGCTCGGACGGATCACCGGCCGTGTTGATGTGGAAGATTTGCTGGGCGTGATCTTCTCGGAATTCTGCATAGGAAAATGATTCACGTGAAACATCGGCGGCTGAGACCGGGATGTTGATGCTGACGGAACAGGGCGCAAGGATATGCACCAGTCATTCGATGTCATTGTAATTGGTGGTGGTCACGCGGGCAGCGAAGCCGCAGCCGCGGCTGCAAGGCACGGTGCAAAGACCGCCCTTGTGACCCACAAGCGCGAGACGATTGGCGTCATGTCCTGCAACCCCGCTATTGGCGGTCTCGGCAAGGGGCATCTCGTTCGTGAGATCGATGCGCTGGATGGTTTGATGGGCCGCGTTGCCGATGCGGCGGGTATCCAGTTCCGCATGCTCAATCGCAAGAAGGGTCCCGCTGTTCGCGGGCCGCGCACACAGGCCGATCGACGGCTTTATCGCGAGGCGATGCAGCGTGAAATCGATGCGATTGAAAACCTGACGATTATTGAGGGCGATGCTTTCGATATTGAAATGGACGATGATCGGGTCGCGGCGGTTATCATGAAAAACGGTAGCCGGATTCCTTGCGGCGCCGTCGTGCTGACGAGCGGCACCTTCCTGCGTGGTCTCATTCATATCGGTTCCGAAAAGATTCCGGCGGGGCGCGTAGGAGAAATGCCGTCTCTAGGTCTCTCGGACACGCTCTCGCGGCTCGGTCTTGTTATGGGTCGTCTGAAAACAGGGACCCCGGCCCGACTGGACGGACGTACGATTGACTGGAATGCGGTGGATCGCCAGGCGGCTGATGAGGATCCCGTACCGTTTTCCTTCATGACGGATCGTATTGTTAATCCCCAGATCGAATGCGGCGTCACTCGCACCACGCCGGCTGGTCACAATATTATCAAGGACAATATTCATCTATCGGCAATGTACTCCGGTCAGATCGAAGGGGTTGGTCCGCGTTATTGCCCGTCAATCGAAGACAAGATAACCCGTTTCGGCGAGCGGGACGGTCACCAGATATTTCTCGAGCCGGAAGGCCTCGATGATCACACTATCTATCCGAACGGCATATCGACTTCCCTGCCCGCTTCCGTGCAGGAGCAATTTATCAGGACGATACCCGGGCTTGAACAGGTTACAATTCTTCAGCCTGGTTATGCGATAGAATATGATTATGTCGATCCGCGCGAGCTGAAGCCGTCTCTGGAATGCCGCAAGATTCCGGGGCTGTTTCTTGCCGGCCAGATCAACGGCACGACCGGTTATGAAGAAGCGGGTGCCCAGGGCCTCGTGGCCGGTCTGAACGCTTCGCTTTATGCGGGCGATGCTGATCCAGTCTATTTCAGCCGCACCGAATCCTATATCGGTGTCATGATCGATGACCTGACGTCAAAGGGTGTCAGTGAACCCTACCGGATGTTTACATCAAGAGCGGAGTATCGCCTCTCGCTGCGCGTGGATAATGCGGATCTGCGACTTACACCCGTCGGCCAGATGGCGGGCATTGTCGGTCGTGAGCGGCAGGAACGGTTTGCAAAGTTCATTTCCGATCTGGATCGTGGTCGTGAGTTGATGAAGGCAATCTCCATCAGTCCGTCCCAGGCGGCAAAACAGGGATTGAAACTAAATCAGGACGGCCAGCGCCGTTCCGTTTATGAATTACTCGCCTATCCTGATATGACGTTGGAGACCCTCACCGGACATTGGCCTGAATTGGGCGCGCTTGGCAGGAAAGTCGCCGAAGTCTTGCAGATCGAAGCGAGCTATGCGGTCTATATGCAGAGGCAGAGCGCTGATATCGTTGATATCAAACGGGATGAAGACAGGAAAATTCCCGACGATTTCGACTTTAAGGACCTCTCCGGCCTCTCCAATGAGCTTAAACAAAAGCTGGAAAAAGCCCGTCCCGAAAATATTGCGCAGGCCGCCCGTGTTGACGGCATGACACCGGCTGCGATATCGCTGCTGCTCGCGCTTCTGCGGAAGGACTCCGCAACGCGAAATGAAAAATTGCGCATGCACCAATAGCGAGTCGGATTATGAAGATAAACGGCCAGAGTGTTTCACGTGAAACACAGGAGAGGCTCGAACATTTTGTCGAGCTTTTTAAGAAGTGGAACAGAACCACAAATCTGGTCGCGCCCTCCACTCTCACCGAGCTTTGGAGCCGGCATGTCGCCGACAGCGCGCAGATATTTCAGCTCTCCCCTCGGCCAAAAAACTGGATTGATCTTGGAAGCGGCGGCGGATTCCCTGGCGTCGTCACTGCAATTTTTCTGGCTGAGCTTGGCGATGGCTGGGTCGATCTCGTTGAAAGCAACAATAAAAAAGCGGCATTCCTGCGAATTGCACTGAAGGAAACCGGTGCAAGAGGTGCGGTACATCCTGTCAGGATCGAGAGGGCACCCGAAGTCATCAAGAATTGCGACGCCGTTTCAGCGCGCGCGCTCGCCGAACTGGACCTGCTTTTCGATTATATTCACCCCTTGGCGCGGAATAATCCAAATCTGAAGGCCTATTTTAATAAAGGCCGGGATTATGATTCCGAAGTGCAGAAAGCACATGGTCGCTGGGAGTTTGATCTGGTAAAACATCAGAGTGCCATTGAGGCAGATTCTGTTGTTCTTGAAATCAGCAACCTCGTTTTGAGGCGCTGACGAACTGGCCAGGTGCGGTATGACTTTTGAAAAAAACCGGATTATCGCAGTTGCTAACCAGAAAGGCGGCGTTGGTAAAACAACCACCGCCATTAATCTGGCTACCGCGCTGGCGGCTATTGGTGAGCGGGTGCTGATCGTGGATCTGGACCCGCAGGGTAATGCGAGTACCGGCCTTGGAATCGACCGCAAGGAGCGCAAGCTTTCGTCTTATGATCTTCTGGTGGGAGATCATGGAGTCGCGGAAGTCGCTGTTCCCACGGCAGTTCCTAATCTTGATATTGTGCCCTCCACAATGGATCTGCTCGGTTTCGAGATGCAGGTCGCGAATGTTTCCAACCGCGTTTTTCTGTTGCGCGCAGCCATGGAAACACAGGAAGCCAGAGGCTATTCCTATATTCTCGTTGATTGCCCCCCTTCTTTCAATCTTCTGACTATGAATGCGATGACGGCGGCGCATTCTGTACTCGTGCCGCTGCAATGCGAGTTCTTTGCGCTGGAGGGCCTTAGTCAGCTGCTGGACACCGTCAGTCAGATTCGCGGGTCTGTCAATCCGCAGCTTGATATACAGGGCATCGTTCTGACGATGTTCGATGCGCGGAACAATCTTGCGCAACAGGTTGTGTCAGATGTACGCACGCATCTTGGAGAAAAGGTTTACCACACGCTCATTCCACGCAACGTGCGTGTTTCCGAAGCGCCTTCTTATGGTAAACCGGCAATTCTTTACGATCTGAAATGCGCCGGCAGCCAGGCCTATTTGCAGCTGGCGTCCGAAGTGATCCAGAGAGAGCGTCTGCGTAAAGCCGCCTGACGTTTGCCGGAATGTATGGAGTAATATCTTATGAGTGATGATCTTTCCAAGCGTCGGCTGGGGCGCGGTCTTGCTGCATTGATCGGAGAAATGGATCAACCAGTGCCGGTGGGTGAGCCTCAGCGTGCTGTTAATGCTGACCGTACCATTCCGATCGAATTCATCGCTCGCAGCCAGAGAAACCCCCGTCGTCATTTCGATGAGAATGAGCTGCAGGATCTGGCCGCCTCCATTCGTCAGCACGGAATTGTTCAGCCTGTGGTCGTGAGAACAGTTGGAGTCAACCGCTACGAGATTATTGCGGGTGAAAGACGCTGGCGCGCGGCGCAGCTGGCGGGCTTTACCGATGTCCCTGTCATCGTTCGCGACGTGGATGATCGCACGGCTCTGGAATTGGCGATTGTCGAAAACGTACAGCGTTCAGACCTCAATCCGCTTGAAGAAGCGATGGGGTATGAACAGCTGATTGCCGAACACGGCTATACGCAGAATGATCTCGGCGAAATCATCGGCAAGAGCCGAAGCCACGTTGCCAATAGCCTTCGGCTTCTCAAGCTTCCAGATCCGGTACGTGATATGCTGGCGGATGGTTCGCTTTCCGCAGGTCACGCGCGTGCGCTTGTTTCCACATCCGATCCGGCGACGCTTGCCAAAACAATCGTGTCCAAGGGACTTTCGGTGCGTGATGCCGAGCGCCTGGCGCAGAACGATATCAAGTCGCAGGGTGATGTAGCGGAGAAGCGACCTGCTGCGGAAAAAGATTCCGACACGATCGCGCTCGAACGCAGCCTGTCCGATGCTCTCGGACTCGATGTGAAGATCAGCCACAAAGGTGGATCCGGGCAAATCCGCATCGGTTACCGGACGTTGGAACAGCTTGAAGCGGTATGCCGCCTTCTGGAGCAGAAGTAGTAACTAATTGTTTTTAATTATAAAATACCCGCCAAAGGCGGGTATTTTTATTTGTGGGCTCAAAAATCGATGGCCCGGCCTTTTATTTCGTAATCACCGAAACGCACAGGTTCAGCGCCACCGCGACCGCCGGTTTCCGGCGGCAATTGCAGATCGGCCTGTTGTCTGCGCCGTTCTTCTGCTTCCTTCAAAGCCCGTTGCGCCGCCGGCGAAAGCTGCTTGGCCCTTTCTGCGCCGTCCGTGGCATTGTCATTATCCGCATTCTGCATGAAATCCTCCCTATGACGGGATATTGAAATACGTTTGCCGCTTACCAGATTATATAATCTGATGGGCTTTATAAACCCCGGAATATTCCCGGTGAGTGAGAAGGAGAGTTTAACGGATGAACATGATGCGCACGGCAATGCTTCTGGCCTTCATGACCGCATTGTTCATGGGTGTCGGTTTTCTGATTGGCGGCAAGGGCGGCATGATGATTGCGCTGCTTATTGCGGCCGGTATGAATCTTTTCTCCTACTGGAATTCTGACAAGATGGTCCTCGCCGCCTATCATGCGCGGGAGATTGATGAGGCCAATGCGCCTGAGTTTTTTCATATGATCCGCGATCTGTCGCAGAATGCCGGTCTACCAATGCCAAAGGTCTATATTTACGACAGCCCGCAGCCCAATGCCTTCGCGACTGGACGAAATCCGCAGAACGCCGCTGTTGCGGCTTCCACCGGATTGCTGGAGCGGCTAACTCCTGAGGAAGTGGCCGGTGTCATGGCGCATGAACTCGCACATGTGCAGAACCGGGATACGCTGACCATGACAATCACCGCCACGCTGGCGGGTGCCATTTCCATGCTCGGCAATTTTGCCTTCTTCTTCGGCGGCAACCGGGAGAACAACAACAACCCGTTGGGCTTTATCGGTGTGCTGGTCGCGATGATTGTCGCGCCGCTGGCGGCAATGCTGGTGCAGATGGCGATCAGCCGCACGCGTGAATATTCCGCCGACCGCCGCGGCGCGGAAATCTGTGGCAACCCGCTCTGGCTTGCCTCCGCCCTGCAGAAGATTTCGGGCATGGCGCAGCGCATTCACAATGATGATGCCGAGCGCAACCCGGCGACGGCGCATATGTTCATCATCAATCCGCTTTCCGGCGAGCGCATGGACAATCTCTTTTCCACGCATCCGAACACGGAAAACCGCGTGGCGGCGCTGCACGCCATGGCGCAGGAGTTTTCTCCGCGAGGATCGACGCCGCCGTCCTCGGGTGATAGACCTCTGCGCAAATCAGGCTCTGTTCCCAAAACAGGCTGGGGACGAGACAATGAAAACGAGCGCAAGGGGCCGTGGTCTTGACATCCGATATTCAGAATAAGCCGGCGCGGTCCAGAAAACCGAGACCTGCAAATGGGAGGGGCCGTGAAGACGGCCCTTCGTCTTTCCAGGATAAGCCAGGCCTTGCCGCGCGCATTGCCGCCACCCGCATTCTGGCGGCCGTTCTGGAAAAGAAGACCTCGCTGGACGGGATGCTTGATAACGAAAACGGCAATCCCGTCTATCGAGCCCTGTCGCTTGCCGACCGGGCGCTGGTAAGGGCCATCGTCAACAGCGCGCTTCGCCACCTGCCCCGGATTGAAACGGCATTGTCGATGCTGCTCGATGGGCCGCTGCCGCAGGGCGCGCGATCGCTGCACCACGTCCTTGTCGTCGGTGCAGCCCAAATGCTCTACCTCGATGTGCCGGATCATTCCGCTGTCGACCTCGCCGTGGAGCAGGCTCACCGTGATCCGCGCAACAAGCGTTTCGTCAAGCTGGTGAATGCCGTTCTCAGAAGGCTCGGTCGTGAAAAAGCGGAGATCGAAAAGGCTGTCGCCGATGTTCCCGTGCTGCCGGACTGGTTCTATGCGCGGCTTGTTTCGGCTTACGGAAATGAAGCAGCTCAAAGGATTTCGCAGGCGCAGCTGACACCCTCCTCCATTGATCTCACGATCAAGGCGGATCCCGCTCTTTGGGCGGAGAAACTGGGCGGTACGCTCATGCCGAACGGCAGCGTGCGACTGGGTGAATTCGAGGGACAAATCCCATCGCTCGAGGGTTTTGCCGAGGGTGCATGGTGGGTGCAGGATCTTGCGGCGAGCATGCCTGTCAGGTTACTGGGCGATATCTCCGGCAAGCGTGTCGCCGATCTCTGCGCGGCCCCGGGCGGCAAGACCGCCCAGCTTGCGCTGGCGGGCGCCAGGGTGACGGCGCTGGATCAGTCCGGCAACCGTCTTCGTCGCCTCAGGGAAAATCTCGATCGACTTGGCCTAAATGCCGAGACGGTGGAGGCGAATATGCTGAAGTACCAGCCGGAACAGCTTTTTGACGCGGTTCTCCTTGATGCGCCATGTTCTTCCACCGGGACACTTCGCAAACATCCTGATGTCTGCTGGACCAAGGATGAGAACGATATCGCCAAATTGGCCGCTCTTCAGGGCCAGATGCTGCGGCAGGCGCTGACCCTTGTTGGTCCCGGCGGTCTCGTGGTCTTCTCCAATTGCTCGCTTGATCCTTCCGAAGGGGAGGAGATGATTGCCGAGGTTCTGGCGGAAAATCCCGGCGTGGAGCGTGTTGCCGTCCGCCGCGAGGATTGGCCCGGAATGGAAGCGGCTATCAGCGCCGATGGCGATCTTCGTACGACGCCTGATATGTTCGGCGGCGTCGATGGGTTTTTTAGCAGTGTCTTGCGTAAGAAGTAGAAAAAAGCCAAGCTCTCGCGAATCATTAGATATTTATCGAAAACGTTCCGGTCGTCGCGGTTCACTGATAAAAACAAAACATGTGAAACGGGAAACACAGCTTGTTAGGGTCCTTTGCAGGCAGCATGAATGCCGCCGGTCTTCTGTCGCGGATGGCGTATCGTCATTTGTGTGTCGGCCTTACGCCTTTGCGCCTGCATGTGTCGCGATTTGCCAATCGTGTGCCCGATGGTCTGGTGGCGGCGCCGACCGATCTCAGAGCGATCGATCCCTATTTCGCCGAGGAATTGTTGCGGGGCCGCATCGCGTTGGCCGGGCGTGTCGTCGAAACCGGCGGGGCTTCGCCCTTTCAGGTGGACTACCCCTCGGCGGTTTTCGAAGAACGGCTGCATGCATTCACTTGGCTGCGTCATATTCGATCCGATAAATCGAGCGAGGCCTGCAAGCGGGCTCGCCGCATCGTCGCCGAATGGATGGTGATCCATGGCAGACGGCTTGCGGGTATCGCCTGGTCGCCGGAAATCGCGGCGCAGAGGTTGATAGCCTGGCTCTCGCACTCTCCCGTGGTTTTATACGAGGCTGATGCCGGTTTTTACCGCCGTTTCCTGAAAAGCCTTACCTTTCACGTGCGGTATCTCGAAAGAATCGTCAGACATGCGCCTGACGGCGAAGCGCGGCTGAGGGTTAGGATCGCGCTTGCCATGGCCTCTATCGCCATGCCTACCCGCCTGTCGCGCATCAACCGGAACGGAATGAAGCTGGCTCAGGAAATGGAACGCCAGATTCTGCCCGATGGCGGGCATGTTTCCCGTAACCCACGGGTCATGCTGGATTTGCTGCTCGATCTCCTGCCGCTGCGACAAAGTTATATCAATCTGGGCCATAATCTCCCCTCCGGTCTGGTGCCGGCGATAGACCGCATGTTTCCGGCGATTCGGTTCTTCCGGCATCAGGGCGGCGATCTCGCGCTGTTCAATGGCGCCACGGCCACACTGGCCAATGAGCTTGTTTCCGTGCTGCGCTACGACGAAACGGCTGGCAGGCCCTCCAAAGTCCTG
The DNA here is from genome assembly GCF_040801995.1 of Agrobacterium radiobacter. NCBI lineage: Bacteria > Pseudomonadati > Pseudomonadota > Alphaproteobacteria > Hyphomicrobiales > Rhizobiaceae > Agrobacterium > Agrobacterium radiobacter. The sequence goes on along the minus strand of NZ_JBEGHX010000001.1, from coordinate 2,514,596 downwards.
CCGGATGTGAACTATCACCGGCTTGCGACGGACGATACGGTCATCATCGTCGATACAGGGTATCCCGGTTCGGCGGAGCTTTCACGCAATGCCCATTCGGGTTGCCTTTCGTTTGAAATGTCCTGTGGCAAGAACCGCTTCATCGTCAATTCCGGTTTTCCGCGCAATGCCGCGCCGGAATATCAGCGGGCCAGCCGTTCGACGGCCGCGCATTCCACTGTCACGCTTGCGGATACATCATCCTGCAGACTGTCGCGCTCGAGGCTGCTTGGTCCGATCATGGTATCAGGTGTCAGCCAGGTTGACAGCCGACGTGGAACGGACGCAAACGGCAATGACATCCTGTGGGCGTCTCATGACGGTTATTTGCAGAATTTCGGCTGTTATCATGAGCGGGAAATAGAATTGAATGCGGCCGGCACCAAGATAAAAGGCCGGGATCTGCTTCGGGCTGATGAGAATGCCGCAAAAACGCAATTGCAGTCGATCTCCGCGGTTTCGCGTTTCCACATTCATCCTCACATTCAGCTGCACCAGCGGGACGAAGAGTCGGTCTACCTGGAGGCGGCGGATGGAACCGTCTGGCTGTTTTCGGCACCCGGGCTGGAGCTTTTCGTCACCGAGGATGTGTTTATGGCCGATGCGTCCGGCATGCGGCCCTCTCAGCAGATCGAGCTCCCCTTCAATCTTGCGAATACGCGGGAAATCCGCTGGCTGATTGAACGCCAGGCCTAGGAAATTTCCGGCGGCGCGGGGCAAAAACCGCCATAGTTTACGCCGTTCAGCATCCCCGCTGTTTATTAATCCGGTAAGCTGTGTTAACGCGGCGGCAATTGCTGGATCAATCCCATTCCAGCCTGTCCTCCCCGTTTAACGGAGTATGCCTGATGGCCGTCGTGTCCAAGAAAATCCCCGCCCCCGACAAGGTCAAAATCCGCACGGCGCTTCTTTCCGTGTCTGACAAGACTGACATTATAGAGCTGGCGACGGTTCTGTCGAAGCTTGGCGTCAAGCTCCTGTCGACCGGTGGTACGGCGAAAGCCATTGCGGAAGCAGGCCTGCCGGTGACGGATGTCTCCGACGTGACGAATTTTCCAGAGATCATGGACGGCCGCGTCAAGACTCTGCACCCCAATGTCCATGGTGGGCTGCTGGCTATCAGGGATGACGCGGAGCATGTCGAGGCGATGAAGGCGCACGGCATCGAGGCGATCGATCTCTCGGTCATCAATCTCTATCCCTTCGAGGAAGTTCGCGCCAAGGGCGGCGATTATCCGACGACGGTCGAAAACATCGATATTGGTGGCCCGGCAATGATCCGCGCTTCCGCCAAGAACCATGCCTATGTCACTGTTGTTACCGATCCGTCCGATTACCCTGACCTGGTTGAAGCCCTGCAGGCTGATGACGGCCAGACCTCCTATGCGCTACGCCAGCGTTTTGCCGCCAAGGCCTATGCCCGCACGGCTGCCTATGACGCGGTGATTTCCAACTGGTTCGCGCAAGCGCTTGCGATCGAGACACCGGATTACCGCGCCATCGGCGGCGTGCTGAAGGAAAAGATGCGCTATGGCGAAAACCCGCACCAGAGCGCAGGCTTCTATCTGACGGGTGAGAAGCGCCCCGGCGTGGCGACCGCCACTCTGCTTCAGGGCAAACAGCTTTCCTACAACAACATCAATGATACGGACGCAGCTTACGAGCTTGTGGCGGAATTCCTGCCGGAAAACGCGCCGGCCGTTGCCATCATCAAACACGCCAATCCCTGTGGCGTTGCGACCGGCCCGACGCTTGCCGAAGCCTATCGGCGCGCGCTGGCATGTGATTCCGTTTCCGCCTTTGGCGGCGTTATCGCCTTGAACCGCACGCTTGATGCGGAAACGGCGGAAGAGATCGTCAAGCTCTTCACGGAAGTCATCATCGCACCTGACGTGACGGAAGAAGCCAAGTCCATCATCGCCCGCAAGCCGAACCTGCGCCTGATGACCGCCGGTGGCCTGCCTGATCCGCGCGCGGCCGGGATTACGGCGAAGACCGTTTCGGGTGGCCTGCTGGTGCAGAGCCGCGACAATGGCATGGTCGAAGATCTGGACCTCCAGGTGGTCACCAAGCGTGCGCCGACGCTGCAGGAACTTGAAGACATGAAGTTCGCTTTCAAGATCGCCAAGCATGTTAAGTCCAATGCCGTTATCTATGCCAAGGACGGGCAGACCGCAGGCATCGGTGCCGGCCAGATGAGCCGTGTGGATTCCGCCCGCATTGCCGCCCAGAAGGCTGAAGATGCCGCCAAGGCTCTTGGTCTTTCCGAGCCGCTGACACGCGGCTCTGCCGTCGCTTCGGAAGCATTTTATCCCTTTGCTGACGGTCTGCTCGCCGCGATCGCCGCAGGTGCTACCGCTGTTATCCAGCCGGGTGGCTCCATGCGCGATCAGGAAGTGATCGACGCTGCGAACGAGCACAATGTGGCAATGGTCTTTACCGGCATGCGTCACTTCCGCCACTAAGTGCGGAACAGGCAGAAATGACAAAGGCCCGGAAAGTGATTTCCGGGCCTTTTGTTTCACGTGGGACAGTCTGGTGTCGCAGGTTCAGGTCACAGCCCCAACCTGCCAAGGCACAAATTCGTTGTCGCCGTAGTCGTAAATCTCGCTGACGGTCTTGTCGCCGGATGCGACGGCCAGAATATGCTCGAAAATTCGTTTGCCGGATTCTTCGATGGTTTCGTTGCCGGTGACGATCTCGCCGCAATTGATATCCATGTCTTCCTTCATGTGTTCATACATTTCGGAATTGGTGGCGATCTTGATGCATGGAGCCGGCTTGAAGCCCGAGACCGAGCCGCGGCCGGTGGTGAAACAGATGACGTTGCAGCCGCCCGCGACCTGGCCGGTGACGGCAACGGGATCATAGCCCGGTGTATCCATGAAGACGAAACCCTGCTCCGTCACGGTCTCGGCAAATTCATAAACTGCCTTCAGCGGCATGGAGCCGCCCTTTGCGACTGCGCCGAGTGATTTTTCCAGAATGGTGGTCAGGCCGCCAAGCTTGTTGCCGTGGGAAGGGTTGTTGTTGAGTTCGTCACCGTTCCTGGCGGTATAATCCCGCCACCAGTCGATACGCTGCAAGAGCTTCTCGGCCACAGCAGGGGTGACTGCGCGCTTCGTCAACAGATGCTCGGCGCCGTAAATCTCCGGCGTTTCGGAGAGGACTGTGGTGCCGCCGTTGCGGACGATGAGGTCGGAGGCATAACCCAGGGCCGGGTTGGCGGAAATGCCAGAGTAACCATCCGAACCACCACATTCCAGCGCCACCTTCAGCTTGGAGAGTGGTTGCTCGGTGCGGCTGGCGGCGTTGACCATTGGCAGCATGGCCTTGATCTCGGCGATCGCCGCATCGATCGTCTTGCGGGTGCCGCCATGCTGCTGGATCGTCATGGTGCGCAGCCGCTCACCCTCTTCCATCTTGTAATGTTCGAGGATGGGGGCGATCTGGTTGGTTTCACAGCCGAGGCCGATCAGCAGAATGCCGCCGAAATTCGGATGGCGGGCATAACCCTGAATGGTGCGGATCAGCAGGCGGTAACCTTCCGATTTTGTGTTCAGCGCACAGCCGCCCCCATGGGTCAGCGCCACGACGCCATCGACATTGTCGAAACCATCAAGGCCGCCCTGCTTGTTGAAATAATCAGCGATGTAACGCGATACCGTGGCGGAACAGTTCACCGAAGCGATGACGCCGATATAGTTTCTCGTTCCGACGCCACCGAGGCCGCGGTCATACCCCTTGAACGTCCGGCGCTCGGCTTCCGGCAGCATGCCCTTTTCTTCAATATCGACACTGAACTGATGGGCGTGTTCGGACGGCACCATGGCGAGATTGTGCAGGTGAACATGCCGGCCGGGCTCGATATCCTGTGTGGCTATACCGATCACCTGTCCGTATTTCAGCACCTCGTCTCCGGATTTGATGAGTTTGAGGGCCACCTTATGCCCGCGCCCGATCAACTCGAGCGCCGCCAGATCTCCCCTGCCCGTTGCGCCGCCGGCCGGAATGGACCGACGCGCCACCGCGACATTGTCGTTGGCGTTCAGCAAAATGGTTGCCTCGGAATTCTCACTCACGGGTTATCCTCCTCCCGATATATATTGTCTGCTATGTTTCGAAATTAGCTTTCCACCCAGCGTCTCTTCGAACCTTCCAGATGGGTATGCATGGCTGCCTGCGCCAGCAGCGGGTCTTTAAGCTCAAGCGCCGCCAGAATGGCTTCATGTTCCTGAAGCGCATGGGTCCAGGTATCGCGGTCTTCAAATTTCACGCGAAGCTGGGCCGAAATCGGGCTGTGGCGCTCATCGAAAAGGTTCGCCACCATTCGGGCCAGAACGCTGTTACCGGATTGCTCGGCTATGGTGACGTGAAACAGCCGGTCCTGATCCAGAGGTTTGCGACCGGCCTCGATTTCCCTTTGCATGGTGTTGAGTATCTGGCGGAGGGTCGCGATCGTCTCATCGGTCATCCGGCTTGCCGCCAGCACGATGGTCGCGCCCTCCAGCGCGGCCCGCGCCTGCATCAGTTCGGAGGGGCTGTCGCCAAGCGATTTGGTATGATGGGTCGTCTGCAGAGCTTCCGCCGACACATAGACGCCGGAACCCATGCGAATCTCGACGGTGTTGTCGATTTCAAGCGCAATCAGCGCCTCGCGCAACGAAGGCCTTGATACACCGAGCTTCTGGGCCAGTTCCCGTTCGGCGGGAAGCCGCGTACCGGGTAGGAATTCACCCATATCGATGAGTTCACGTATCTGGTCCGCAATCTGCTGATAAAGCCTGCGCGGTTCCGCTATTTTGGCCTGACCACTCATGTGTTTTCCGACGAGCCCTATCTGCAATCCGTATTTGGCCTTACCGTAACGCCAAGCGTATCAATGCGCAAGGAATTACTTAATCATATGAAAATACATGCTTATTACCGATATGATTTCGATACTCTGTTTCCGCTTCGGATGCAGGATAGCAAATTTTGACCTAATTGGCTTGACCATTCTGAAAAACCGGCCTAACCATTTGACCTGTTCATGAACCCCGGTGGAGCGGGGATACGGGTGGGAGGTTTCCAGATGTCGCAGGGCGCATCGACAATTCGGGGCGATTTTTCGCCTGAGGAGATGGCGCGCGCGGAGCGTTCGGCCCTTCTGCGTCTCGACAATATCAGCAAGGAATTTCCGGGCGTCAAAGCGCTGTCCAACGTGCATTTTGATTTGCGCGGCGGTGAAGTGCATGCCGTCTGCGGCGAGAATGGTGCGGGAAAATCGACGCTGATGAAAATCATCAGCGGCGTTTATCAGCCGAGCGACGGCACGATCCTGCACAAGGGCGTGAAGGTGCAATATGCATCACCGCTGGAATCCGAAGCCGCCGGCATCGCCATCATTCACCAGGAACTCAACCTCGTTCCGCATCTTTCCGTTGCCGAGAACATCTATCTTGCGCGCGAACCGCGTCGCGGTTTCCTCGTTGACCGCAAGAAGCTGCGTCTCGACGCCAAGCGCTGTCTCGACCGGCTGGGTGTTGATATCAACCCCGACCAGATGGTCCGTGGCCTCTCCGTCGCCCAATGTCAGATGGTGGAGATTGCCAAGGCGCTGTCGCTTGATGCGGAAGTGCTCATCATGGATGAGCCGACCTCTTCGCTGACCGAGCAGGAAACCCGCCTTCTTTTCAAGGTTATCCGGGACCTCAAGGCCTCCGGCGTCGGCATCGTTTACATTTCCCATCGTCTCGATGAAATGGCCGAGATCGTCGACCGTGTGACGGTCCTGCGTGACGGACGTTATATTTCGACCGACGATTTCGCCTCGATTACCGTCGATGACATCGTCACCCGCATGGTCGGGCGTTCACTGGAAGACAAATTCCCCGAGCGCACATCGCGCTCGACGGAAGACGTCATCTTCTCCGTTGAAGGTCTGGCCCGCAATGGCGTGTTCAGCGATGTGAGCTTTTCACTGCGGCGCGGTGAAATCCTCGGTTTTGCCGGACTTATGGGCGCGGGACGAACGGAAGTCGCGCGGGCGATCTTCGGGGCCGATCCGCTTGATGCCGGCAAAATCACCTTCAATGGGCGCGAGCTTTCGATCAACTCGCCACAGGACGCGATCGAAGAAGGTATTGCCTATCTCTCGGAAGACCGCAAAAGCGATGGCCTCGCCATCAAGATGTCGGTGGCGGCCAATACGACGCTTGCCAATCTCGGCGAGGTTTCCAACCGTTTCGGGCTGATCGACTTCAAGAAGCACGACGACGTCGCCAAGCGCTACGTCGACCTTCTGAATATCCGCACCCCTTCGATCGATCAGACGGTGCGGCTGCTTTCGGGTGGCAATCAGCAGAAAATCATCATCGGCAAATGGCTGTTCCGCCAGTCGCGCGTGCTGTTCTTCGATGAGCCGACACGCGGCATCGATGTCGGCGCGAAATTCGCGATCTACAAGATCATGGACGAACTGGCCGCACAGGGCATCGGCGTCGTTCTCATCAGTTCGGAATTGCCGGAAATTCTGGGGCTGACGGATCGCATCGCGGTCTTCCATCAGGGCCGCATCACGGGCGTACTCGAAACCGCCAAGACCAATCAGGAAGAAATCATGCGGTATGCGTCCGGTTACGGCCGGGCCGCGCAGTGAGGAACGACATGGCCAATATTGCAGAACCCAAGAAGAGCTTTGCTGTCAGCGACCGCCAGAAGGACATCATCCAGAAGTTTGCTGCGCTCGGCAGCCTGTTCGCCCTCGTCGCGGTCTTCTCCGCCACCAGCAGCGCCTTCTTCACCGTCAATAACGGCATGACGATTGCGTTGCAGGTCACGTCCATCGCTCTGCTCGGCATTGGTGCCACCTGCGTCATCATCACCGGCGGTATCGATCTTTCTGTCGGTTCGGTGCTGGCGCTCGCCGGTGTGGTCGCCGCCCTTGCGGTGAAGGAACTCGGCATGCCGGTGCCGATCGGCATGCTGCTCGGCATTCTGACGGGATCGCTCTGTGGTTTCATCAACGGGCTGCTGGTCACGCGTTTCAAGCTACCGCCCTTCATCGCCACCCTCGGCATGATGCTGATCGCCCGTGGCGTGGCGCTGCAGATCACTGGTGCGCGCGCCGTTTCAGGCCTTGGTGAATCCTTCGGCGAACTCGGCAACGGCGCCCTCTTCCGCATCGTTAATATCGGTGACGACGGCTTTCCGAACGTCGTTTTCCCCGGCATTCCTTACCCCGTCATCCTGATGGTGGTGATTGCGCTTGCGGTTTCCTTCATGCTCAACCGCTCGATCCTCGGCCGCCACATCTATGCCGTGGGCTCCAATGCGGATGCTGCACGCCTTTCCGGTGTCAACGTCGCCCGCGTTACCAATTTCACCTACATTCTGTCCGGCACGCTCGCCGGGTTGACGGGCTGCGTGCTGATGTCCCGCCTCGTCACCGCCCAGCCGAATGAGGGCGTGATGTATGAGCTGGATGCGATTGCCAGCGCCGTTATCGGCGGCACATCGCTGATCGGCGGCGTCGGCACGATTTCCGGTACGGCCATCGGTGCCTTCGTCATCGGCATCCTGCGCAACGGTCTCAATATGAATGGCGTCTCCGCCTTCACGCAACAGATCATCATCGGCCTCGTCATTCTGGTCACCGTCTGGATCGACCAGCTGCGCAACCGCCGCTGATCAAAGGGCTGCGGACCCTTTCCGCAAAAAAGATCGGCAGGGGAGGCCCGGTATGCCGACATCACGGAGGAAGAAATGAAGAAAATTGCGACTGCCCTTCTGACATCCGCAATCGCGCTGTGGAGCGTTTCCACCGTGCAGGCCGGTGAAATCGCCGTCATCGTCAAGACCGTCAACTCCACCTTCTGGCAGAACGTCCAGAAGGGCGCTGACGCGGCGATGAAGAATTCTTCCGGCAACACCATGACCTTCCAGGGTCCGGCTGCTGAATCGGCGATTGCCGACCAGGTCAACATGGTTGAAAACGCCATCAACCGTAAGGTTGCTGGTATTGTTCTCGCACCTTCCGATCCGGACGCGCTGGTGCCTGCCGTCAAGAAGGCCTGGGAAGCCCGTATTCCCGTCGTCCTGATCGACTCGCAGCTCGCCAAGGGCTCGGAGCAATATTACCAGTCGTTCCTGGCGACCGATAACAAGAAAGCCGGCGAACTGGCAGCGCAGGCGCTGATCGACAAGGTGGGCAAGGAAGGCAAGATCGCCGTCATGTCTTATGTCGCTGGTGCCGGTTCCGAAATCGGCCGTGTCGGCGGTTTCACCGACTATATCCAGATGAACTCCAATCTGAAGATTGTCGGACCGTTCTACTCGCAGTCGCAGATGGCCACCGCGCTGAACCAGACGACCGACGTTCTGGCCGCCAATTCGGACCTCAAGGGCATTTTCGGCGCTAACGAGCCGACGGCAATCGGCGTTGGCCGCGCTCTCGCCCAGAGCGGCAAGGCCGGCAAGGTCGTCGCCATCGGTTTCGACGGCAATCAGGACCTTCAGAGCTTCGTCAAGGATGGCACGCTGGGCGGTATCGTGGTTCAGGGTTCCTACCAGATGGGTGAAAAGGGCGTAGAGACCATTTCCAAGCTCATCAACAAGGAAAAGGTCGAGAAGTTCGTCGATACCGGCGTCGTTGTTGTCACCAAGGACAATATCGAAAAGCCGGAAGCCAAGAACGTTCTTTACTGATGCATGATGGCGCGCCGCCACAGGGCGGCGCGCCTTACCTGTTTGAGATGCGGTTTTCACCATCCCGCTCTAGCTAGAAATTCAGGAAGTCCCTGCGATGAAAGTCTCCGATACACGTAAGTTGCCGCACCGCGCCGTTGACGTCACCGTCATGGGCCTCGGTTGCGCCCAGATGGGCAATCTCTACCGCGTCACCCCCTATGAAGAGTCCAAGGGTGCGTTCGACAAGGCATGGGAAAGCGGCATGCGTTATTTCGATACCGCGCCGTTTTATGGCTATACGCGGTCGGAGCGTCGTCTGGGCACCATGGTTACGGAGCATGACCGGAGCGAATATACGCTCAGCACCAAGGTCGGCCGTGTGATGGTTCCTGACGAGACCGTCGGTCCGGAGGAGGATGCCTATATAGCGCCCCTGCCCTTCCGCCCGGTCTATGATTATTCCTATGACGGTATTCTGCGCTCCTTCGAGGCAAGCCGGCAGCGGCTAGGCGTCCTGAAGCCGGATATTCTTTATGTCCACGATATCGGTTCCTACACCCATGGCGAAAAGCACCAGCATTATTGGGAGCAGTTGACCACGGGCGGCGGCTTCCGGGCGCTTGGCAAGCTGCGCGAGGAAGGATCGACGGGGGCCATCGGCCTTGGCGTCAACGAGTGGGAAATTGTCAGCGACGCGATGGATGTCTTCGACATCGACGTTGCCATGCTTGCCGGCCGTTATACGCTGCTGGAACAGCAGAGCCTTGGTTTCATGAATCGCTGCGCTGAAAGCGGCGTCGGTATCGTTGTCGCCGGTGCTTTCAATTCCGGCATTCTGGCTGGCAACCGCAAATTCAATTATGCCGATGCTCCTGCCGATATTCTCACGCGTGTCGATGCGCTGCAGGGTGTTTGCGAGGAACTCGGCGTATCGCTGCAGGCCGCCGCATTGCAATTTCCGCTCGCGCATCCGGCTTCGGTCACTGTTGTCTCAGGTGCGCGCAATGCGCAGCAGCTGGCTTCGAATATCGAATGGTTCGAACAGTCGATCCCGGATGAATTCTGGTCCGAGCTGCACAGGCGTGGCCTGATTGCCGAAGGTGCGCCTACGCCCGCCGGGAAGGCTTGAGGCATGATTATCGACGCCCACCAGCATTTCTGGCTGATGAAGGATCGTGCCGGGCAATGGCCGCCGCCGTCGCTCGCCGCCATCTACCGGGATTTTCTCCCCGCCGATCTGTCGCCCTTGCTGGCCGCTGCCGGAGTTTCCGGCACCGTGCTGGTGCAGACGATGGAGACACGGGCCGACACGGATTTCATGCTGGAACTGGCGGAAAAGACCGATTTCATCAAGGGCGTGGTTGGCTGGGTGGACATGAAGTCTCCCGAGGCGGCGAGTGAAATTGCTCGCCGGGCAAAACATCCGGCCTTCAAGGCTGTGCGTCCGATGTTGCAGGGCATGGAGGATGTTGCCTGGATCGATGATCCGGCACTCGATCCAGCCGCGGCGGCTTTGGTAAAGCACGGTCTGGCGTTCGATGCGCTGGTCCTGCCGCCCAATCTGCCGCATCTGCTGTCGTTCGCCCGCCGCCATCCGCAGTTGCCCATCGTCATCGACCATGGCGCGAAGCCCATGATTGCCATCGGTCACTACAGCGACTGGCGCAAGGATATGGCCGCTCTGGCGGCTCTTCCCAATGTCCATTGCAAACTCTCCGGTCTGCTGACCGAGCGCGGTGAACAGCGACCGGAAGCCGTGCGGCCTTATGCCGAGACCATTCTTGAACTCTTTGGTGGCAACCGCGTGATTTTCGGCAGTGACTGGCCGGTGTTGCGGCTGGCCGGCGATTATCAGGCATGGCTGGATTTCTGCCGCGATATCGTGCCGGCAGAGGACCATGCGGCAGTCTTTGGCGGTAATGCCATTCGTTTTTATTCCCTTTCCCACAGGTGATGCATGCTGGCGATTTTCTGCGAAACCCCAGGTCAACTCGTCCCCAAGGAACTGCCGAAACCAGCGCGTGGCGAAGGTGAAGTGCTGGTGCGCATCCGCCGCATTGGTGTTTGCGGCACGGATCTGCACATCTTCACCGGCAACCAGCCTTATCTTTCCTATCCGCGTATCATGGGTCATGAGCTTTCCGGCACGGTGGAAGAGGCGCCGCAAGGCAGCCATCTGTCCGTGGGCGACGTGGTCACCGTCATTCCCTATATCTCGTGCGGCAAATGCAGCGCCTGCCTTAAGGGCAAGAGCAATTGCTGCCGCAATATCGGTGTGCTCGGCGTTCATCGTGACGGCGGCATGGTCGAATATCTGAGCGTGTCGCAGCAATTTGTACTGAAGGCGGAGGGGCTAAGCCTCGACCAGGCGGCGATGACCGAATTTCTGGCTATTGGTGCGCATGCGGTGCGCCGTGGCGCAGTCGAGAAGGGGCAGAAGGTTCTGATCGTCGGTGCCGGCCCGATCGGCATGGCCGTTGCGGTTTTCGCCGTTCTCGACGGTGGCGAAGTGACGATGATCGATGGGCGTACCGACCGGCTGGATTTCTGCAAGGAGCATCTTGGCGTTGCGCATACGGTGACACTCGGGGAAGGCGACAAAGATCGTCTTTCCGAAATCACCGACGGCGATTTCTTCGATGCGGTCTTTGATGCGACCGGCAATCCGAAAGCCATGGAGCGCGGCTTTTCCTTTGTTGGCCATGGCGGTTCCTACGTGCTGGTCTCCATCGTCGCCAGCGATATCAGCTTCAACGATCCTGAGTTCCACAAGCGTGAGACGACGCTGCTCGGCAGCCGCAATGCCACGCCTCAAGATTTCGAGCGCGTCCTGCAGGCGCTGCGGGAAGGCAAGGTGCCGGAGGCACTGATCACCCATCGCATGACGCTTGCCGATGTGCCCTCCAGATTCGCCGGCCTGACCGATCCGAAGGCCGGAGTGATCAAAGGCATGGTGGAGGTCGCATGACGTCCGATACGGCCATCCTGCAATTCGGCACCAGCCGCTTTCTCCTGGCGCATGCGGATCTCTTTGTTTCGCAGGCGCTGGACAAGGGCGAAGCGCTCGGGCGCATCGCGATTGTCCAGACGACCGGCAATGCGGAGAGCCTGAAGCGTGTTGCGGCGCTGAACAGCGGCGCGCCCTATCCCGTGCTTATTCGCGGTATCCGTGATGGGCATGAAGTGGACGAGGAAATTCAAGGCAGGGCTGTCGCGCGGGCACTGACCGCTGCGACCGACTGGGCCGAAGTGCGCCGCCTCGCCTGCGAGGCCGAGGTCATTCTGTCCAATACGGGCGACCGCGGTTATGAGCTGGATTCGGCCGACAATGCTGGGCTTGCTGGCGATTTTACGATCGTGCCGAAGAGCTTTCCGGCGAAACTCTGCATGTTGCTGCTGGAGCGTTTTCAGAGCAATCCGGAAGCGCCTGTGTCCATTTTCCCCTGTGAGCTTGTACCGCGTAACGGCGAAAGGCTGAAAGAGGTTATTCGCCGGCTTGCCGATGAATGGCAATTGCCGGCAGGTTTTGCCTTTTATCTGAATGAGAAGTGCCGTTTCGCCAATAGTCTGGTGGACCGCATCGTCTCCGAGCCCATCGACCCGGTCGGCGCTGTGGCGGAACCCTATGCGCTCTGGGCGATAGAGAGCCAGGATGGTCTTGTCCTCCCCTGCACGCACCCTGCCGTGGTGCTGACCGACGATCTCGATCACTATGAAAAGCTGAAGCTTTTTCTGCTCAATCTCGGCCATTCCTATCTGGCGGAACGCTGGACGCAGGATGCGCGCGGGAAGGATGAGACGGTGCGTCAGGCAATGGCCGACGATGCTCTCGTTGCAGATCTGGAGACGCTCTGGCGGGACGAGGTTCTGCCGGTCTTTGCAGCCGAAGGCATGGGAGACGAAGCGCAGACCTATATCGGTCAATTGCGGGAACGTTTGCGCAATCCCTTTCTCGCGCATCGGCTGGCTGATATCGCCGGCAACCACGACGAAAAGAAGCGTCGCCGCTTCGCTCCGGTCATTGCCGCGGCGGAACGGCTGGGACTAAGCCTGCCGCAGACAAAGCTGCGCGCTGCGCTCGCCACCATCAAGCAATAACGGAGTTTTTCATGCAGCGTATGGGCATGGTCATAGGCGTCAAACCTGACATGATCGCGGAATATAAAAGGCTGCACGCCGCCGTCTGGCCTGAAATTCTGGCGCTCATCAGCGATTGCAATATCCGCAATTATACGATCTTCCTGCGCGAGCCGGAAAATCTGCTCTTCGGCTATTGGGAATATTACGGCACCGATATCAGCGCCGACATGGCGAAGATGGCTGCAAGCCCCAAGAACCAGGAATGGTGGTCCTTCACGATTCCCTGCCAGCAACCACTCGAAAGCCGCAAGGAAGGCGAGTGGTGGGCGATGATGGAAGAGACCTTCCACCACGATTGAACGATTTCCTTTGACACTGACCGCGAGTGACCGGCCATGACCAAAATTACTGATCTGCGTGTTTTCGACCTGCGTTTTCCGACCTCCCAAAGTCTCGACGGTTCGGATGCTATGAACCCCGACCCGGATTATTCGGCGGCTTACGTCATTCTTGATACCGATGAGGCGGGTCTCAAAGGCCACGGGCTGACCTTCACCATCGGCCGCGGCAATGACATCTGCTGCATGGCCATCGAAGCGATGCGTCATCTGGTGGTCGGCACCGATCTTGCTACCGTTACCGAGAATCCGGGCAAATATTGGCGGCATCTGACGAGCGACAGCCAGCTGCGCTGGATCGGCCCGGATAAGGGCGCGATGCATCTCGCCACCGGCGCCGTTGTGAATGCGGTATGGGATCTGCTGGCCAAGAAGGCGGGCAAGCCGGTGTGGCAGCTTGTTGCCGATATGAGCCCGGAAGAAATCGCCGATATCGTCGATTATCGCTATCTGACCGACGTGCTCACCCGCGACGATGCGCTCGCGATCCTCAAAAAAGCCGAAAGCGGCAAGAAGCAACGTATCGAGACGCTGAAGAACGAAGGTTACGCCTGCTATACCACGTCGGCCGGCTGGCTTGGCTATGACGACGCCAAGCTGCGCCGTCTTTGCCAGGAAGCCATCGATGCCGGTTTCAACCATGTGAAGATGAAGGTCGGCCGTGATCTGGAAGACGACATTCGCCGTCTTACCATAGCCCGCGAGGTGATTGGTCCCGACCGTTACCTGATGATCGATGCCAATCAGGTGTGGGAAGTTGATCAGGCAATCGAGTGGGTGAATAAGCTCGCCTTTTCCAAGCCCTTCTTCATCGAAGAACCGACCAGCCCGGATGATGTCGCTGGCCATCGCAAAATTCGTGCTGCCATCGGCTCGGTGAAGGTGGCGACGGGCGAAATGTGCCAGAACCGGATCATGTTCAAGCAGTTCATCGCTGAAGGCGCGATCGATGTGGTGCAGATCGACAGCTGCCGCATGGGTGGCCTGAACGAGGTGCTGGCGGTTCTCCTGATCGCCGCCAAATACAATTTACCGGTTTGGCCGCATGCCGGCGGCGTCGGCCTTTGCGAATATGTGCAGCATCTGTCGATGATCGACTATCTGGTGGTATCTGGTACGAAGGAAGGCCGCGTGATCGAATATGTCGACCACCTGCACGAGCACTTCATCGAACCCTGCGATATCAGAAACGCCGCTTACATGCCGCCGAAACTGCCGGGCTTCTCCATCGAAATGAAGCCGGAGTCGATCGAGACCTACACCTTCGAGGAATAACCAAAGGATGACAGCGCCTCCTCAAGGCGCTGCCACTCCGTTTCGCTCCCGGGAAGGCCGAAACGCACGTCGTTCGGCCTTTCATCAAAAATGCGGACCAGAATGCCGTGTTGGCCAAGATGGCTGAACAGTTCGGTGGCGCGAGGGTTCCGCGCCAGAGTAAAAAGGGACGTACCGCCGGCAATCGCCAGTCCCACTTTTTCCAGCATGTCGTTCATGCGCCGGGTGTCTTCGGCAAGGCGCAGACGCATGGACGATTGCCATTTTCCATCTGCCAGAGCCTGTGTTGCGATATGCAGCGCAGGGCCGGAAACCGCCCAGGGGCCGAGCCGCGCTTCAAGTTCAGCGGCGATATCGGGCTTCGCAATGGCGAAACCCAGCCGAACGCCGGCCATACCATAAAATTTGCCGAAAGAGCGCAGGATCACCAGCGCATCCTGGCTGGCTGCATTTGCGAGGCTTTCTGCACCTCCTCCCGTCTCGATGAAGGCTTCGTCCACGACGAGCAGCCCGCCCTTGTCGCGCATGGCTTCGGCCAGCGACAGCAACGCTGCGCGATCCGTGATGCGGCCATCGGGATTGTTGGGATTAACCACCACGGCATAGTCGTGAGCCGACAGCTCCCTGGTGTTTTCCAACTCGGTTACGGCAAGTCCGGCCATACGTGCGGTCCGGGCATGTTCCGCATAGGCGGGTGAAAGCACGGCGCCGCTCTTGGCCCCGCGAGCAAGTGCAATCTGAGCCAGTAATGGCATCAGCATCTGGGTGCCGGGGGAAAGCGTCACATGCCGGGCGGAAGGCGCGCCGAAATGGGCTGCAGCCAGCTGTTTCAATTCTTCGGCGGCATCCGGTTCCGGCAGGCGGGTGAATGCGCTGGCGGGAACGGCCGAATGCGGATAGGAGTGCGGATTGATCCCGGTCGAAAGGTCGATCCACGGTGCCGGCGCTTCAGGAAACATCAGACGCGCCCTGCCGAGATTGCCGCCGTGACGGATCGCAGCCCGCGCCTTTTCTGGTACTGTTTCACCCATGTTCTTTGCTCTCGCTTTCCTGTCGCTCTTGATCGAACGCCTGACCGGTTATCCGGACTGGCTGTTCAAACGCATAGGCCATCCCGTAACCTGGGTCGGTTCGCTTATCGCGCTGCTGGACAAAAAATGGAACCGGGAGAACGAGTCATTTTCACAGCGCAAGGCGGCAGGTGTGGCGGCTCTGGCCGGTTTCGTCGGGCTGACGCTGCTTGTTGCGTGGTTTGCGCAATCCACCCTGATTTTTCTGCCCTTCGGCATTTTGCTGGTTGCCGTGCTGGGCGCTTCGCTTCCGGCGCAGAAAAGTCTTGAGCAGCATGTGGAGGCTGTCGCCACTGCTCTGGAGCGCGAGGGCGTGGGCGGTGGCCGCAAGGCGGTATCGATGATCGTCGGGCGCGATCCGCAAAAGCTTGATGAGGCGGCGATCTGCCGGGCGGCGATCGAAAGTCTGGCCGAGAATTTTTCCGACGGCATCGTTGCACCCGCCCTGTGGCTCGGTCTCCTGGGCCTGCCGGGCGGCGCGGCTTACAAGGCAATCAATACGGCTGACAGCATGATCGGCCATCGCTCACCCCGCCATGAGGCCTTCGGCTGGGCGTCCGCCCGGCTGGACGATCTGGTCAATCTGCCGGCGTCGAGACTGAGCGGCGGTCTTTTCGTGGCCGCTTCGTTTTTCGTGAAGGGCGCATCACCCGGCGGGGCCATTGCCGCGATACGTCGCGATGCCCATCACCACCGTTCCCCCAATGCCGGCTGGCCGGAGGCGGCGCTGGCCGGCGCTCTGGGCTTCGCGCTTGCAGGGCCGCGCTCCTATGGCGGGCAGATGATGGAGGCGCGCTTCATGGGTGAAGGCGGGAGGGCGACGCTTGTTGCGGAGGATATTCGCAGGGCGCTGCGACTGGCGCGGGTGGCCGATCTGCTGTTGATCGGCCTGTTCGGACTTCTGGCGATCCTTATCGCGCTATAGCCAGCAGACGGTCGAGGTCGAGGTGCTGCTCCATATGGACCGCAAGATGATCGAGAACAGTCTCCACCTGCGCATCATAGTTCAGGTCCGCGCCCTGCCCGCCGAGACGCTCCAGCCATGCGCCGCGTTGGCGATCATCCGCGAAAAGACCGTGAATATAGGTGCCGAAGACGCGGCCAGAGGCCGAGATGGCGCCATCATTATGCCCATCGAGCGTCGAGAACGGCAGATGGTCCGTCATGCCTGTGGTTTCGCCGACATGCATTTCGTAGCCGGATAAATCTATGCCGTCGAAACTCGTGCCGCGAACGGAAATGAGCCGCTTGTCGCCCGTCAGAACCGTGTCGACATCCAGCAGGCCCATTCCCTCGACCGTCGCTGGCGATCCTTCGATACCGTCAGGATCGGCAACTGTTTTTCCAAGCATCTGGTATCCGCCGCAGAGGCCCAGAACATAGCCGCCGCGTCTTACATGCGCCTTGATATCAATGTCCAGGCCAGCATTCTTCAGCACGGCAAGGTCGGCGATAGTGGATTTCGAACCGCACAGCAGGATCAGACGGCAATCGGTAGGAATTGTCTCGCCCGGCCGCACGCGGATCAGTTCGACATCGGGTTCCATGTCCAGGGGATCGAGATCATCGAAATTGGAAATATGCGGCAGGATCGGCACGGCAATGCGGATCTTCGCGCCAGGTTTCCGCTCAGCCGGGCCGGAAAGCCCGAGAGCATCCTCCGCCGGCAATTGTGCGGCGTCGGCAAAATGCGGCAGAAGCCCGATGGAGGCCCAGCCGGTCTTTTCCGCAATTATCCGCATGCCGTCCGAAAACAGGGCCGGATCACCGCGAAAGCGGTTGACGATAAAACCTTCGATCATCGCCGCGTCTTCAGCTTCGAGCACGGCTTTGGTACCGACGAGGCTGGCGATGACGCCGCCCCGGTCGATATCGCCGATCAGGATCACAGGCGCGTCCGCAGCTCTCGCAAATCCCATATTGGCGATGTCATTGGCACGCAGGTTGATTTCGGACGCGCTGCCCGCCCCTTCCACCAGCACCAGATCGGCCTGCTGTTTCAGGAGCTCGAAGCTTTCCAGCACGCGCGGCATCAGTCCGGCCTTCATGTGCTGGTAATCGGCCGCTTTGGCATTGCCGGCGATCTTGCCCTGCACGACCACCTGTGCGCCGGTTTCGCTCTGCGGCTTCAGGAGCACCGGGTTCATGTGCACGGAAAGCGGCACGCCCGCCGCCCGCGCCTGCAGCGCCTGCGCGCGGCCGATCTCGCCGCCATCGGCGGTCACGGCCGCATTGTTCGACATGTTCTGCGGCTTGAACGGCATGACGGACAGGCCGCGCCTGACGAAGGCCCGTGCAAGGCCGGCCACCATCAGCGATTTGCCGACATCCGAGCCGGTTCCCTGAAACATCAGCACGCGTGCAGCCATGTCAGAATTCTATCCCCGCCTGCGCCTTCACGCCCGCCTTGAAATGATGTTTGACGAGGGTCATTTCCGTCACCATGTCGGCGGCGTCGATGAGCGGTTGCTTGGCGTTGCGGCCGGTAACGATGACATGCAGATCGGGCCTGCGGCTGGAAAGCGTTTCCACCACCTCCTCCAGCGGCAGGTAATCGTAGCGGAGTGCGATGTTCAGCTCATCGAGGATCAGCAGGCCGATGGTTTCGTCGGCCATCAGGATCTTGGCTTCTTCCCAGGCCTTTGCCGCCGCTGCGACATCGCGTTTCAGATCCTGCGTGTCCCAGGTGAACCCCTCGCCCATGGTGCGCCAGGCAACCTTGTCGCCGAACAAGGTCAGCGCCTGCTGTTCTCCTGTCGACCATGCACCCTTGATGAATTGCACCACGCCGACCCTGCGTCCAGTGCCGAGCATGCGCAGGGCAAGGCCGAAAGCGGCGGTGGATTTGCCCTTGCCCGGGCCGGTATTAATCATCAGCAGACCTTTTTCGATGGTCTTTTCCGCAACTTCGGCATCCTGCACCGTCTTGCGGTTGACCATTTTCTGCCGGTGGCGTTCGGCTTCGCTGTCGCTGATGTCGCGTGTCATTGCATTTTCCTTTTCATCCAGCTGTGCGAGATCCGGTGCCCCCGCCATTCGGAGCGGCGACTATACCCAATTTGCCGCACCCGGCAATGTGCCGCCGCAGGGCCCGCAGCATTGACCCTCACGTCCGTTCAGCCTAAGGGTAACGGACTGACGGTCTTTTCCCGGCAACGGGAGAAGCTAAGAGGGAACACGGTTCCAACCCGATTACCGGGTCATTCCGTGGCTGCCCCCGCAACTGTAAGCGGTAAGCCCGCACCGTAAAGCCACTGGACCCTTGAAGATGGTTCGGGAAGGCGGTGTCAGGGTGTAAAGCCGCGAGCCAGGAGACCTGCCGTTTCAGGAAAAACGTCTGCCGGGCGGGGTGCTCCGGTCAGTCGGTTAGATCGAACATCCGGTTTGCGCTTGCCCGCATGCCGTTTTCGACATCCGCACCCCGAGATTTTTTGCAAGGCGCGGGAAACGATACGGTTTGGATATTTCAGCGACATATTCTTCTACGAGTGGAAACATGCAGGACGAAACGGCGTCCGGCGTGACCGTCTTCATTTGCAGAAGCTGTCGCGATGAAGCCGACGCCAATGCCGAACCGCGCCCCGGTTCGCGTCTCGCCGATGCCGTCATGGCAAAGGCGGAGGAAACGGGTGTCACCGTTCGTTCCGTCAACTGTCTTGCCAATTGCAAGCGCGGCCTCAGCGCCGTGCTGCGCAGCGCCAATGGCTGGTCCTATGTATTCGGCGGGCTGACGACCGGTGATGCGGAAGATTTGTTGACCGGCGCGCGGCTGCTGGCCGCCGCCCCCGATGGTCTGATGCCCTGGCGCGGCCGCCCCGAACCATTAAAGCGCGGCATGGTGGCGCGCATTCCCCCATTCGATTTTACCGAGGAGAGATCATGAGCACCCTTCTGGACCGCGTTCCCTGCACCATCGTTACCGGTTTTCTGGGGGCCGGCAAAACCACGCTGCTGCGCGGTCTTCTCGAAAAGCTTGACGGCAAGCGGCTGGCGATCATCGTCAATGAATTCGGCGATATCGGCATCGATGGCGAGATTCTGAAAGGCTGCGGCATTGAAAGCTGCCCGGAAGAAAACATCGTCGAACTGGCCAATGGCTGCATCTGCTGTACGGTGGCGGATGATTTCCAGCCCGCCATCGAACAGATTCTGAGCCGCCAGCCGAAGGTGGAGCATATCCTCATCGAGACCTCGGGCCTTGCCTTGCCGAAGCCCTTGGTGCAGGCCTTCCAGTGGCCGGCCATCAAGAGCCGTGTGACGGTGGATGCCGTCGTGGCCGTGGTGGATGGCGCTGCCCTCGCCGAAGGGCAGGTGGCGCATGACATGGAAGCGCTCGCCGCTCAGCGGGCCAATGACGAGGCGCTCGATCATGATGACCCGGTTGAAGAGGTTTTCGAGGATCAGGTCGCCTGCGCCGATCTTATTGTGCTGACCAAGGCCGATCTTCTTGACGATGCCGGCCTGGACAAGGCCAAGGCGCATATTCTCGAACATCTGCCGAAGGCAGCAAAGATCGTCGTGGCCTCCAATGGCGCTATCGATCCCGCCGTGCTGATCGGTCTTGGCCTTGCGGTGGAAGAGGATATCGAAAACCGCCGCACCCACCATGATGGCGAGCTTGACCACGAGCATGACGATTTCGACAGCTTCGTCATCGATTTGCCGGCCGTCACCGACCCGGAAGCGCTGGCTATCCGTATCGCCGAGACGGCTGCTGCGGAAAATGTCCTGCGGATCAAGGGCTTCATCGAAGTTTCCGCAAAGCCGATGCGCCTGCAGGTGCAGGCTGTCGGCAGCCGCGTCAACCACTATTACGACCGGCCCTGGGCCGCGGGTGAAGAACGCCGCAGCCGTCTCGTCGTCATCGGTGAAAAGGGCCTCAATCGCGAGAAGATCGAGCAGATGCTGGCCGCCTGACGATGCATATTCTCGCCACCACATCCTCGTCTCTGGACGACCTGATAGAGCCGGTTGATCTCAACCAGCCCCGGTCGGATGTGGTGATGCTATCGTTTTCGGCAAGCGATCTGGCCGGGCTGGAACAGGCTTGGCGGCGAACCGAGAGTACACTACCCTCCCTGTCCGCCGCCAACCTGTCCGAGCTTCGGCACCCGATGTCGGTCGATCTGTGGATTGAAAAGACGGCGGAACACGCCAAGGTTATTCTTATCCGGATTCTCGGCGGTGCAGAACGCTGGCGCTACGGTGTCGATCAGCTTTCCATTCTGGCGCGCAGGCGCGGAATAAGGCTGCTGCTCCTGCCGGGAGAATGCAGCGACCGAGATGAAAAGCTTGAAGCGGCATCAACCGTCGATCGGCGGATCTTGGCCTCTGCCCTCTCCTTCTTCCGCGAGGGTGGGCAGGAGAATATGGGCCGGCTTGCCGGTGGTCTTACCTCCCTTGCAAATGGTGAGACATGGCCGGATATCGAGGCTGAACCGCTGCCGAAAGCCGGTTTCTACCGACCCGGCAGGGGCGTCATGGATCGGGCGGAAGCCTGCGAGGGTTTTCCCGCCGGTGCGCCCCTTTTGCCGATCCTCTTTTACCGCTCCATGCTTCTGGCGGCAGATGCTGCACCTGTGGATGCGCTCTTCGAAGCGCTCTCGCAGCGCGGTTTTGCACCCTTGCCGATTTTTGTCAGCGGCCTGAAGGATTGCGAGGCGATCCGTTTCCTCGAAACGGTGCTGCCAGATCTCAAACCCGCCGCCATCATTGCCGCCACCGCCTTCGCCAGCCAGACGGATGACGAGGGTAAAACACTGTTCGACCGGCTCGGCGTGCCGGTGTTTCAGGTAGTGATGGCGACGACGCGACGGGACGGCTGGGCGGAAAATGCGCGCGGTCTCAATCCCTCCGATCTTGCCATGCATGTCGTTCTGCCGGAACTGGATGGCCGGATTCTTGCCGGTGCGATCTCGTTCAAACAGGCGCGAATGGATGGTGGCGCGAGTTTGCTCAATGTACCCGAGGCCGATCGCGTCGAGCAGGTGGCAAATCGCATCGCCGCTTTCCTGCGGCTGCGGCATGCCGCTCCACGGGATCGCCGGATCGTCATTCTGATGCCGGATTATCCCGGTGCGGCGCCCGGGCGAACCGGTTATGCCGTCGGTCTTGATGTGCCGCAAAGCGTTCTCGAAATGCTGCGCGATCTCGCTGGCGCAGGTTATGCGGTCGAGGATATTCCTAAAACCGCGCGGGCGTTGCTCGACCGCGTCGAAAAGCAGGAAGCGACGATTGGTCTTTCCGTCTATGAGAGCTTTTTTTCCACCCTGCCACCTATAGCTGCCGCATCCGTAAATGCGACATGGGGCGCAGCAACCGACGACGACGCATTGGTTGATGGTGCATTCCGGTTTCGTGTCGCCCGTTTCGGCGAAGTATTCGTGGCGCTCGCGCCCGACCGGGGCCGCAACGAGGATCGCCGGGTGGATTACCACGACCCTGCCCTGCCGCCGCGTCACGCGTTAGTCGCTTTCGGTGCATGGATGCAGCGGGTCGCAGATGCGCATGCCATCGTGCATGTGGGTGCGCACGGCACGCTGGAATGGCTGCCGGGCAAGACGGTCGCGCTTTCCCGTGATTGTTTTCCCGAAATTGTCACCGGCTCGCTGCCCGTAGTCTATCCGTTCATTGTTTCCAATCCAGGCGAAGCGGCGGTCGCCAAGCGGCGTATCGCGGCCGTGACCATCGGCCATGTTCCACCGGTGCTGGTCAATGCCGGGCTTTCCCCGGAACAGTCGGCGCTGGAACAGCTCGTTGATGAATATGCGCAGGCGGATGGGCTGGATCGCCGCCGGCGTGACCGACTGGCGAAACTGATTGTCGAAAAGGCGCTGGAGACTGGGCTTGCAGCTGAGGCGGGCGTGGGTGTGAAGGATGATGCCGATGCGGCCCTGTCGCGCATCGACGCCTTTCTGTGCGACCTCAAGGATTTCGCCATCAAGGACGGCCAGCATGTTTTTGGCCGCTGTGCCGAAGCCGAGACCGATCTTCTGAGGCTTGAAAGCGCCAAATCGGAAAAAGCTGCCCTGCTGGCTGCGCTTGATGGCCGGCATATCGCCCCCGGCCCCTCCGGCGCACCTGCGCGCGGACGGCTCGATGTGCTGCCCACGGGCCGCAATCTCTATGCCGCCGATCCGCGCACCATGCCGACGCCGACGGCGTTCGAGCTCGGCAAAATGGCGGGCGAAGAGGTGCTGCGCCATCATCTGCAGTCCCACGGCGACTGGCCGAAACATCTGGTTTTCGATCTGTGGGGCAGCGCCAGTCTGCGCAATGGCGGTGAGGATGTGGCCCAAGCGCTGCATCTGATGGGGGCGAGACCGATCCACGATCTCGCCACCGGCCGGGTCACCGGCATCGAGGTTCTGCCGCCGGCGAGCCTGGGGCGGCCGCGTGTCGACGTCACCTTTCGCATATCCGGCCTTTTCCGCGATATGTTTCCGGCACTGATCGCGCTTCTCGACGCCGCCGCCAAGGCCGTTGCGCGGCGGGAGGAAGCGCCGGGCGACAATCCTCTCGCGGAAGAGGCCGTCGCGCTCGGGCATATTCCGGCGCGCATTTTCGGCTCCGCGCCCGGCACCTATGGTGCCGGCATCGAAGAAAAGCTTGCGAGCGGGAAATGGGAAGAACGCGAGGAGCTGGGGCAGGCCTATCTCGAGGCGGCGAGCCACGCTTTCGGTGGTGCGGACGGGCTGGAGATTTTCGAAGATACCGGTTTTGTGGAGCTGGTCAGGCGGGCTGAGCTTCTGGTTCATACCGGCGATGATCCGGGTCGTGACCTTCTCGATGGTTCTTCCGATGTCGCCTTCATTGGCGGCTTTTCCGCTGCGAAGGCCGTGCTTGGCGGGGTCGCTGACATCGTGGCGCTGGATACCACAGATCCGGCACGCCCGCGTGCAAGGTCAATGACGCAGGCGCTGACGCGGGTGGTGCGCGCGCGCGCCGTCAATCCACGCTTCATTGCAGGCCAGATGCGGCATGGTCCGCGCGGGGCGGCGGAGTTCGCCGAGACGGTGGACCGGCTGATCGGCTTTGCCGAAACCACACATGCGGTGTCCTCCTCGTTGATCGAGGCGCTTTACGACGCCTATTTCGGCAATGAGGACGTGCGCGATTTCATTCTGCGGGAAAATCCGAAAGCGGCGCAAGTGATGGCAGAACGGTTTTTATCCGCCCGCCGTCGTGGGTTGTGGCATAGCCGCCGCAATGCTGTGGATGCGGAACTTGAAATGCTCATCATGCCGCGGCCCCAAAGGGTGGAGGCGTGATGATGGCCGCTGCCGATCCCGTCCAGCCCTTTGGCCGCCGTGGCCTCTGCCCGGCCCTCTCCGTTCCAATGCGCACCGGAGACGGTTTTTTGTCGCGGATCGCTTTCGAGGCGGATATTGGCCCGCGTGATATGGCGGTGCTTTGCCATTTTGCCGAGCTGCATGGCAACGGATTGATCGACATTACCGCGCGCGGCAGCCTGCAATTTCGCGGCCTGACGCCGGAAAGCGCCCGCGCCCTGGAAAAAGATGTTCTGGCGCTGGATTTGCCGCTGCGTGAGGGACTGGCAGTTGAGACCTCGCCTCTCGCCGGTCGGGATGACGCGGAAATCGCTGATGGCCGCCCACTCGCCGCAGAGATTCGAAAAGGGGCTGACAGGCTCATTCTCCATGAGAAGCTTGCCGCTAAAATGTCTGTCGTCGTTGATGGCGGCGGGCACCTCTCCATGGGAGATTTGCTGGCCGATATTCGCCTGAAAGCACTGTCACTTGATGGTCGGACCTTCTGGCGATTGCTCGTTGGCGGGCCGGAAAGCAGGGCGCTGAATGCGGGACTGGTCGAGACGGGCGCGGCGGCGGGCGCCGTCGTGTCGCTGCTCGCCTTTCTGGCCGGCAAGGGACCGCTTACCCGTGGCCGCGATCTGGACCATTCGACCATAAAGACAGTTTGCGGAGATCGCCTGCTCGATCGGGTGATTGCGGACGAAGCCAGGGTGGCTTCTGCCCCTCTGGGACTGATGACGACGGGAAAGGACTGCTTTGCAGTTGCTGTCGCGCCTGCTTTCGGGCAAATCCGGGCCTGCGATTTGTCTCATCTCTGCGAACGGGCCGGTACGCTCGACATCAAGGCTCTACGGCCATCCCCAAACCATAGCCTGCTATTTTTTGGATCGTCATCCGCTTGCAACGCCTTGCTGGAGATTGCAGGGGAGTCCGGTTTCATAACGACGGCAGGTGACGCGCGCTCCTCCATCGCCGTCTGTCCCGGCGCGCCGGGCTGCGCTTCGGCTTTTCTTCCCACCCATGAACTGGCCGCCTTTGCGTCTGAGGAATGCGCGTCATTGCTGGATGGCTCCTTCACGCTGCATATTTCCGGCTGTGGTAAGGGTTGCGCTCATCCCGCGCCGTCGCTTCTCACTTTTTCCGGCACTGCCGATGGCCTGGTCTTTTCTATTGCAGGCCGCCCCGGCGATGTGCCGGATGGCATTTTACCTTTCCCGCATCAGAGGACGGTGCTTTCGCGGCTTGCCCGTCTTTACGAAAAAGAACATAAGCCCGGGGAAAACGCCGCTACCCTGTTTGCCCGGCTGGGCAAACAGGCGATCGGTGCGGCGCTTCGACAGGATGACCGATGACCGACTATGACTATATTCGCGACGGCAATGCGATCTATGAGCGCTCCTTCGCCATCATTCGCGAAGAAGCGGATTTGTCCGCCTTTACCGAAGAGCAGGCGGATATCGCCATTCGCATGATCCACGCCTGCGGGCAGGTGGAGGCGGCCAGCCATTTCCGTTTTTCGCCCGATTTCGTCGCCGCTGCACGTGGTGCCCTGCTTGCTGGCAAGCCCGTTCTCTGTGATGCGGAAATGGTGGCCCACGGCGTGACGCGTGCCCGTCTTCCGGCTGATAATGATGTGATCTGCACCCTTCGCGATCCGCGCACGCCTGAGATAGCGCAAAAGATCGGTAATACCCGTTCCGCCGCCGCACTCGATCTCTGGGCCGAGAAGCTGGATGGCGCGCTGGTCGCCATCGGCAATGCGCCGACGGCCCTGTTTTATCTTCTGGAAATGCTGGAAAAAGACGCGCCGCGCCCCGCCGCCATCATCGGCATGCCCGTTGGTTTTGTCGGTGCGGCGGAATCGAAAGACGCGCTGGAAGCAAGTTCGCTCGGCATTCCCTATGCCATCGTCAAGGGACGCATGGGTGGCTCGGCGATGACGGCTGCCGCCATCAACGCGGTTGCGAGGGCTGGCCTGTGAGCGCGGCTCTTTTTGAAAACCCCAGAGGTAAACTCGTTGGCGTCGGCACCGGCCCCGGTGATCCCGAACTTCTGACGCTGAAAGCCGTTCGTGCCATCGAAAATGCCGATGTGCTCGCCTTCTTCTGCAAAAAGGGTGGCAGCGGTAACGGTCGTGGCATTGTCGAAGCCTTCATTCGCCCCGGTACGCTGGAAATGCCGCTGGTCTATCCGGTAACCGTCGAAAGCGACAAAAACGGCAGCGATTATCGCGATGCGATCGTCGCCTTTTTCGATCAGTCGGCGAAGGATATTGCCGTGCATCTCGAGGCCGGGCGCAATGTTGCCGTGCTGTCGGAAGGCGATCCGCTGTTTTACGGTTCTTATATGCACCTTCATTTGCGGCTTGCTCCGTCCTACCCGGCGGAGGTCGTTGCGGGTATCACGGCAATGTCCGGCTGCTGGTCCATGGCCGGTCTGCCGCTGGTGCAGGGCGATGATATTTTGAGCGTCCTTCCCGGCACGCTTGGCGAAGATGTTCTGACGGAACGTCTGTCCGGCACGGACGGTGCGGTGATCATGAAGGTGGGGCGCAACCTGCCAAAGATTCGCCGGGCGCTGGAAAAGGCCGGTAAGCTTGAAGAAGCGCTTTATGTCGAGCGCGGCACGATGGCCAACAGCCATGCGGTGCGGCTCATCGAACGTGATGCATCGCCTGCGCCCTATTTTTCACTGGTTCTGGTGCCGGGCTGGAAAACGAGGCCCTCTGCAGGTGAAAAGCCATGACCGGCAGGCTCGTCGTTGTCGGCCTCGGCCCGGGTAGTGCGGCGCAGGTGACGCCGGAGGCGCTTGCCGCTGTCGATGCCTCGGAGGATTTCTTCGGTTATATTCCCTATCTCGATCGCCTTTCGCTTGGGCCGCACCAGCGTCGCCATGCGTCCGACAATCGCGAGGAGATTTCCCGCGCCGAGCAGGCTTTGCGGCTTGCGGCTTCCGGCGGCAAGGTCTGCGTGGTGTCCGGCGGTGATCCCGGCGTTTTCGCCATGGCGGCGGCAGTTTGCGAGGCGATCGAAAGCGGTCCTTCCGAGTGGCGCGAGATCGATTTTTCCGTCGTGCCCGGCGTGACCGCCATGCTGGCGGTCGCTGCGAGGGCCGGCGCGCCGCTTGGCCATGATTTCTGCGCCATTTCGCTGTCGGACAATCTGAAGCCCTGGAGCATCATTGAAAAACGGCTGATTGCGGCGGCGGAAGCAGGGTTTGTCATGGCTTTCTACAATCCCGTCAGCAAGGCGCGTCCGCACCAGCTCGGTACCGCTTTTGATCTGTTGCGGGCGCATTTGCCCGGTTCTGTGCCGGTGATCTTCGGTCGGGCAGCAGGCCGGGCGGATGAGCGTATCCGGGTGATACCTCTTTCGGAAGCCTCGAGCGACATGGCTGACATGGCCACCTGCATCATCGTCGGTTCGGTTGAAACCCGTCTGATTGAACGATCCGGCAAAGAACCGCTGGTTTATTCGCCGCGTTTTTCGAGAAGAGAGAGCTGATGTTGGATGGCGGTGAGCGCAGCTGCAATATCCGGCACCGTCACATCATTCATGGACGCGTCGTTTCGCTTTCGCGGCCGCTCGATCATGATGACCGGCAGGCGGAGCCGTCTTGCGGCCTCGATCTTTCCATAGCTGGCGCTGCCACCGGAATTTTTCGAGACCAATGTCTCGATGCGGTTTTCTTCCAGCATGCGGATTTCATCATCCAGCGCAAAAGGACCACGCGCGGTGATGTAGCGCGCATGCGGCAGTTTCAGTGGCGGCTCCACGGGGTCAACGCTGCGGATGAGATAGCTGTGCTGGGGCGCGGCTTCGAAAGGAAGCAGCTCCTGCCGTCCCAAAGCCAGAAACACGCGCCGGCCTTCGCTGCCGAGCGCAATAACAGCCTGCTCGACGCTGTCGACACCATGCCATGTGTCATCCGGCTGGCGCTGCCAGGCGGAACGCGAAAGCGCCACAAGCGGGACCTTGGCAAGCCGCGCCGCCTCAACGGCATTGGTGGAAATCTTCGCCGCATAGGGATGCGTGGCATCCACCAGAATATCGAAACCCCCGGTGCGAATGAAATCCGCAAGACCTACGGCACCGCCAAAACCGCCACTGCGCATCGGCACCGGCTGTTCGACCGGCGAGAGTGTGCGACCGGCCATGGAAAGCAGAATTCGGTAGCCGGAGTCTTCTGCCAGCCTGCCGGCCAGAATGCGGGCATCCGCCGTGCCACCAAGGATGAGTATGGAGCGTGTCATGACGTCTGAATATTCCGGAACGGGCGATGCTTCCACAGAAAAGAAAGAGGAGCCGTGGCTTTCCATCGTCGGCATTGGTGAGGATGGGCTCGAGGGGCTGGGCCGGAACGCGATCAAGGCGATAGAGGCGGCCGAGATCGTTTTCGGCGGTAAACGCCATCTGGAACTGGCGGCTGCGGCTGTTCGTGGTGAAGCACGGCGCTGGCCGGTGCCGTTCGACACGGATATGAGTGATGTCGTGGCGCTGCGTGGCAAGCGGGTTTGTGTGCTCGCCTCCGGCGATCCGTTCGTTTATGGCGTCGGCGTTACGCTTCTGCGGCATGTCGAGGCGCATGAGACGGTTTGTCATCCCTCGCCTTCCGCCTTCTCCCTGGCGGCGGCGCGACTTGGCTGGGCGCTGCAATCGGTTGAATGCGTTTCGCTGCACGGCCGTTCCATTGATCTCCTGCGGCCGTATCTCCATGCCGGTGCGCGCATCATTGCGCTCACTTCGGATGCTCACGCCCCGGCTTTGATTGCGGAATTGTTGTCCGATTTGGGCTTCGATCAGTCGGAATTCGTTTTGCTCGAAGCCCTGGGCGGCGAGCGGGAGAGGCGACGGCAGGTCAGGGCGGCCGATTTCGCCTTTGCTGATATTGATGCGCTGAATGTGGTGGCGATTGACGTCGTTGCGGATGAGGGTGCACGCGTCCTGCCTTTTACCTGTGGTCTTGATGACAGCCTGTTCGAACATGACGGGCAGATCACCAAACGCGAGATCCGCGCCGTGACACTTTCCTCTCTTGCCCCACGGCGGGGCGAATTGTTGTGGGATATCGGTGCCGGTTCGGGTTCGATCGGTATCGAATGGATGCTGTCGCATCCCTCGCTTCGTGCGATCGCCATAGAGCAGCACCCGGAAAGGGCGGAGCGTATCGCCCGCAATGCCGAAGCTTTCGGTGTACCGGGGCTTGAGGTCATGATCGGCGCGGCTCCCGCAGCTTTTGAAGGCTTGCCTCAGCCGGATGTGATTTTCATTGGCGGCGGCGGCAGTGAAACGGGCGTGCTGGAGGGGGCCATGGAGGTCCTGAAACCGGGTGGGCGGCTGGTCGCCAATGCGGTGACGCTGGAAATGGAGGCGGTACTGCTTGCCGCCCATGCGCGGCTTGGCGGTTCGATGATCCGTCTGGATGTGTCGCGGGTGGTGGCTGTCGGCTCCATGTCGGGCTGGCGTCCGGCAATGCCGGTGACGCAGTGGAGTTGGGTCAAGCCATGGTGACAGTGGCTGGCATAGGCTGTCGCAAGGGCACGGGTGCGGATGCTGTCATGGCCGCCGTGCGCGCTGCGGAGCATGCTTTTGGCATGACCGCAGAATGCCTGGCGACTGCGCCGCTCAAAGCCGGTGAAGCCGGTCTTGCGGCAGCGGCAAAAAGCTTGTCGCTGTCGCTGGAAATCGTATCGCAGGAGCGGCTCGATGCGGTCGCTTCGAAAACAATGACATTTTCACAGGCAAGCCTTGATCATGCCGGCTCGCCAAGTGTCAGCGAAGCGGCGGCGCTTGCCGCCGCCGGAGAGAATGCAAGGCTGGTCGCGCCGCGTCTTGTGGTTGGCGATGTGACGGTGGCCATCGCAACGACTGACGATGCCCCACGTGATAGCGGCTGCGCCATCGAACATGGAGAACAACAATGACGGTTCATTTCATCGGCGCCGGTCCGGGTGCCGCCGATCTCATTACGGTGCGCGGGCGCGATCTTATCGCCGCCTGCCCGGTGTGCCTTTATGCGGGTTCACTGGTTCCGAAGGCGCTCATCGATTATTGCCCGCCGGGTGCACGCATTGTCGATACGGCAGCGCTTTCGCTTGACGAGATCGAGGCGGAGTTTGTGGCTGCAGCAGAGGCCGGCAAGGATGTGGCGCGGTTGCATTCCGGCGACCTTTCCGTCTGGAGCGCCATGGGTGAACAGATTCGCCGTCTGGAGCGGCTGGGTCTCGATTATACCGTCACGCCCGGCGTGCCCTCCTTTGCCGCTGCAGCCGCCACTTTGCAGCGGGAACTGACGGTGCCGGAAGTGGCGCAGAGCCTTGTACTGACCCGCATTTCCGGTCGTGCATCGAAGATGCCTGACGGTGAGACACTGAAGGCTTTCGGTGCGACGGGTACGACGCTCGCCATTCATCTCGCCATTCATGCCATCGGCAAGGTGGTGGAAGAACTGGCGCCACTTTACGGCTCCGATTGCCCGGTTGCCATCGTGGTTCGCGCCTCCTGGCCGGATGAGCGGGTTATCAGGGGAACGCTGTTCGACATTGAAGGAAAGCTCGCAGCCGAACCGGTGGAGCGGACGGCCCTGATCTTCGTCGGACGTGGACTTGCCTCGACGGATTTTCGTGAAAGCGCGCTTTATAGCACCGACTATGTCCGGCGGTTCCGATCTCCGAAAGAAGATGCGACGGGCTGATGCGACGGCGTGGAGGCGGTGCGCCCCTTGAGCGTGCCCTGACGATCGAACACCAGAATATCAAGCGCAATGGCGGGCGTCTTCAGCGCCGCCGCTGCGGTCACCCAGGCTTTTTCCGCCACGACCGCACCGAGGTCTATCCCCGCGCGTTCGGCCAGCTCAAAGGCGTGCGCCACCATGTTGGCCTGACGGATGGCAATGGCGAGGCTTTCGTCTCCTCCGGCTTCCGTCGCCAATGCCGCCAGCGCATCAAGATCGGCCAGTCCCTTCTTGGAGTGCACGTCGAGCATTCCCTGCGCGAGCTTGGTCATCTTGGCGACGCCGCCGGCAATCGTCACCCGCTCGACCGGATGACTGCGCAGGTATTTCAGCATGCCGCCGATGAAATCGCCCATGTCGATCAGCGCGGTTTCCGGCAGATCGTAAAGCGCCTGCCCGGCTTTTTCGGAGGTGTTGCCGGTGGCGCCCAGCACATGGGCGCAGCCGGTCGCGCGCGCCACATCAATGCCACGCCAGATGGAGTGGATCCAGGCGGAGCAGGAAAAGGGAATAACGATGCCTGTTGTGCCGAGGATGGAAATGCCGCCAACAATGCCGAGCCTGCCGTTCAGGGTTTTCTCCGCCAGTTTCTCGCCGTCGCGGACGGAAATCTCGACTTCGAAATCGGCACTTTCTCCGGCCACCTCTCGAATCGCTGTTTCGATCATCTTGCGCGGTACGGGGTTGATGGCGGGTTCTCCCGGTGGCAGGGGCAGGCCCGGCCGTGTGATGGTGCCCACGCCCTTGCCGGCCTTGAAGGTGATGCCGCTTCCCGGTTGACCTCGTCGCACCGTGCTTTCGATCAGCGCACCATGGGTTACGTCGGGATCGTCACCCGCATCCTTGACGACACCGGCGCGGGCGAAGTTTTCACCCTTTTCCTCGGTGGCGAGGGAAAATGCAGGCCTCGCGCCGCTTGGAAGTTCGACCTCGACAGGGTAAGGAAATTCGCCGGTCAAAAGGGCAGCGCAGGCCGCCTTCGTGGCGGCCGCCGCGCAGGTGCCCGTGGTCCAGCCGCGGCGAAGGGTCTTTCCATCTGTTTCCATATGAATTTCTATAGCCGGGACGGCTTTTTCCGTCATCGTTAAAAAGCAGCCAAGAAGAATGTCGATACCGCAGATTTTGAACAGCATTGCCGCAAAAGGTCCGGTCTTCCAGGCCGGTCACGTCTGGCTCGCGGGCGCAGGGCCGGGCGATGTGCGTTATCTGACGCTGGAAGTGGCGCTCGCGCTGTCTCAGGCCGACGTCATCGTGCGCGATGCTTTGGTGAGCGACGATGTCGTCGCTTTGGGTCCGCAGGCAGAGATTGTTTTTGCCGGTAAAAGGGGCGGCAAGCCTTCCGCAACGCAGGATGACATTACCGCTTCGCTGATCGATTTCGCCGGCCAAGGCAAAAAGGTGCTGCGGCTGAAGGGCGGCGATCCCTTTATTTTCGGGCGTGGCGGTGAAGAGGCGGAGGCGCTTGTCCATGCCGGCATTCCGTTTCGCATATTGCCTGGGATGACCTCGTCGTTCACAGCGCTTGCTTCAGCCCGCATTCCCGCCACCATGCGCGGCATCAGCCGCGCCGTGACTCTCGCCACGGGCCACGCAGCGGGCACGGAAGAGGATCTGGACTGGCTGGCGCTGGCGAAAACACGGGAACCCATCGTCGTTTACATGGGGCTGAAGAATATTGGCACGATCGCCGGTCTTCTGATGCAGGGCGGCCGTTCCGGCGAAACGCCGGTCGCCGTCATCATGTCGGCAACGACTGCGCTGGAGCGGATTTTCATCGGCAAGCTGGAAAGCATAGCTGACGATGCAATCAGGGAAAATTTCGAAGCGCCGGCTTTGATCGTTATCGGCGAGATTGTTTCGATGCGGGCGCGTCTTGGAGTCTCCGGCTCATGACGGCGCGGGCGATCATCATCGGTGCACCACGCTCCGGCTCCGGCAAGACCAGCGTGACCATCGGCCTGCTCCGGGCCTTTGCCCGACGCGGTATCAAGGTGCGCGGTATCAAGACGGGGCCGGATTACATCGATCCCGGTTTCCACACCTTCGCCACCGGCACACCGGGTCTTAATCTGGATAGCTGGGCCATGCGGCCAGACTTGCTGCGACATCTTTTTTCGCAACAGACGGAAGATGCGGAACTCGTTCTTATCGAAAGCGCCATGGGCCTGTTCGACGGCATTCCGGTTGCGGAAAATCGCACGGGTTCGGCGGCGGATCTGGCGCGGCTGTTCGGCATTCCCGTGCTGCTCGTGCTGGATGTGTCCGGTCAGTCGCAGACGGCCGCTGCCGTCGCCCATGGTTTTGCTCACTACGATCCGGCCGTTACCATGGCGGCGGTTGTGCTGAACCGGGCGGGCAGCGAAAGACATCGGACGCTGTGCACGGAAGCGATCGAAAAAATCGGCCTTCCCGTTGCCGGCTGCGTGCTGCGTGATCCTTCGCTCATCCTGCCCGAAAGGCATCTGGGGCTGGTGCAGGCCAGCGAACATCCGGAGATCGATGCACATATAGAACGACTGGCCGATGCGATGGAAAAATCCATCGATCTCGATGCCTTGCTTTCACTCGCCGCGCCGGTGGACGTGCCTTCAGGCTCGGTGGATGCGGCAATCGCACCGCCCGGTCAGCGTATCGCGCTGGCGGAGGATGCGGCGTTCACCTTCCTTTACCCGCATCTTAGGAAGCATTGGCAGGCGGCCGGGGCCGAGATCGTGCCGTTCTCACCGCTCGCGGATGAGGCGCCCGACGACAGCTGTGATATCTGCTGGCTGCCCGGCGGATATCCCGAGCTTTTTGCAGGGAAGCTTGCGGATGCGGCTGGTTTCAAGGCAGGTATTGCCCGCTTTGCCGCGACAAAGCCTGTGCATGGCGAGTGCGGTGGTTACATGGTGCTCGGCGAGGCATTGGAAGATGCGGATGGGGTGACCCACGCAATGACCGGACTTCTGTCGCATGCCACCAGCTTTGCGACGCGCAAGATGAATCTAGGCTACCGGCAGGCAACAATTGCGGCAAGCGGCCCGCTCGGCACGGCGGGGGATGTTCTGCGCGGCCATGAATTCCATTATGCGCGGGTTACTGATGCCGGCAGCGATGAGCCCTTCGCCCAGATTG
Source organism: Agrobacterium radiobacter (assembly GCF_040801995.1). Taxonomy (NCBI): domain Bacteria; kingdom Pseudomonadati; phylum Pseudomonadota; class Alphaproteobacteria; order Hyphomicrobiales; family Rhizobiaceae; genus Agrobacterium; species Agrobacterium radiobacter. Next base: position 2,480,945 of record NZ_JBEGHX010000001.1, on the reverse strand, counting down.
CTGACGGGCAGGGTCGTCCGCTGGGGCCATCGGGCGGCAGGAGAGGATTTGTCTCAGGCACCTTTTTCCATGCCATCGCCAGAGGCGGTTGACCGTTAACGGCTTTGGTCCGTGGGACCTGCGGCAAAGTGGAGCAAGCTGCGAAAGTTTGTAGGCTTGGATAACGGGAAAGTGCTATAGATCATTTTATAGGGCATGGAAGAGCGGAGTTGTCTGCCGTGATCCATGTTCGGTGAAGCGCAGCCGGACCGAAAGCCGCTTTATATTTCCCGGTCCGAACCTGCCCTCGCGCATTCATATCGAGCGTGCCTACCGATGATGAAACCCGGATTTTTTGTCTCTGCCGCTCTCGCTGCGACCATTTTGCTGGCCCCTTTGGGAACCGACGGCACGGCCGTCCACGGCGGTGAAGATTACGCAACGCTGGAAAAGCTGGGTGCGGCGCTGTTCGACGATCCCAACCTTTCGATGAACCGCACCATGGCCTGTTCCACCTGCCATATGCAGGCTGCCGGTTTTTCCGATGCGCGGGAGAGCGAAAAGGTCGGGCGGGACGTCTCTCTCGGCGACGATGGGATTTCGCTGGGCGACCGCAATGCGCCGACTGCAGCTTATGCCCGCTTCACGCCGCCTTTCGGCAGGAATGCGGCGGGCGAGTATGTCGGCGGGCAATTCTGGGATGGCCGCGCCTCTCTGCTCGAAGATCAGGCGGGCGGTCCGCCGCTTAATCCCCTCGAAATGGGCATGCCGGACAAGACCTCGGTCGTCAAACGGCTCCGGGAAAACCCGGATTATGTCGCGGCTTTCGGCACGCAGTTCGGCAAGGATGTTTTTGAGAGCGACGACACTGCCTATGCCGCGATGACGAAGGCGCTGGCGAGCTTCGAGCGCTCCGATGAATTTTCCACCTTCGATTCCAAATATGATCGTTTCCTGCGTGGTGAGGAGAAGCTGACCGAGCAGGAAGAGCTGGGTCGGGTCCTGATCTCCTCGACGCAATTCACCAATTGCAATACCTGCCACGAAATCCGCGGCGCCAAGGGGCTGGAAGACGGCCTCTTCACCAACCACAAATATTTCAACATCGGCGTTCCAGCCAACACGGCGGTGAGAGCCGCCAACGGCTCGAAGCCGGATGCGGTCGATCTCGGGCTCGCGCAAAATCCTGTTGTGGCCGGCGATCCGGCTGAGCGCGGCAAGTTCAAGGTGCCGACATTGCGCAACGTCGCCGTTACCGCTCCCTACATGCACAACGGGGTGTTCAGAGACCTGCGCACGGTGGTGCTGTTTTATGTAAAATACAAAAGCAAGAAACCCAGCCGCCAGATCAACCCGGAAACCGGCAAGACGTGGGATGCGCCGGAAGTGCCTGAAAATATCGCCATGACGGAACTGACATCCGCACCGGCGCTGGACGACAAGCGTGTGGACGCCATTGTCGCATTTCTGAAGACGCTGACTGACAAAAGATATGAGCATCTTCTGCCGAAAGAAGATGGACAGGCGAACGTGCCGCCTGCCCAGCCGGTTTCGTCAAGCGTTACGCCGAAAGCGCCTTGAATTCGGCGAGAACCGCGTCGCCCATTTCGGAGGTGCCGACCTGGCGGCTGCCCTCGGCCATGATGTCGGCGGTGCGGATGCCCTTGTCGAGCACGTTTGCGATTGCGGTTTCGAGCTTTGTCGCCTCATCCACCATGTTGAACGAGTAGCGAAGGCACATGGCAAAGGACGCGATCATGGCGATGGGGTTGGCGATGCCCTTGCCGGCAATGTCAGGGGCCGAACCATGGACCGGCTCATACATGGCCTTGCGCTTGCTGGTCTTGGCGTCAGGTGCGCCGAGAGAGGCCGAGGGCAGCATGCCGAGCGAGCCGGTGAGCATGGCGGCGACGTCGGAGAGCATGTCGCCGAAGAGGTTGTCGGTGACGATCACGTCAAACTGCTTGGGCTTGCGCACCAGCTGCATGCCGCCGGCATCGGCCAGCATATGTTCCAGCTGAACGTCCTTGTATTTTGCGGCGTGGGTTTCGGTGACGACCTGGTTCCACAAAACGCCTGATTTCATGACGTTGCGCTTTTCCATCGAGCAGACGCGGTTGTCACGGGTGCGGGCCAGTTCGAAAGCGACGCTGGCGATGCGCTCGATTTCGAACGTATCGTAGATCTGCGTGTCGATGCCGCGCTTCTGGCCGTTGCCGAGATCGATGATCTGCTTCGGTTCGCCGAAATAAACGCCGCCGGTCAGTTCACGGACGATGAGGATATCGAGACCCTCGACCAGCTCCGGCTTCAGCGAGGAAGCGGCAGCGAGCGCCGGGTAGCAGATGGCGGGGCGCAGATTGGCGAAAAGTTCGAGATCCTTGCGCAGGCGCAGCAAGCCGGCTTCCGGGCGGTGCTCGTAGGGCACGCCATCCCATTTCGGGCCGCCAACGGCGCCGAACAGGATCGCATCGGCGGCAAGCGCCTTTTCCATATCCGCATCGGAAATAGCCACGCCATGGGCGTCGTAGGCAGAGCCGCCGACGAGGCCTTCCGAGACAGTGAAGCCGGCATTGTGCGCGCTGTTCATATAATCGATCAGCTTGCGGACCTCGGCCATGGCTTCGGGGCCGATACCGTCACCGGGCAGCAGGAAAAGCGAACGGACTGTCATGAGAACCCTCCTTGGGCGGCGCGCCGGAAAACATCACGAAGGGTTTTCGGTTGCGGCGAGCGCGGCGTCAAACTCGTTTCCGTCCTGCAGATGCAAAGTCTTATCGCAGCCGGACGGGATCGTGGGCTTCTTATCTCTGCCTCAACGGCTTTTCAAGCAAAGCAAAAGCCGATCCGGTACGGTTTGGTACGGGATCGGCTTTTTTGACGAGCGGAAATGTTGTCAGGCCCAGGGGCGGACCGAGGCGTTCGCCTTTTCGAACGTGTCGATGGCGCTGGAATGTTCGAGCGTCAGGCCGATATCATCAAGCCCGTTCAGCATGCAGTGACGCTTGAACTCATCGATCTCGAAGGTAATCGTGCCGCCATCGGGGCCGCTGATTTCCTGGCGTTCCAGATCAATCGACAGAACGGCGTTCGATCCGCGCGACGCATCGTCCAGCAGCTTTTCGAGGTTCTCGGGGCTGACGACGACAGGCAGAATGCCGTTCTTGAAACAGTTATTGTAGAAGATGTCGGCGAAGCTGGTGGAGATCACGCAGCGGATGCCGAAATCGAGAAGCGCCCATGGCGCATGTTCGCGTGAGGAGCCGCAACCGAAATTGTCGCCGGCGACAAGGATCTGGGCGTTCTGATAAGCGGGTTTGTTCAGCACGAAATCCGGATTGGGCGAGCCATCCTCAAGATAACGCGACTCGGCAAAGAGGCCCTTGCCAAGGCCGGTGCGCTTGATGGTCTTCAGATAGTCTTTCGGAATGATCATATCGGTGTCGATATTGACCACCGGCATGGGCGCGGCAACGCCCGTCAGCTTGGTGAATTTTTCCATCTGTCGCTTCCCGTGTTTCCCTTGAACATAATCCGGCGCGGACAGGCCTGCCGGATATTTTCAGCCGGGAAATACCGCAAAATTAAGCGCTTTAGAAGCGCAAACCCGCGTTCTTCGGTACGCCGTGTGTGGCGCGCTGGCATTTTTGCCGATTTGAGACGATCTCAGAGATCGATAATCGTGCCCTTACCGTCGTTCCAGACGCGCATATCACGCTGGTTACGGGGCTTGACCGGAATGGGGGCCGGCTTCAAACGCGCAGAAAGCAGGCGGGCAGCGCTGAGAACCGCGAGCACGCCGACAAAAGCGACCGTAAGCGACGCGGTGAAAAGGGCGACTATCGCCAGAACTGCAATGCCGGATGCGGCGATGAAAAACGAACGTATGCCTTGCATGATCCAAACCTTTCTATCCAGACGAATGTGGGCCTTCTTCTTCCGGCTTGCAAGAGGATTCAGTGGATTGTCAGCTTGCAGATGTCACAAAAGCTTGACACAAGTGCGGCATGGTCGATTTTTCCGAAAATATTCTTGTGAGACCGCGCCGTTCGCTGCTGTCAGTTCCGGCCATTAATGTCCGGGCGCTGGAAAAAATCCGCGATCTCGATTGTGACGGGGTGATCCTCGATCTGGAGGATTCCGTCGCGCCCGATATGAAGGGCAAGGCGCGGGACAATCTGGAAAAGCTGTTTTTGGGGCAGCCTTTTAGCGGGCGGGAAACCGTTATCCGCATCAATCCGCTTTCGACGCCCGATGGAAAGGCGGATTTGCAGCTCGTGCTTTCCTGCCGGCCGGATGCGGTTCTTTTGCCGAAGGTGGAACAGCCGGCCGATATCAATGAAGTGGCCGATCTTCTGGCTGAGGCGGATGCGCCGGAGCGCCTGAAAATCTGGGCGATGATCGAAACGCCGCTTGGTGTGCTGAATGCCGCCTCGATTGCTGACGCGGCCCATACGCCGGATGCGCGGCTTGCGGCTTTTGTCATTGGGCTCAACGACCTGCGCAAGGAAACGCGGGTTCCGGCCCTCCCAGGACGCACCTATCTCGTACCGTGGATGATGCAGGTGGTGCTTGCCGCCCGCGCCTACGGGCTCGACGTCATCGACAGCGTCTCGAACGACTTTCGCGATATCGCCGCTTTCGAAGCCGAATGTGAGCAGGGTCGCGCCATGGGGTTCGATGGCAAGATGTTGATCCACCCGGCCCAGATCGAGCCGGCCAACGGGCGCTTCGCGCCGGACGAGGCGGCGGTCGCGGAAGCGCGCGAGATCATTGCCGCTTTCGCAAAACCGGAATCTGTGGAATTGAACGTCATCAACATGAACGGTCGCATGATCGAGCGGCTGCATGTGGTTGAGGCCGAAAGGCTGGTCGCCATGGCCGATATCATCGCACAAAGAAAGGCAAACAGGACGTGAAGGTCTATCGTTTCATAACCGGTCCCGACGACGCGAAATTCTGTCACCGGGTGACCGAGGCGCTGAACAAGGGCTGGGAACTCGCGGGTTCGCCGAGCTATGCCTTCAACGCCGCAAGCGGCGTCATGCATTGCGGCCAGGCCGTGACCAAGGTGGTCGAGGGCAAGGAATACCACCCGGACATCAAGCTCGGCGAGCAGTGATCTGAAGTAGAAAATCGAGTGATTCGGGTCCGTCGATCTGATTCTCTCGATTTTCTTGTTTGTTACTGAAACAAAACGAATATTAGGGCGTATTATTCACAGCCCTTGTTCGAAATGCGCGAAAATACATTAAGTGTATGTTTTTAAAATATAAAATTTGCAAATCTCATCGTGTCTTGAGATGAAATTGCCGTTGTACATAAAGTGAACAGATACGGCCTATCGCCCTAAGCTTGACTCAAAATATCGAGTCCCAACATATATTTACGAGCTCGGGGGCGGTCTCTGAGCTGGCACGACAAAGCCGAGGGTGCAACCTCGGCTCCGTGTCGAAACCACAATATCTTGGAAAGCTTGCGGATCAGCATATACACGGAGCAAAATACGCTCACAGACTCTTCTGTCAAGTTTGTCCAAGGTTGAAAACCTAACAGGACAATCACATGCATCAACAGTCTTATAAATTGACCGAAAAAGACGCGGTAGAAATTTGGTTACGGTACTGGGGTGGTGAGTTTCAGCACCACATTGCAGCTTCTTACGGCGTAAACCCGGGGCGGGTTAATGAAGTGATTAAGCGCAAACGTCTTGTGGGTAGCGAGACGGTTGCACTTTCAATGAGACGCGACCACTAGTGGCTTGAGGGTCGGCACCATAGTTTTTCGGTGCCGGTCTTTTAACGTTCGGCGGCGGCCTCGTCTGCGCTTTCTTCGATCCGTTCCATGTCGTCATCCGACAGGCCGAAATGATGGCCGATTTCATGGATCAGGACATGGGTGATGATATCGCCCAGCGTCTCCTCATTTTCGGCCCAGTAGTCGAGAATGGGGCGGCGATAAAGCGTGATGCGGTTCACCATCTCGCCCGTTTCCATGGTGAAACGTTCGGAGATGCCGCGTCCTTCGAATAATCCGAGAAGGTCGAAAGGCGTTTCGAGAGCCATGTCCTCGAACACGTCATCGGTCGGAAAATCGGCGATCTCGATGATGAGATCCTTCGTTAATGCGCGAAATTCTTCCGGCAGGTGGCCATATGCCTCGATCGCAAGCGACTCGAAGGCGGAAATTGTCGGCGCATGGCGGTCCCGCCAATCGTCGGTCTGGTCTATGCGGGCCATTTCTGCTCCTTGTTGGAAGGCCCATATAAACACTTGCTGGGCAAATTTCGAGACCTGACTGCTTCACCCGCCGAAAAAGCATGAAATTCTTGGCGTTACAGTTACTTTTCGGGCCGTCGTCATCTTGACATAAACTGGCGTCTCGCGTAATCGGCACCCAAATTGATGGCGTAATGCGCCTTCCGTTTATTCCGCCCCTTAAAAGGCGACTTCACCGGCAGACATTCAAAGGGACATTCTGTTCCCAAGGGTTTCTACCAAATTCCGACTGATAAAAAGACGGCCAGCTTGCATTTGCGGGCAGAGCCGGAACGAACATGAAAGGATAAAAAATGTTCGCAGTCATCAAGACCGGCGGTAAGCAGTACCGCGTAGCGGCCGACGCCGTGCTGACCATCGAAAAGCTGGAAGCAGAGGCGGGCGCAACTGTAGAATTCACCGAAGTTCTCGTTGTTGGCGAAGGCGCCGACGCCAAGTTCGGTGCTCCCTTTGTCAAGGGCGCCATCGTCAAGGCTGAAGTTGTCGAGCACAATCGCGGCAAGAAGGTCATCGCCTTCAAGAAGCGTCGTCGTCAGAACTCCAAGCGTTCGCGCGGCCATCGTCAGCATCACACTGTCGTCCGCATCACGGACATCGTTGCTGCCTGATCGGCGCGACACGGGAAACAAGGTTTAAAGGAGAACTCCAATGGCACACAAAAAAGCTGGCGGTTCCTCGCGTAACGGTCGCGATTCCGAATCCAAGCGCCTTGGCGTAAAGAAGTTCGGCGGCGAAGCTGTCATTCCAGGCAACATTATTCTGCGTCAGCGCGGCACGCAGTGGCATCCGGGCGCCAATGTTGGCATCGGCAAGGACCACACGATTTTCGCACTGACCGCAGGTAACGTGAACTTCCGTACGAAGGCCAACGGCCGCGTATTTGTATCCGTGGCTCCGAAAGCGGAAGCCGCAGAATAAGCCGGTAAGCGTCATATGCAGCCGGTGTCCCATCGACCCGGCTGAGACGTATCAGGTTCAGTCAAGAAAACAGGGGAGATGGGGCACCACCCAACTCCCCTTTTTCTTTAACCTCATGGAGGGACTGAACCATGCAAGCTGAATTGTTGAGGGTTGACCAATCACGGTCACCCGAAGAGCGGCCGAGGCCCGATCGGTCAAGGAGCGATTGCCCCGTTTTACTGTCGCAGAGGCTGGTTTTACGCAAGCCTCACGAAGAAGACATCGACGCCCTTGCCCATCTCGCCAACAATGCCAATATCGCGACCATGGTGTCGCGTATGCCGCACCCTTACACGGCCAAAGACGCCGCGGATTTTGTGCGACGCTCCAAAGCTGGCGAGATTGGCAAGTGCGTCTATGCGATTACCCGCATGGACAATGGCGAGTTTCTGGGCTGCTGCGCGCTCGAACCCCAGGAAGACGAAAAGACGCTGGAAATCGGTTACTGGCTGGGGGAACCCTACTGGAACCGGGGCTACATGACGGAAGCCGCGCATGCGCTGATCGACATGGCCTTCCGCACGCGTGAAATCGACCAGATCGATGCTCGTTGCCGGGTCACCAACATCGCTTCGCGCCGCGTCATCCAGAAGTGCGGTTTCCAGTTTCAGGGTTCCGGCATGGTCGGTTCGCTGGCGCTCGGCGGCATGGTGCCGGTCGAATGGTACCGGCTGGACCGCAAGACCTGGGTTTCGCTGAAGAGCTGGGGGGACATGGGATGAGTGCGCTCGAACTGACCCGCCGCCGGGCTGCTACGTCAGTGGCGCCGCCCGGCCCCTGCCCCGTCATCGAGACGCGGCGTCTGGTGCTGCGGCCGCAGCGGCTTTCCGATGCCGGCAGCATTGCGGAATCGCTTGGCGATTTTGCTGTGACGAGGATGCTCGCTCGTGTTCCGGCGCCCTATCATAAGCAGGATGCGCTGGAATGGTTGGTCCTGCGCACCTCAGGCACCCTGCCCGACTGGGATTTCGCCATTACCAGTGGCGACGATACCCTCATCGGCGTCGTCTCGGTGGAATTGCGGCACGGCGAGTGGCATCTCGGCTACTGGCTCAACCGCTTCTACTGGGGCAAGGGTTACATGACCGAGGCGGTGGCTGGCGTGGTCGAGCGGTTCTTCCGCCGCATGCCGGGCGTGACCCTTCATTCCGGCGTGTTTGCGGATAATCCCGCTTCGCTGCGGGTGCAGGAAAAACTCGGCTTCCGGGTGACCGGCTGCCACCAGATCTACGCCACGGCGCGCGCCGCCATGGTGGCGCATATCGACACGATGATCACGGCTGAGGATTTTATCCGGCCGCATCGCTGACAATCAAAACAAGGCCGGTTTGCACCAAACCGGCCTTGTCTCGCGCAGGGGCTTCCCGCACGATAGTCTTTGACCTTGTGAAGAAGCGCTTGTATTCGAAACGACGATATTTTTGTTTGGCGCAACGCGATTGGCGGCTGTGCCCGCAAACCGATAGAACGGCAGTCCGATGAAATTTCTCGATGAAGCAAAAGTCTATATCAAGTCCGGTGATGGCGGCGCAGGCGCGGTGTCTTTCCGGCGCGAAAAATTCATCGAATTTGGTGGTCCTGACGGTGGTGATGGCGGACGCGGCGGCGATGTCTGGATTGAGGTCGTCAACGGTCTCAACACGCTGATCGACTTCCGTTTTCAGCAGCATTTCAAGGCCTCGATCGGGCAGCACGGCATGGGCAAGACCCGCAACGGCGCCAAGGGCGCGGATGTGGTGCTGAAGGTGCCTGTTGGTACCCAGATATTTGAGGAAGACAATGAGACGCTGATCATCGACCTCACCAAGGAAGGCCAGCGCTTTCGTCTCGCCGCCGGCGGTAATGGCGGTTTCGGCAATGCCTATTTCAAGTCTTCGACCAATCAGGCGCCCACCCATGCCAATCCGGGTCTTGCAGGCGAAGAAAAGACGGTCTGGCTTCGCCTGAAGCTGATCGCCGATGCCGGTCTTGTTGGATTGCCGAATGCGGGTAAATCCACATTCCTCGCGACCGTGACCCGCGCGCGGCCGAAGATCGCCAATTATCCCTTTACCACCCTCCATCCGAACCTCGGCGTGGCGACCATCGACGGCCGCGAATTCGTGCTGGCCGATATTCCCGGCCTCATCGAAGGCGCGCATGAGGGCGTGGGCATTGGTGACCGCTTCCTCGGCCATGTGGAGCGCACCCGCGTGCTTCTGCATCTGGTTTCCGCACAGGAAGAAAAGGTCGGCAAGGCCTATAAGACTGTCAAGGCCGAGCTGGACGCCTATGGTGGCGGGCTGACCGACAAGCCGGAAATCGTGGCGCTGTCACAGATCGACGTGCTCGATGAAAAAGAACTGAAAAAGAAGGCGAAGGAACTGGAAAAGGCCTGCGGCCGTCCGCCGCTTCTTCTGTCTGCCGCCGCGCATATCGGCATGACGGAAGCGCTGCGCGCCCTTCGCGACATCATCGTTTCGGCAAGCGAGGGCGGGGAGACTGCCCTGCCCGACAGGTCCATGCCGCATGAGGATAGCGAGGCCGAAGAAGAGGACGACCGCCTATGAGCCTGACGCGCAAGCCGCTGGCGAGCCACCATCGGATCGTGATCAAGATCGGGTCGGCGCTTCTGGTGGACCGAAAGACCGGTCTGAAGAAAGACTGGCTGGATGCCATCTGCGAAGATATCGCTGCGCTGAAGAAAAACGGCGCGGATGTCCAGGTCGTGTCTTCGGGCGCCATCGCGCTTGGGCGTACCGTGCTTGGCCTGCCTTCTGGTGCATTGAAGCTGGAGGAAAGCCAGGCGGCGGCGGCGGTTGGTCAGATCGCGCTGGCGCGGGCGTGGTCGGAAAGCCTGTCGCGGCATGAAATCGTTGCAGGCCAGATTCTGCTGACGCTCTCCGATACCGAGGAGCGTCGCCGTTATCTCAATGCGCGCGCCACCATCAACCAGTTGCTGAAGATCGGCGCTATCCCGATCATCAATGAAAACGATACGGTTGCGACCACCGAAATCCGTTATGGCGACAATGACCGTCTGGCAGCGCGTGTGGCGACCATGACGGGTGCCGATCTTCTGGTGCTGCTTTCGGATATTGACGGACTTTATACGGCTCCGCCGCATCTCGATCCGGACGCGAAATTCCTTGAGACGATCGCTGATATCACCCCCGAGATAGAAGCCATGGCAGGTGGTGCGGCCTCCGAGTTGTCGCGCGGTGGCATGCGCACCAAGATCGATGCGGGCAAGATTGCAACCGCTGCCGGTTGCGGCATGATCATTGCGTCAGGCAAAACGCTCAATCCGCTGAAGGCCATCGAAAACGGCGCGCGCTCCTCGTGGTTTGCACCATCAGGCACGCCGGTGACGGCACGCAAGACCTGGATTGCCGGGCAATTGCAGCCGGCCGGTGAAATCCATGTGGATGCCGGCGCGGAAAAGGCGCTCTATGCCGGAAAAAGCCTGCTTCCCGCGGGTGTGCGACTGGTGAAGGGCAATTTCGGCCGTGGGGATGCAATCGCCATTATCGGTGCGGAAGGCCGGGAAGTCGCTCGTGGTCTTGCGGGCTACGATGCGGAAGAGGCGCGCCTTATCATCGGTCACAAGTCCAACGAGATCGAGGCGATCCTCGGTTATGTCGGGCGCGCGGCCATGATCCATCGCGACGATCTCGTGATGACCGGCGCCGCCGTCAAAATTAAACATGCAAAGAAGGATGAGGTCCATGCCTGAACAGGCCGTGAAGCAGAGCCATGACATCGATGCGCTGATGATCACCATCGGCGCTCAGGCGAAAGCTGCTTCACGACCGTTGTCCATCGCCGGCACGGACCAGAAGAACCGTGCGCTGCTCGCCATGGCCTCCGCCATCGAGGCGTCGAAGGAGGCGATCCTTGCCGCCAACAGGAAGGATCTGACCGCAGCCGAGAGCGCCGGTCTTGCTGCTTCTTTCGTTGACAGGCTCACGCTCAACGATGCCCGCATCGCCGGCATTGCTGAAGGTATTCGCTCGGTTGCGGCGCTGTCCGATCCGGTCGCCGAAGTCATTGCCGCCTGGGATCGCCCCAACGGGCTTAAGATCGAGCGCGTGCGTACGCCGCTTGGCGTCATCGGCGTGATCTACGAAAGCCGCCCGAATGTGACGGCGGACGCCGGTGCTTTGTGCCTCAAGGCGGGCAATGCCGTCATCCTGCGCGGCGGCTCGGATTCGCAACATTCATCGCGTGCTATTCATGCCTGCCTCGTGGAGGGGCTGAAGATTGCCGGTCTTCCCGAGCATGCCATTCAGCTGGTGCCGGTGACCGACCGTGCGGCCGTCGGCGCGCTTCTCAGCGGCCTGAACGGCACTGTTGATGTCATCGTGCCGCGCGGCGGCAAGAGCCTCGTGGCTAGGGTGCAGTCGGAAGCCCGCGTGCCGGTCTTTGCGCATCTGGAAGGCATCTGCCACATCTATGTCGACAAATCCGCCGATCTCGACATGGCAAAACGTATCGTCGTTAACGCCAAGATGAGACGCACCGGCATTTGCGGCGCGGCTGAGACATTGCTGGTGGATGCCGCTGCCGTTTCCACGCATCTCGAGCCGCTCGTCAAAGCCTTGATCGAAGCTGGCTGCGAAGTGCGCGGTTCGCAAGCTGTTCGTGATGTGGTGGCGGGTCTGGTGCCGGCAACGGAAGAGGACTGGCGCACCGAATATCTCGACGCAATCATTTCGGTTGCTGTGGTGGAGGGCATTTCCGGTGCGATAGAGCATATCGGCACCTATTCGTCCAACCATACCGAGGCGGTGATCGCCGAGGACTCTGACGTGGTTGAGCGGTTCTTCAACGAACTCGATTCGGCCATTCTGCTGCACAATGCCTCGACGCAATTTGCCGATGGCGGCGAATTCGGCATGGGTGCGGAAATCGGCATCGCCACCGGCAAGATGCATGCGCGGGGTCCCGTTGGCGTCGAGCAGCTCACCTCGTTCAAATACCGGGTGCATGGCACCGGCCAGACACGGACCTGATATTTGCCCGCTGATAAGCGCCTCGACAGACGTTATCTCACCATGCCGCATGTGGAACGCGGCATGGTCGTCGGGCTTTTCGGCGGCTCCTTCAATCCCCCCCATGCAGGCCACGCGCTTGTGGCCGAGATTGCGCTGCGCAGGCTGGGTCTCGATCAGCTCTGGTGGATCGTCACGCCGGGCAACCCGCTGAAAAGCCGTTCGGAGTTGGCGTCCCTCGAAGATCGCATCGCGGCCTGCGAAAAGCTGGTCCACGATCCACGCATCAAGGTGACGGCTTTCGAGAAAACGCTGGGGATGAGCTATACGGCCAATACACTCGCGAAGGTGAAGGCAAAAAATCCGCACGTCCGCTTCATCTGGGTCATGGGTGCCGACAATCTGAAGAGTTTTCACCATTGGCAGAAATGGCGCACCATAGCCGAGACTTTTCCAATCGCGGTGATCGATCGACCGGGTTCGACCCTGTCCTACCTCTCCTCCACCATGGCGCAGGCCTTCAGCCAGGCGCGGATAGATGAGGACGATGCCGGGGTTCTGTGGAAAAAACGCGCTCCCGCCTGGGTTTTCATTCACGGACCGCGTTCTACGCTCAGTTCCACGGCGCTGCGCAACGGCCGTAAATGACAGCTCCGATCACAAATGATGTATGCGGCTGATGTTGAAGTGCCCATATCTTGAAAAGTTAATGCTTTGATGCCACCTTCATTGTGTGACGCAGAGAATCGCGTCGCGCAGTGCCTGTTTTGTCATTCTTGGAAAGGAAAACCTCTGACAACAGTACACGCCAAGGGAAAAGCATTTGTTGCTATCCCGAAGGGTCAGGACAGTGGCGCCGATGCCGCCGGCCATGCCCTCGAAACCGTCCTCGCGAGCCTCGAGGACTCCAAGGCTGAAGATATCGTCTCTCTCAACATTGCCGGAAAATCGGCGCTTGCGGACTACATGGTTGTGGTCTCCGGGCGATCGAACAGGCATGTCTCGGCGATTTGCGAGCATCTTCTGAAAGACATGAAGGATGAAGGGTTCGGAAACGCCCGCGTCGAAGGTCTCGAGACCGGAGACTGGGTGCTGATCGATACCGGCGACATCATCGTTCATGTGTTCCGCCCGGAAATCCGCGCCTTCTACAACATTGAAAAAATGTGGGCGACGCCGGATATGCCGGAAGAGACGCTGCATTGATGCGGTGAGCCTTTGAGCGAGTGCATCGTTTCTGCCGAAGATCAATCTGACTTCGGAAACGGTGCCTCTGACCGGAAATCAGACCGGCCGCATAGGAATCCGCAGGCTATGCTGTTAAGAGCGGGACCCTGTTGGGTCACGACGAATGCAGGTTTGCGATGCGGATTTCAATTTTTGCGGTGGGACGGCTGAAATCCGGCCCTGAAAAGGATCTTGCGGCCCGTTATATCGAGCGTCTGGCAAAGACCGGCCCGGCGATCGGGCTGGAGTTTTCGCGGGTGATCGAGGTGGGTGAAAGCCGTGCTTCCAATGCCGAGACCCGCAAACGCGAAGAAGCCGCGATGCTGGAGAAACATCTGGCCGATGGCGCTGTCCTCGTCCTGTTGGACGAGCGCGGAAAGGCACTTGATAGTCCCGCCTTTGCTTCATTTTTTGGCGATCTGCGTGATAGCGGCAAACGTGACCTTGTGATCGCCATTGGCGGGGCAGATGGGCTTGACCCCGCGCTTTACGACAGGGCGGCGGCCGTTCTCAATCTCGGCAAGCTGACATGGCCGCATCAGATCGTTCGTATCCTGATTGCCGAGCAGCTCTATCGGGCTGTCACGATCCTCTCCGGCCATCCCTATCACCGCGCCTGAACGGGTTTCCTTTCGGGGAATTGTCTCAATTTCAACATGAAGCTCCGCGACACCGCTGACTGCGGACGACTTTGGCGGCGGCCTTTCTCAGGCCTCTTGGAAGATCGCGGCAAAATCCCTAATATCGGCGCTCCTGCTTCGGCATCAAAGAAAGCTCAAATGGACACCACGCCTCAACGAAAACGGCACGCTGCCCTTGCGGGCGCGGTTATTGCTGCTTTCGTCATGGGGGGCGGTCCGACCCATTCGCGTGACGATGCGGGCGCTGCCCCGGCGGCAAGCGATGCTTCCTCGCCGGATGCGCTGCAGACGCTGGAGAAGCGCCGCGACCAGAACCGGCAGGATCTGGAGGAGCTGGTCGACAGCATCGGCCTTTCGGAAGACAAGACAAGGACGCTCGAAGAAAGCATCGCCTCCCTCAATCAGGACAGCGCGCGCATTCGCGAGGAACTGATCGCATCGGCTGCCCGACGCAAGGCGCTGGAAGCCAAGATCAGCGACGGCGAGGATCGCCTGGCCAAGCTTTCGGTCCGTGAGGATGGCGTCAAGGCATCATTGCGGGAAAGACGCGGCGTGCTGGCGGAGGTTCTGGCCGCATTGCAGCGCATGGGCAGAAACCCGCCACCGGCTCTCCTCGTTTCACCTGAAGATGCACTGGCTTCCGTGCGCAGTGCCATTCTTCTCGGCGCCGTCGTGCCCGGCATTCGCGGTGAAACCGACAAGCTCGTCGCCGCTCTCAAAGAATTGACCGACGTCAGGCAGGCAATCGCTCGCGAAAAGGGTGATCTTACGGGTATGATGACGGCAAGTCTGGAAGAGGAAAAACGCCTCGACCTCCTGATTGCCGAAAATGACCGCAAGAATTCCCAGACGGCGGCCGAACTGGAGGCGGAACGCAAGCGATCTGAAGAGCTTGCGAGCAAGGCGACGAGCCTTGAGGGGCTAGTCAGTTCGCTCGAAGGCGAGATTACCTCGGTGCGGGAAGCGATGGAAAAGGCGCGGGCGGAAGAGCAGCGTCTTGCTCGTCTTTCGGAGGCGGAACGCGAGAAGGAACGCGCCGCGGCCGAGGCGGGAATGCCCGATAAAAACCGCATTGCGCCCGCATATCCCTTCGCGAGTTTGAAGGGAAAGCTGGAGCTGCCGGTGACCGGCGAGGTGCTGCGGCGCTTCGGCGATGCGGACGGAACGGGCCACTTTTCCAAGGGAATTGTTGTCGCGAGCGGACCGGAAGCCATCGTGACGGCGCCTGCAGACGGCTTCGTGGTATTTGCCGGAGATTTTCGCAGTTACGGCCGGATGATCATCCTCAATACGGGTAACGGATATCATGTGGTGATGACGGGCATGGACAATGTGAGGACGCGGCAGGGCATGTTCGTGTTCTCCGGAGAGCCCATCGCCTCCATGGGTGCAAAAAGAGTAGCGAGTGCAGCAGCATTGGCGCTGGAAACCGACAGGCCAACGCTCTACATTGAGTTCAGGAAAGATGGTGTACCGGTTGATTCCCAACCGTGGTGGACCGCAAAAAATACCGGAAGGGCGCACAATGATTCGTAAGGTTTCGCTTCTCCTTATCGGTGGGCTTATGGGCGCCACGGCGATGAGTGTGATTTATTCGGCGAGCATGCCGGCACAGGCGGCCGGGCCTTCGACCTATAAGGAACTGTCGATCTTTGGCGACGTGTTCGAGCGCGTGCGCGCACAATATGTGACGCCGCCGGATGACGAGAAGCTGGTGGAAAATGCCATTAACGGCATGCTCAGCTCGCTCGATCCGCATTCGAGCTTCATGAATGCCAAGGATGCCAACGACATGCGCACCCAGACCAAGGGTGAATTCGGCGGTCTCGGCATCGAAGTGACCATGGAGAACGAGCTGGTCAAGGTCATCACGCCGATCGACGACACGCCGGCTTCCCGCGCAGGCATTCTCGCAGGCGACTTCATTTCAGAAATTGACGGTACGCCGGTTCGCGGCCTGAAGCTGGAACAGGCGGTTGAAAAGATGCGCGGCGCGGTCAAGACGCCGATCAAGCTGACGATCATCCGCCAGGGCGCTGACAAGCCGCTTGAATTCACCGTCATGCGCGATGTCATTGCCGTGCGGGCCGTCAAGTCCCGCGTCGAGGGTGACAATGTCGGTTATCTGCGCGTCATCTCCTTTACCGAGAAGACCTATGATGATCTCGAAAAGGCGATCAAGAAGATCAAGGCTGATGTGCCTGCCGACAAGCTGAAGGGCTATGTGCTCGATCTGCGCCTCAACCCGGGTGGTCTGCTTGATCAGGCGATCAATGTTTCCGACGCCTTCCTCGAGCGCGGTGAGGTCGTTTCGACCCGTGGCCGCAATCCCGACGAGACCCGCCGCTTCAACGCGACGGCCGGTGATCTGACCGATGGCAAGCCGGTAATCGTGCTCGTCAACGGCGGTTCGGCTTCGGCTTCGGAAATCGTTGCCGGTGCCCTGCAGGATCTGCGTCGTGCGACCGTCGTCGGCACGCGCTCCTTCGGCAAGGGCTCGGTCCAGACGATCATTCCGCTCGGCGAGGCCGGTGCGTTGCGTCTGACCACGGCGCTTTATTACACGCCGTCGGGCAAATCGATCCAGGGCACGGGCATTACGCCTGACATCAAAGTTGAACAGCCTTTGCCGCCGGAATTGCAGGGTCGCGTCACGACCGAAGGCGAATCCAGTCTGACCGGCCATATCAAGGGCCAGAGTGAAACGGACGAAGGTTCTGGTTCCTCCGCCTACGTGCCGCCGGAAGCAAAGGACGACATCCAGCTCAACTACGCGCTGGACCTGTTGCGCGGCGCCAAGACGGATCCGTCTTTCCCGCCGAACCCGGACAAGGCTGTGGTCAACAAGCAGTAAGATAGTGCGCCGGTCAGCCGGCGCATTGTCTCGATTGCCCAACCGTTTGGACGGATCGTTCATTGCCTTCGGACCTGCGAAAACCGCTTCTAGGTCGTCAGAAAAAAAGCGCCGGTATTAACCGGCGCTTTTCCGTCATTATGGCTCTGTCGGTGCTTGCGGTTTTTTCGATTGGCGGCCTCTCCGTCTATACGGCGCTTTCGCCCGGCAACTTGCAGAAGACGGCGAGCGGGCCGGATGCACAGCTTCAGCTTGCCGAAAAGAGACCTGAAACCCCACCGGCCGAGGTAATGGCTCCTGGCGACGCTGCCGTTCTGCAGTCGCAAAGCGGGCGCTCCGGCGCCAATATCAATCGCGAGACAATGCCTGATGGCAATGTCGTATCGGTGTACTCCCCCCGCCCGCGCGAGGGTGACGGGCCGGTGCTGATGAGCGGCCAGACCTATGGTCAGGATCCGCGCATGGCGACGCGGCCCAATGAGGAGCTGCTGGAAGAAACCGCATTCGGCAGATTGCCGGTCGTTGGCGCGGACGGTTTGCGGCCGATGGAGCAATATGCACGGCCCTGGTCGGGCGCACGGGGCACACGGGTGGCGATCGTGGTCGGCGGGCTGGGTCTCAGCCAGACGGGGTCGCAAAAAGCGATCCGAGACCTGCCGCCGGAGGTCACGCTTGGTTTTGCCGCCAGCGGCAACAGCCTGCAACGCTGGATGCAGGAAGCGCGCCGGCAAGGACATGAAATTCTTCTACAGATACCGCTGGAACCCTTCGGTTATCCGGGTACTAATCCCGGTCCGGACACGCTGCTGGCGGGTGACCCTGCCAAGGTCAATATCGACCGGCTGCATCGCTCCATGACAAAAATCACCAATTACACCGGCATCATGAATTATCTCGGCGGGCGCTTTCTTGCCGAGCAGGCGGCCTTGGAGCCTGTCATGCGCGACATCGGCAAGCGTGGCCTGCTGTTTCTGGATGATGGCTCCTCGGCGCAGTCGTTGAGCGGGGGGATCGCGAAGGCTATTTCCGCGCCGCAGGGCTTTGCCGATATTTTGCTCGACGGCGAAGTCACCGAAGCTTCCATCCTGCGCAAGCTGGACGAGCTGGAGCGGATTGCGCGGCGTAATGGCCAGGCGATCGGCGTTGCGTCGGCCTTCGATGAAAGCGTTGCGGCGATCTCGAAATGGTCGCGTGAGGCCGGCGGGCGCGGTATTGAGATCGTCGGTGTTTCCGCGCTTGTTTCCGGGCAGGCGGGGCAGTAAACCTTGCCTGCGACCATTTCCGGCGTTGAGACAGTGCGGGTTTCCCATGACAATCAAAGCAGAAGATTTGCCTTACCGTCCCTGTGCGGGAATAATGGTTCTGAACGCTCGAGGCCTCGTCTGGGCCGGTCGGCGTATCAAGGAAGGCAATTCCGAATATGACGGTTCACCGCAATTGTGGCAGATGCCGCAGGGCGGCATCGATGACGGCGAACGGCCTTTGACGGCCGCCATTCGCGAACTCTACGAAGAGACGGGCATGAAAACGGTGAGCCTGCTTGCGGAAGCGAGCGACTGGATTCACTATGATCTGCCGCCCGAACTGATCGGTATCGGCCTCAGGGGCAAATATCGCGGGCAGGCGCAGCGCTGGTTTGCGTTCCGCTTCGAGGGCGATGAAAGCGAAATCCAGATCGATCCGCCGCCAACCGGGCACACGGCCGAATTCGACGCATGGGACTGGAAGCCGATGGAAATCCTGCCGGAGCTCATCGTGCCTTTCAAGCGGGCGGTATACGAAAAGGTTGTGGCGGAGTTCCAGCACCTTTCCGGCAAATAAAAAAGGCGGCCTGGGCCGCCTTTTCTGTCCTGTCGCCAGTGCTTATTCCGCTTCGTTGGCGGAATCGGCATTGAGCTGGCCGTATTTCTCTTCGCCGATCTTGCCGAGCAGTTCGAGCTGGGTTTCGAGAAAGTCGATATGGCCTTCCTCGTCGATCAGCAGTTCTTCGAAAAGCTTCATGGAGACATAGTCTCCGGCCTCATAACAGATATCGCGCGATTTCTTGTAGGAGGTGCGGGCGTCATATTCGCCGGCAAGGTCAGCTTCCAGAACTTCCTTGACGTTCTGGCCGATGCGCAGGGGCGAAACCGTCTGAAGGTTGGGATGGCCTTCAAGGAAGATGATGCGTGCGACCAGCTTGTCGGCGTGCTGCATTTCCTCGATGGATTCAGCACGTTCCTTTTTGGCGAGCTTCGTGTAGCCCCAGTCTTCCAGCAAACGATAGTGAAGCCAGTACTGGTTTACCGCACCGAGTTCGAGAAAAAGGGCCTCGTTAAGCCGCTCGATGACTTTTTTGTCGCCTTTCAATGTCCGCTCTCCTGTTCTCTTCATGGAATTGCTTCAGGCGGGACATAAAATCAAAAACATCGGCCTCAGTCGAGTGGCGACGGGCATGATATTCTTCAGTCGTTTTGATGATCAGGTCGACAACGGTCGGGAAACAGCCGCAGCAGCGGCCGCGTTTTTCCATGGCGTGATACACTTTTGCAGGAACGATGAGCTGCCAACAGTCCTCGTCGAGGAGCTCGTTAATGACGTCCCGGATATCGTGATCAGTGATGTAATTGCAGCTGCAAACCAGCATGATGGACTGCCTGTATGACGCAACACGTTGTTTTCATTCTTAAACCAAAACAGGACAGCCAATGTCAAGAAAAACCTATTAATGAGTCGCCAAGGGTTTTCTAGACTCATTCTAAACTATACAAAAACTATCGTATTTTCATTGGTTTAGGCGGCCTGTCTTTCCTGTCTTTCATCTTCAAGTTTTTGTGCGCCGCAAATTTATCGAAGCCGAGATCACGGAAAGTTTACTGAGTTCAGGCGGCCGGCAGGGCGGCGATGGATGGCCTCAGGCGAAATATTGTCCGCCATTGGCCGTCATGGTCGAGCCGGTGATGAAGCCGGCCTCGTCGGAAACCAGAAACAGAACGCAGCGCGCGATTTCTTCTGGTTCACCCAACCGTCCTACGGGAATTTGCGGCACGATCCGTTCGGCCAGAACCTTTTCCGGGATCGCTCTTACCATCTCCGTGCCGATATAGCCGGGGCAGATGGCGTTGACAGTGATGTTGCGGCTGGCGCCCTCCTGGGCGAGCGCCTTGGTGAAGCCGATATCGCCTGCCTTCGAGGCGGAGTAGTTGGCCTGCCCTGCCTGTCCCTTCTGGCCATTGATGGAGGAAATATTGACGATGCGACCGAAGCCGCGGTCGCGCATGCCCGGCCAGACGGGGTGCGTCATGTTGAACACGCCGGCGAGGTTGGTGTCGATCACCTCGCGCCATTGCTGCGGTGTCATCTTGTGGAACATCGCATCGCGGGTGATGCCGGCATTGTTGACGAGGACTTCGACGGGCCCGAGAGTTTCCTCCACCTTCGCAATACCACTGACGCAGGCGTCATAGTCGCGCACGTCCCACTGGAGTGCAGGGATGCCGGTTTCTTTCTGGAATGCTTCCGCCCTGTCCGTTGTGAAAGCGTAGTTGACGGCCACGCGGTAGCCGGCCGCCTGCAGGGCGCGGGCGATTGCGGCACCTATGCCGCTCGTCCCGCCGGAAATCAAAGCAACCCGGCTCATATCGGCCTCCATGACCTGTCATTGAAGCGCCTGCATATGCGAGGATGCTTCCATATCTTGCAGAAGTTTTTCGTCGCGCTCACCGGCCACAGAAATGCGGCCAATGGGAGGCCGCTTCTAACCTATTGCACGCCGAACCGGAATTGCTTTTTGAAAAGTCAGGCGGTGGTTTCAGAGTGCTTCGATGCACATGGCGACACCCATGCCGCCGCCGATGCAGAGCGTTGCGAGGCCCTTCGACACGTTGCGGCGGCGCATTTCGAAAATCAGGGTGTTAAGGACGCGTGCACCGGAGGCGCCGATCGGATGGCCGATGGCAATCGCCCCGCCATTGACGTTGACGATATCAGGATCAAGACCAAGTTCGCGCACCACCGCGCAGGACTGGGCCGCAAAGGCTTCGTTGGCTTCCACAAGGCCAATATCGCTGATCGACCAGCCAGCCTTGGCCAGCGCCTTGCGGGAGGCGGGGATGGGGCCGGTGCCCATGATCTGCGGATCGACACCTGCCGTCGCCCAGGAGGCGATACGGGCCAGCGGCTTGATACCGCGCTTTCCCGCCTCCTGTTCCGACATCAAAAGCGTGGCGGCGGCACCATCATTCAGACCGGAGGCGTTGCCCGCCGTCACGGTGCCTTCCTTGTCAAAGGCGGGGCGCAGCTTGGCCATCGTTTCCAGTGAAGCGCCGGCGCGGATATGTTCATCCGCATCGATGACGATATCGGCCTTGCGGCCTTTGACCGTGAAAGCAACGATCTCGTCAGTGAAACGACCGGCATTCTGCGCGGCTTCGGCCTTATTTTGCGATGCGACCGCAAATTGGTCCTGTTCATCGCGGGAAAGCTGCCATTGGCGTGCGATGTTTTCAGCAGTGATGCCCATGTGATAGCCGTAAAAGGCGTCAGTCAGGCCGTCTTTCAGCATGGTGTCGATCATCTTGAAATCGCCCATCTTCACGCCGCCGCGCAAATGGGCGCAGTGGGGCGCCATGGACATGGATTCCTGGCCGCCGGCAATAACGATGGCCGCATCGCCGGTAACGATCTGCTGCATGCCAAGGGCCACGGCGCGCAGGCCGGAACCACAGAGCTGATTGAGACCGAAGGCGGTTGCTTCCTGGGGAATTCCGGCCTTCATCGCCGCCTGCCGCGCCGGGTTCTGCCCTTCGCCCGCCGTCAGGACCTGACCGAGAATGACTTCATCGATTTCGCCAGCCGCGACGCCGGCGCGTTCCAGCACGGCGCTGATGACGGTCGCCCCCAGTTCATGGGCTGGCGTATTGGCAAAGTGGCCATTGAAAGAGCCGACTGCGGTGCGCGCGGCGCTGGCAATTACGATTGAAGGCAGGGTCATTAGTTTTCTCCTCACTTGCGGGCGGAGACTGGCAAAGCTTTCAATACAAGTCAAATGGCGAAAGTTGCTTTAAAAGATGTTGCTAAATCACGCTGGAATCTTGCGGAAAATTGCTGCGCAAAAAACAAACTGTTGCGATGCACAAAACATTTGTCAGAGGGCTTGTTTTGCGCATACACTTTGCGGTGGGAAGAGCAATAACACCAAAAAACAAGAAAATACCATCATCGCGAGGAGGCGGGCATGGCGAAACACGACGGCGAAACAATCATTAAAAAATACGCCAACAGGCGGCTCTATAATACTGGCACGAGCACCTATGTGACGCTTGATGATCTGGCGCAGATGGTCAAGCGCGGCGAAGACTTCAAGGTTCAGGACGCCAAATCATCAGAGGATATTACCCACGCAGTCCTGACGCAGATTATCGTCGAGCAGGAGGCCAAAACCGGCAATACGTTGCTGCCGACGGCGTTTCTGCGGCAGCTGATCTCCTATTACGGCGACCAGATGCAGATGGTAGTGCCGACATTTCTCGAACATTCGATGAAGACCTTCTCCGACCAGCAAAGCCAGATGCAGGAGCATATGGCCAAGGCCTTCGGCGACGGTTCGCTTGCCCGCAATTTCCAGGCGCCTCTGCAGATGATGGAAGAGCAGATCCGCCGTAACACCGAACTCTTCCGCCAGGCGATGCAGGGCTTCACGCCTTTTGCGATGCCGCAGGCGCCGAAAGAAACCCGCAAACCGAATGCATCCGAAATCGATGAGCTGAAGGCGCAGTTGCGCGCATTGCAGCAAAAACTCGACCAGCTGTGATTCTACCGCATTCTGGCCGATGCTGGATTTGATCACCGCATCGGCTGCTGCTTCGGACTTTCAGCCCGCCGCTCTTTCCGGAACGCGCAACAGCAGCAGGAAACCTGCCCCCAGAAATACGATGAGCGTCGCCATGCCGATATGGGCGGAGCCGCTTATATAGGTGGCTATGGAAAATGATAGCGTCGCCATGAAACTCGTGGCGCGCCCGGAAAGCGCATAGATGCCGAAATAGCGGCCCGCTTCTGCGACAGTGATGTTGCGGGCGAGATAAGAGCGCGACGAGGCCTGAACCGGGCCAAAGGCAAGGCCGATCAAAACGCCATAAAAGAGATACGTCTTTTCCGCACCGGTGGCGAAGATGCCGCCATTGTCAGCGGTTGATAATTGTATCCAGCCGAACAGGGTAGAGCCCTTTTCCGTGGAGACGATGCCCAGCGTGGCCAGCAGCAAAAGCACCAGGCTGATGAGGATGGTGACGCGTGACCCCAGTCTCTGGTCGACGCGCCCGGCGGCAAAGCAGCCCGCGATGGCGACGACATTGAGCAGAATGCCAAAAAGGCCGATTTCCATCGTCGCCCAGCCGAACATGCCGGCAGCGAAAGCCCCGCCCAGAATGAGAACGCCATTAACGCCATCCTGATAGAGCATGCGCGCGATCAGAAACCGCAACAGCATGGGGCGGTAACGCAGTTCGCGTAGCGTAATCTTCAACTCCCCCAATCCCGAGCGGATCGCGGCTGCGAAGGGCAGACCCTTTTCAGCATCGGGGGTCAGCATAAACATCGGCAGAATGAAGATGAGATACCAGACCGCGGCGAGCGGGCCTGTTATTCTGGCATCTTCGCCGGTTGCAGGATCGAGGCCGAAAAGCGGCTTGATACCGGCAATGGTCACCCCGGTCTGCGGGTTGGCGGCCAGAAGCGTCACCACGGCAATCAATACCACCATGCCGCCGAGATAACCGAGCCCCCAGGCGAGATTGGAAATGCGCCCGACATTTTGCGGATTGGTCAGCCGCGGCATCATGGAATCGTTAAAAACGATGGAAAATTCCGCCGCGATGGAGGCGAGGATCATGCAGACGATCGGCAGGATGAGCGGTGAACCCGGTGCGGCAAACCAGAGGAAAAAGAGGCTGGTAATCTTGATGACGGCAAAAAAGGCGATCCAGGGTTTGCGTGCGCCCGACTGGTCGGCGATGGAACCGAGAATGGGTGAAAAGAGAGCGATGATGATCGACGACACCGTCGCCATGTTGCTCCATGTCGCCTGCGCCGAAATCGGATCATCAGTGAGCCGGGCGACGAAATAAGGCCCGAAAACGAAGGTTGTGACAACAGTGAAAAACGGCTGTGCCGCCCAGTCGAACATCACCCAGCCCCAGATGCCGCGTTTGGTAATCACTGTTTCCGCATTGGGGGAAGGGACAGTCATTCATCGTCCTATCGGAAAATCGGGAAATAAAAGGCGCGATGCCGGTGCATTCGTCTTGCCTGCTCCATCCGGGCCGGTGACCCGGATGGCGTTTTTTAAGGTTGCCGCTCAGCGTGCCTGAACGATGTCGCCAAGCAGCCCCGCCGCGACCGTCAGACGGGCAAGGTTGGTATCGCCGCTGTCGCTGAGCGCGCCGAGTTCGGAGACGATACGGTTGACGCGCACGCGGTCTGCCGCATACCAGGCCTGAACCGGATCCTTTTCCTTGGCATATTCCGTCAGCGCGGAGATGACGATCCGTCGTCTCGACGAGGAGATCTGATCCTGGCTGCGCAGGAGAGCCAGACTCTCGTAATGATCCGCCGGCGTGATGCGCTGGCTGGCATCCAGCAGACGCGCGACACGGAAAGTCGAGGAGACGGTGGCATAGCTTTCGGCGGCGCGGGCGAGCGTCGTGCCCGCACTTTCGGCGATGCGCATGATTTCAGGCACATAGACCAGCAGCGAAAGCGTATCGAGTTCCTCCAGAAGAGCTTGGGGAACGCCGTCGATTTCCGTGACGCCAAGCTCCCGGCGATATTTCGCTGCCGCTGGCGACAGCGTCTTGATCGCGGTTTTCAGACGCTCGATCTCGGTCGCCATGTCGCCCGTCGCCGCGCCCGCACTCCCGGTTTGCAGGTAAAGCCTGCTCGCATCCGAGAAGATACGTGTGATCGTCGCATAAAGCCCGTTCTGGACTTCACCTCCGATCTTGCCGTCAAGCGCGTCGACTTCGCTCCAAAGACGTTTGAGACCAAAACCGTCCTCAACGATCACCGCCGCCTTGACGACATCAGCGGCCAGAAGACCGCTCGCATCGGCAAGTTTTTGCACGAAGCCCGGGCCGCCGCGATTAACCACGGCATTGGCGAGTGCGGTCGCGACGATTTCGCGGTGCAGACGATGCGCCTTGATATCGTCGGCATAGTTCTTCTGCATCTTGGCCGGGAAATAATCGACCAGCAGATGCTGGAGATAGGGTTCGTCCGGAAGCGGGCTTGCCACCAATGCGTCGAACAGGGTCAGCTTGGCATAGGAGAGAAGCACGCCGATTTCCGGCCGGGTCAGCGGTTTGCCGGAGGCATATCTTTCGCTGAGTTCGGCATTGTTCGGCAGGGTTTCCACCTTGCGGTTCAGCTGTCCGGTTGCCTCCAATGCGCTCATCAGGCGGCCGAGCTCTTCCCGGTTGGCGAGCCCCAGCCGCTCCGTCAACGAGATCGCCAGGGATTGCAGGTAGTTGTTGCGCAGCACGAGCTGCGCCACTTCCGGCGTCATGGAGGCGAGAAGCTGGTTGCGCTTCGGCATCGTCAGGCGACCACTATTAACGGCGGAGGCCAGTGCGATCTTGATGTTGACCTCGACGTCGGAGGAATTCACGCCCGCCGAATTGTCGATCGCGTCGGAATTGCAACGCCCGCCCGAGAGCGAATAGGCGATGCGGCCCTTCTGGGTGATGCCCAGATTGGCGCCTTCGCCGATGACCTTCGCACGCAACTCCGTGGCGTTGACGCGGATGGGGTCATTCGCCCTGTCGCCCACCTCGGCATTGGTTTCCACCGCCGCCTTGATGTAGGTGCCGATGCCGCCGAACCAGAGAAGATCGGTTGGCGCCTTCAGGATGGCGGTCATGATCTCGAAAGGCGTGGCGACCGATTTGTCGATGCCGATGGCAGCCACGGCTTCCGGCGTCAGCGTCACCGATTTTTCGGAGCGCGAAATGATCATCGCGCCGCCGGAGAGGGCCGAACGATCATAATCCTGCCAGCTGGAGCGCGGCAGTTCGAAAAGCCGCTTGCGCTCGGCAAAGGACTTGTCGGTATCCGGATCCGGGTCGATGAAGATGTCGCGGTGATCGAAGGCCGCAATCAGCCTGATCTTTTCCGACAGCAGCATGCCGTTGCCGAAAACGTCGCCGGACATATCACCCACGCCCGCCACGGTGAATGGCGTGGTCTGGATGTCGGTGCCCATTTCACGGAAATGGCGTTTTACCGTTTCCCATGCGCCGCGCGCGGTGATGCCCATCTTCTTGTGGTCGTAACCGGCCGAGCCACCCGATGCGAAGGCATCGTCCAGCCAGAAGCCGGCGTCGTGGGCAAGGCCGTTCGCCGTATCGGAGAAGGTGGCGGTTCCCTTGTCGGCGGCGACAACGAAATAAGGATCGTCGCCATCGAGCCGCAGTGTGTCGGCCGGCGGCACGATGGCGTCCTCAACGATATTGTCGGTGATGGACAGCAGGGTGCGGATATAGGTCTTATAGGCCTCGCGGCCGGCATTGAAGACCTCGTCGCGGGAGCCGCCGGCGGGCAGGCTCTTCGGGAAGAAGCCGCCCTTGGCGCCAACGGGAACGATCACTGCGTTCTTGACCTGCTGCGCCTTGACGAGACCGAGCACTTCCGTGCGGTAATCCTGGCCCCGATCCGACCAGCGCAGACCGCCACGTGCGACCTTGCCGAAGCGCAGATGCACACCTTCGACCTCGGTTCCGTAAACGAAGATTTCGCGGAAGGGGCGGGGGTCGGGCAGGCCATCAAGATGTTTGGGATCGAACTTGAACGCCAGAATGTCACGCGGCGTGCCATCGGCGTTTTTCTGGAAGTAGTTGGTGCGCAGCGTCGCGTCGATGGCGTTGACGTAACGTCGGAGGGTGCGGTCCTCATCGAGATTGGGAACGCCGCTCAGTGCCGCTTCGATTGCCTTGTGTATCTCGGCGAGTTTCTTCACCCGCTTCTTTTCCTCAACAGACGGATCGAAGCCGGCCTTGAACAGCGCGAAAATATTCCGCGAAATATCAGGATATTTATAGAGCGTTTCGGAAATATGCTCCTGTGAATAAACGATGCCGGTCTGGCGCAGATAACGGGCATAGGCGCGCAGGACGGAAACTTCGCGAACTGTCAAACCGCTGGTGAGGATCAGGCGGTTGAAGTTGTCGTTATCGACCTTGCCGGAGAAGGCGGCAAGGAAGGCTTCTTCGAGCTTAGGTCCGTAATGCGGCAGATCGAGCGTCGTGCCGGCTGCGACGGAGAGTTCCATATCGTGCAGAACGATATCGCGCTTCTCGCCATCTGAAACCACACCGATGTCGAAGGTGCGCTCACTGATGACGTTGAAGCCGAGATTTTCGAGCAGCGGTACGCGGCGCGAAAGCGGCAGGTGACCGTCGCGGTGGAAGATTTTCAAGGACAGCGTGTCGGCCGACTGGCCTTCCTGCTGGTAAAATTCGATGCGGACCGGCTCACCCTTCGCGGCACCCAGAATATCGGGCATGTCGCCGATCGCCTCTTCCGGCGTGAAGGCCTCCTGATAGGCCTGATCCACCTCCAGCACCGGCGCACCGGGCTCCGACAGCGCAATGAAGTGGTCTATCCAGCGCGCTGCAATATCGCTGACGGCATCTTCGAGCTTGTCCTGGGCAATGCGTGGGGTTTTGCCTTCCGTGCGCCCGACGATGAAGTGCACGCGGGCGACGGCGCCTTCGGGGAAGGCGGGATAATAGGCGGAAATATGCCCGTCATAGACCCTGCTCAGATAATCGCCGATCTTCTCACGCACATAGGAATTATATTCCTCACGCGGAACGAAGATGATGGCCGAAACGAAGCGGTCGAAACGGTCGATACGCGCAAGCACGCGCACGCGTGGCCGGTCGCTCAGTTCCATGATCTGCTCGACGAAGCGGATCAGAAGATCCGTTTCGATCTGGAAGAGATCGTCGCGCGGGTAGGCTTCCAGCGTGTTCTGCAGGATGCGGCCGGAGTGGCTGTTCGGATCGAAGCCGAAATGCCGTTCGACTTCCGCGACCTTGGCGCGCAGCAAGGGTATCTGTTTGACCGAGCGCGTGTAGGCGGTGGCGGTGAAGAGGCCGACGATGCGCAATTCGCCGATGACATTGCCGTCCTCGTCGAAGCGTTTGATGCCGATATAATCCATATAGGCGCGGCGGTGCACGATGGATTTCACATTGGCCTTGGTGACGATGAGGAAATCCGGGCCGTCGAGGAAGGCAAGGATTTCCGGGGTCGTCGTCACGGCGTTCTTGCCGAGACGCAGCACGCGCACATCCGGATCGCTGAGACTGCCGAGGCCGACGCCGTCACCGCGTTCGATCTTCGCGTTCTTTCCCTTGCCGGAATAGGTATAGTCACGCATGCCGAGGAAGGTGAAATTGTCATTGCGAAGCCAGTTGAGGAATTCGACCGCTTCCGTTCGCTCCGTCTTGCGCCGCGATGAGCCGCGCTTGGACAATTCGTCCAGCGCCTCGTCGAGTTTCGCCAGCATGGGCCGCCAGTCGCGATAGGCTGACTGGACCTGCGTCAGTACGAAGCGCAGCTTCTCTTCCAGCGCTGCGGCGGCCTGCTGCGTGAGCGGCGCGATATGCAGCTGGATGAGGCTGATATTTTCAGCGGGATCATCCTCCGGTTCCGCAAGACGATAGCCTGCCTGCGCGCTTTCGTCGCGCACCAGTATCGGGTGCACGGCGAGATAAAGGCCGCGATAGCTGCTGGTGACCTCGCCCATGACGGAATCGTAAAGGAAAGGCATATTGCGGCCGATAATGGTCAGAACCGTTACCGGAACCTCCCGCGGTGAAACGCCCTCCACCTGGGAGATGCCGATGTACGGAACCTCTCCCGTCCAGTGCGAAAGTGCCTGGAAACTGTGGGCCGCGCTCGCCGCCAGCATCTCTGCGGAATAATATTCTATATCGTCCGCACTTGCCCTTCCATAAAGAATACCTGGATCAAGAAATTGGACATTTTCGGCAATTGCCTGCTGGCGCGCTTTTTCGATCTGTTTTTCGCGTTTTGGATTGTTTCTATAGCCCATTTGACGTGGATTCCTCCAAAAATCACACTTTAATATAAAAAAGCATCGCCAATTTGCGGATTTTGCCTTTTCAGTCGAATCGGATATTGGCGTGGAATTACGAAGAGTTTAAGAGGCTTTCGTATTTCTGCAGTTTGGAAACGAAATTTTTTTGCTCCTTTTGCCATGAGGCCTGTCACGAAGCATTTTGACAGTATTTCTGCGGCTAATTTTTAGGCGGTTCTTTGGCCGCCATGTGATGTTGCGGCCACGGTCGAAGCAAATTATTGATTTGCGCCTATTTTTGTGGTACACCAACGACACTGATCCACAGCGTGGCATTTGTGTGCCCAAAAACACCACGAAAGCAACACCTCTTTTGCACGCGGTTTCCGTGACATATCGAGCGTTTACGTTATCGAACCCCGCAAGACGGGAAGGTGTGTTTTTGCGTGCACGGCTGGACCAGTGCGGAGTCACCTGACGGTTCCCCCGTCTCATCAGGGCCTGACCGACCCAACCCCGGCATCCCCGGGTATGTAACAGGGAGTTTTTAGAACGAATGACGACCCAGCAGAAGAAATCTCCAGCACATCACGGTTTCAAGACCGGTGAAGCGATTGTGTATCCCGCTCATGGTGTCGGTACCATTTCTGCAATCGAGGAACAAGAAGTTGCCGGCATGAAGCTTGAGCTTTTTGTCATCGATTTCGAAAAAGACAAGATGCGTCTTAAAGTTCCCGTCGCAAAAGCCGTCAGCATCGGCATGCGCAAGCTTTCCGAAGGCGATTTTGTCGAGCGGGCGCTGAAAGTGGTGCAGGGCAAGGCGCGTGTGAAGCGTACCATGTGGTCGCGCCGCGCGCAGGAATATGATGCGAAGATCAATTCCGGCGATCTCATCGCAATTGCGGAAGTTGTGCGCGATCTCTACCGTGCGGAAAACCAGCCGGAGCAGTCCTATTCCGAGCGTCAGCTTTATGAGGCTGCGCTCGATCGCATGGCGCGCGAAATCGCCGCCGTCAACAAGATGTCGGAAACCGAGGCTGTTCGCCTGGTGGAAGTCAACCTTGCCAAGGGCCCCAAGCGTGGCAAGACCGTTGAAGAGGACGATTCTCAGGACGAAGCCGCTTAATATCAGGCTTTTTCCTTCTAAAAAAACCCGCCTTAATGGCGGGTTTTTTGTTGGCTGCTTGCAGGCTCAACGTCACAGGATGCGGATCTTTGTGTCCTTGCGCAGATACGGTAGAATGCGGCGCATGTCTCGGGGGTGCAGGGCGACGCAGCCTGCGGTCGGCTCATATCCCGGTCGGATCAGATGCATGAAGATAGCCGAGCCGCGGTTGCGGCTTCTCGCGGTGATGTTCCAGTCAAGCACCAGGCAGACGTCGTAGAGGCCGTCCTTGCGCATCATTTCTTCATGGCTCAGGGCGAAGGGCGCCTTGACCAGCCTGTTATAATTGGCGTTGCGTGGCTCGTCGCACCATAACATGGACTTCCGTGTTCGCTGCATCGGCAACGCCGTGGCGATGCCGGGAAGGCGGTCGCCGCGATAGAACCCGTGCAGGAGGCGCGTGGTGGAAATGGGGGATTTTCCGTCTCCCTCGCGTTTCAGTGCGGTGCGGCCATTACGACCGATCGCGGCTGGAAAAGTGAGGTGTCCGAGCTGGACGATGGCGCGGCTGATTTTCGAAGGGGCTGGCCGAACCATGAGCGTCGATGCGCGTTTACGTTGTCTTGCGGGCTGTATGCTCATGTTTTTCACGAGATTTTGCTTTGCAGGTTATTTAACGTGAAGTCATAGCACTTCGTTATATCAAGGCAATGGGTTGACCTTTTATCGGCAAACCGCTGAATTGGCTGATAATTGGAGCGCCAGGCGTCTTTTCGGACGCCCCAGGGACGCTCTAACTCTTTTAAACTACGCATCGTGCTTCTCGAAAATCGAACCTGATTTTTGGGCTGGTGCGCTAAAGTAAGAAAGGCTGAGAATCCGAATGACGGCTCGCACTATCCTTCTGGTGGACGATGACGACGATCTTCGGGAGACGCTGACCGAGCAATTGTCTCCCTATGAGGAATTCTCGCTTTTGAGCGGCGCAAACGCCGCACAGGCGATGCAGACCGCCAAGACCGCTCAGGTCGATCTTTTGATCATGGATGTCGGCCTTCCGGACATGGACGGCCGTGAGGCGGTGAAGCTGTTGCGCAAGGGCGGCTTCAAGGCGCCGATCATCATGCTGACTGGGCACGACACTGATTCCGATACTATCCTTGGGTTGGAAGCTGGTGCCAACGACTATGTGACGAAACCTTTCCGTTTCGCCGTGCTTCTGGCGCGTATCCGGGCGCAGCTGCGCCAATACGAGCAGAGTGAAGATGCGGTTTTCACTGTCGGCCCCTATCAGTTCAAACCCAGCCAGAAGCTGTTGACGACGGAGGATGGCAAGAAAATCCGGCTGACGGAAAAGGAAGCGGCGATCATCCGTTATCTCTACCGCGCCGGCAGCACCGTCGTGACACGCGACGTCCTGCTCGAAGAGGTCTGGGGTTACAATTCCGGGGTGACGACACACACGCTCGAAACGCATGTCTATCGTCTGCGCCAGAAGATCGAACGCGACCCGTCCAACGCTGAAATTCTGGTCACCGAGAACGGCGGATACAAGATCGTTCCCTGAGCAGGGACCTCGTTGCGACTTTCATCTCGTCGTTTAAAGCTCACGCCGCGCGTCCGAAAGGCGCGCGGCGTTCTAACATCTTGTATTTTGAGGGCTGATATTGGAAAACCGCTATAGTGATGCAGGCGTTTTCCGGAGTAACGATCAACATGGCCTTGACGGACGATATCATGCTGCTGGGGCAAGTGCCGTTGTTCGCTGGGTTCAGCGATGACCAGCTGCGGCTCATCGCCTTCGGTGCGGAACGCCGCCGTGTATCTGCCGGGCAGACATTGTTCCGGGAGCACTCGCCGGCCGAATGCGCCTTTGCGGTGACATCGGGCCATTTCGAGCTTTTCACGGCCGGGCGGGATGGCAAGCCCGTGCTGCAGGCGACGCCCGGCAAAGGGGCGCTGCTTTCGGAGCTGGCGCTTTTCACGCTTTGCGAAAGAAAGTTCACTGCGGTCGCGGCTGAGGATTCCGAAGTCATTCGGATAACGCGCATCCTCTTTCACCGGCTAGTGGAGGAGTTTCCGGAAGTGGCCGATATCGTATCGGCGCGTATTCGCGACAATATCGCGTCTTTGGCGGCGGGTGCGGCCCGGTTGCAGAACCGCTTCGTCTGACGTCAAGTCAAACGCGCCGGCTCAAAACCGGAACTGGGCGGTGACCGGAACGTGGTCCGATGGCCGGTTCCAGCCACGGGCCTCGCGCAATATGTCGATTTTTTCAAGCGAGGGGCCGAGATCCTGCGAAGACCAGATATGGTCAAGACGGCGGCCGCGATCAGCCGCCTCCCAATCCTTGGCGCGGTAGCTCCACCAAGTATAGATCTTTTCAGTCTCAGGCACGTTCAGACGCATCAGATCAAGCCAGTTGCCCTGTTTCATGATGTCAAGCATCCCCTCGGTTTCGACAGGCGTGTGGCTGACGATCTTCAGAAGCTGCTTGTGGGACCAGACGTCATTTTCGAGCGGTGCGATGTTGAGATCGCCGACGAGAATGGACGAGGTGCCGGGCACGCCATCGGCACGCAGCGCCTTCATTTCCTCGATGAAATCGAGCTTGTGGCCGAATTTCGGATTGATTGAGCGATCCGGCTCGTCACCGCCCGCCGGCACATAAAAATTATGCAGCCGCACACGGCGCGATCCAACCTGGAAAATCGCGGAAATGTGCCGCGCGTCACCGATTCCGCAATAGTCCTGTCGATGATCTTCGGTCAGCGGAATCTTCGAGGCGATGGCGACGCCGTGATAGCCCTTCTGGCCATGGATGATGACGTGCTCATAACCCAGCGCCTTCAGCGGCTTCATCGGAAACTCGCCATTCGGGCATTTCGTTTCCTGCAGGCAGAGAATGTCGGGCTTGTAACGCACCAGAAACTGCTCAACGATCGGCATTCTGAGCCTGACCGAGTTGATGTTCCAGGTGGTTATCGAAAACGACATGCATGTGCTCCGCTTTTATTGCCGCGAACCGCATGGCCCGTGACATGTTTCCGGGGCGCAGGCTTATAACATCGCGATGAAAACGGGAATTTATTTTAGCGCTAAAATGAAAAAGGCGACCGCAGGGCCGCCTTTCAAAAGTTTCCGTGGGCTTGATGCCTCAGCCGCCTTTACGGACTTCCTCATAATTGATGCTGAAGACGCGTTCATCAAGGTTTACGCCGGTCTGGACGTTGAAGATCATGACGGTCGTGTCCTTGTTCTGGGCGTCGGTCGTCGTCCATTGCCTCAGGTCGAAGGTCTTCGGATCGAACATCAGGGTAATGGTGGAATCGCCGAAGACGCTCTTGTCGCCCAGCACGATTGTGGTCAGGTCCGATTCTTCCTTCACGTTCCGGACCTTCTGGTTGCCGAGATCGATCTTGTCGGACAGAAGCAGGCTGAGCGGCGTTTTGGAGAGCGGATAAAGATCCCATGTCTTCAGCTTCATATTGCCAATGACGACGTTCCTGCCGTCGGCAATGACGCGCATGGGCGAAGGGTCCTCGTAATTGAAACGAAGCTTGCCGGGCCGTTCGATGTAAAACTTGCCGCCGGTCTGCTCACCACGCGGGCCGAACTGGACGAATTCCCCCATCATGGTTTTGACCGACGAGAAGTGATTGGCGATTTTCTGTGCGGTCGCGCTATTGCCGGCCGCCTGGGCAAAGGCGTCAAGCGGCGATAGGCCGGCGATCACCGCGGCCATGGAAAATGCCGTCAGCACGCCACGTCGCGTCACGCCGTTTTGCGTTGCGTTTGCGGTGGCCGTTTCGCCGGTGGTGAGGTCGTTCATTCTATTCTCCTTCATCGCAGCGATTGTCCGCATAAAAGGCGGCGGCTTCATGACGTTGAAAGCGTGGAATAACGCTTCTCCGCCCCGCTTGGTTGCGGACGTTACCGCTCGATGATGTCTGCTTCCGTTGGCACGAGGATTTCGCGTTTTCCGGCGTGATTGGCGGGACCGATGATGCCTTCCTGCTCCATGCGTTCGATCAGCGAGGCGGCGCGGTTGTAACCGATGCCGAGACGCCGTTGCACATAGGAGGTGGAGGCTTTGCCATCGCGAAGCACGACGGCCACGGCCTGATCGTAGGGGTCTTCGGAATCGGAGAAATTGCCGGCGCCGGCCGGGCCGCCGGCATTGCCTTCCTCGTCGTCTTCCTCGGTAATCGCTTCCAGATATTCCGGCGACCCTTGTGTCTTCAGATAGGCGACGATTTCTTCGACTTCATTGTCGGAAACGAAGGGACCGTGTACGCGCTGGATGCGCCCGCCGCCCGCCATATAGAGCATGTCACCCATGCCGAGCAGCTGTTCGGCGCCCTGTTCGCCAAGGATGGTGCGGCTGTCGATCTTCGAGGTCACCTGGAAGGAGATGCGGGTTGGGAAGTTTGCCTTGATCGTGCCGGTGATGACATCGACGGACGGACGCTGGGTGGCCATGATGACGTGGATGCCGGCGGCACGCGCCATCTGCGCCAGGCGCTGCACCGCGCCTTCGATGTCCTTGCCGGCAACCATCATCAGGTCTGCCATCTCGTCGATGATGACGACGATATAAGGCAGTGGCTTCAGGTCGAACTCTTCCGTTTCGTAGATCGCCTCACCAGTCTGGCGGTCGAAGCCGGTCTGGACCGTGCGGGTAAGGATTTCACCCTTGTCGAGCGCCTGCTGCACGCGGCTGTTGAAGCCGTCAATATTGCGCACGCCGATCTTCGACATTTTCTTGTAGCGCTCTTCCATCTCGCGCACCGTCCACTTCAAAGCCACCACGGCCTTTTTGGGATCGGTAACGACCGGAGAAAGCAGATGCGGAATGCCGTCATAGATCGACAGTTCGAGCATTTTCGGGTCGATCATGATCAGGCGGCACTGCTCCGGTGACATGCGGTAGAGCAGTGACAGGATCATGGTGTTGATGGCGACGGACTTGCCCGAGCCGGTGGTGCCGGCGACCAGCAGATGCGGCATCTTGGCGAGATCGGCGATGACGGGTTCGCCGCCGATGGTCTTGCCGAGCGCCATGGCGAGCTTCGCCTTGCTGTTTTCGAAATCGCGGCTGCCGATCAGTTCGCGCAGGAACACGGTTTCGCGCGTCTGGTTCGGCAGTTCTATGCCGATGGCGTTGCGACCGGGAACGACGGCGACACGGGCGGCAATCGCGCTCATGGAGCGGGCGATGTCATCAGCAAGACCGATGACGCGCGAGGATTTGATGCCGGGCGCCGGTTCCAGTTCGTAAAGCGTGACGACCGGGCCGGGGCGGACATGGATGATTTCGCCCTTGACCCCGAAATCCTCGAGAACGCCTTCCAGAAGGCGGGCGTTCTGTTCCAGCACTTCCTCGCTCAGCATATTGTCGCGAACGACATTCTTCGGTTCTGCCAGAAGATGGACGGTTGGCAACTGGAAACCGTCTGCGGCGATGAAGGAGGCCTGCGCCTCCCTTGCCACGCGCTCGCTGGGCTTCGGTCGTGCGGAAGGTGCTGTTATTCTGGGCTGTCCGCGTCCCGGCACCTGTCTGGCGGTGAATTTCTGGTCGGCCTCGTCGTCGGAGAGAATGCCGTCCGGCAGACGGCGTTCGTCCGCGTCGAAGGGCGGTTCGTTATCCATGTCCTCGTCATGATCGAGCGCGATGGATGGAGGTGACATCTGGCGACGCGATGCGGCGCGTTCTTCGAAAGACGGCTCTGCGCGCTGGTCGAGGCGGTTGATTGCGGTCTTGAGGCGAGAAGGTTCGTTCAGCGTGCCGAACTCATATTCGTTGAAGTCATAGGGATGTTCGAACTCATCGTGCAGGGACTTCGACTTCAGGCCGAACAGGCGGCGCAAGCGCGCCTGGGTGATGTACCAATAATGCGTAAGCGCGCCGAAGGCGAGCATATTGGCGAAGAAGCCTTCGCCGTCGTCTTCGTCATCCTCTTCGACTTCACGGGCTGCGCGGGCCTTGCTGGTGGTGACCGGAGCGGCTTCTTCCCGCTCCAGTTCATCGTCCAGGCCGCCCACAATACCGGCGGCAAACAGCATCAGCCAGGCAGCCGGTGCCGCGAATATGACACCCAGTACCGTGGCGATCGTGCCGGTGGGGTAAGCGCCGATAAAAAGGGCGGGAAAACGCAGGATCATGTCACCGATGACACCGCCGATACCGTTCGGAAGCGGCCAGGTGACGGGGGCAGGAAAACAGCCGAGCGAGGCGGCGCAGACAATGGCGCCAGCGATCCAGGCCACGAGGCGGACGGGTATGCGGTGGAATTTACGATTGGCGATCAGCGCGATCGCCCAGGCGATGACCGGGAGAAGCGAGATGATTGCGGAAAGCCCGAGGAACTGCATCACGATATCGGCGAAAATCGCACCACCGTAACCCAGAAGATTGGTAGGCTGGTTGCCTGTCGCATAGGAGAGGCTCGGATCCGCCACATTCCATGTGGCGAGTGCGGCAATGCCCAGCGCGATCGTGGCCAGCAGAGCGAAACCGGCCAGAGTCATGATCTGACGCACGAAAAACGCCGTCAGCACGAAGCGTGTGTGACGACCATCGAATGTCGGAGAATGCATTCTGCCCATGTCCCTGAACCCGTCGCTTTTCTTGGTTTCGGCAAGATTCGGCTGGTGACCAAATCCCGGATTGACAGGGAAAACTAACCGCTTGCTGGTTAATGTCGTATTAACCATGCGGTTTTTTGAGCGTTTACGGGTTTGCGTCAAAGAAAAAGGCCCGCCGAAGCGGGCCTTCTTTTGGGAGAGGGGATGGAGAACCCCTCTTCCGTGATATCAGGAGTGGTAGGCGGCTTCGCCGTGGGTCGCGAGGTCGAGACCTTCGCGTTCGGCTTCGACCGGAACCCTGAGACCAACGATCACGTCGACGATCTTGTAGAGGATCGCCGAGACGATGGCGCACCAGACGATGGTGATGGCGACGGCGACGAACTGCGTCCAGACCTGCGAGGCGATGGAGAAATCGGCCTTGCCCGTGCCGCCAAGCAGCGGAGACGTGAAGATGCCGGTGCCGAGGGCGCCGATGATGCCGCCGATGCCGTGGACACCGAAGACGTCAGCTGTGTCGTCGTAGCCGAACTTGTTCTTCACAACCGAGACGAAGAAGTAGCAGATCGGCGAGACGATGAGGCCGAGAACGATAGCGCCCATGGGTCCGACGGAACCGGCCGCAGGCGTTACGGCGACGAGGCCGGCGATCATGCCCGAAGCTGCGCCCAACATGGAAGCCTTGCCGCGGGTGAAGCTTTCAACCAGCGACCAGGAAACGATGGCTGCTGCAGTGGCGAGGAAGGTGTTCATGGTTGCAAGAACCGCACCGCCAGATGCTTCGAGGTTGGAGCCGGCGTTGAAGCCGAACCAGCCGAACCACAGCATGGCTGCGCCAACCAGCGTCAGCG
This sequence comes from Agrobacterium radiobacter, assembly GCF_040801995.1. Classification (NCBI taxonomy): domain Bacteria; kingdom Pseudomonadati; phylum Pseudomonadota; class Alphaproteobacteria; order Hyphomicrobiales; family Rhizobiaceae; genus Agrobacterium; species Agrobacterium radiobacter. Next base: position 2,443,407 of record NZ_JBEGHX010000001.1, on the reverse strand, counting down.
TCATGGAGTGCGGGGCCATCATGTCCTTGCCGAAGCCGGTACGCTTGCCAACCATGATCGCGCCGATCAGACCGGCGATACCGGCATTGATGTGAACGACCGTGCCGCCGGCGAAGTCGAGAGCGCCCATGCCGAAGATCATGCCATTCGCGTCCCAGACCATGTGAGCGATCGGGAAGTAAACGAAGGTGGCCCACAGGATGGTGAAGAGAATGACGGCGGAGAACTTCACGCGTTCTGCGAAGGCACCGATGATCAGCGCCGGGGTGATGGCCGCAAAGGTCATCTGGAAGGCGATGAAGGTGTATTCGTAGATCACGACGCCCTGGGAGAAGGTTGCCGAGGTGCTGTCAAGCGAAACGCCCGACAGGAACAGCTTGCCGAAACCGCCGAAATAGGGGCCGGTGCCGCCGCCAAAGGCAAAAGAATAGCCGTAGATGACCCAGATGAGCATCATGACCGCGGTGATGACGGTGCACTGCATGAGAACGGAGAGCATGTTCTTCGTGCGGACGAGGCCGCCGTAAAACAGCGCCAGACCCGGAAGGATCATGAACAGCACGAGGATCGTCGCGACATACATGAATGCGGTGTCGGCTTTTTCAGGAACGGGCGCTGCGGCTGCTGCCGGCGCGGCATCCTGGGCAAAGGCGATGGCCGGCGCCATCAGGGCCGCCGCTGCGGCGCCCAGCTTGCCGAGCGTGGAAAATTTGTTGAGTTGCATAGTTAGAAAACTCCCCTGTCAGCCGTGCTTCAAAGCGCTTCTGTGTTGGTTTCGCCGGTACGGATGCGCACGGCCTGTTCGATAGAGTAGACGAAGATCTTGCCGTCACCGATCTGCCCGGTCTTTGCCGCAGACGCGATCGCCTCGACGGCCTTGTCGACGACGTCGGATGGAACTGCGATCTCGATCTTCAGCTTGGGAAGGAAGCTCACCGCATATTCCGTGCCGCGATAAATCTCGGTATGCCCCTTCTGGCGTCCGTAACCCTTTACCTCGGTCACGGTCAGGCCCTGGATGCCGACGCCGGTGAGCGCTTCGCGCACTTCATCCAGCTTGAACGGCTTGATAATGGCCATCACAATTTTCATCTGGTTTCCCATCCTTTGTTTTGTCCTCGGCACGGAGCCGACTCTCCTGCCGCTGGCAGATCAGTAACAGCGACTGAGGACATACATTCAAAGGGCGTGCCAGTTTTGAGTGTGTATCTAACGTATTGAAATATAAAACTTATATGAAAGGCGTCTGAAAAAGGGGCATTTGTCGCCAAAATTTGCGTCTATTAAATGTGCGATTTTCAGAAAAAGCACATTATTTAATCATTTGCCCTTTTGCGGATCAAACCCTCCTGCGCCACGGAAGCGACCAGTTCACCCTGTCTGGTGAAAATATTGCCACGGGTCAAACCACGAGCGCCGGAAGCGCTGGGGCTATCCTGTGTGTAAAGCAGCCAGTCGTCCAGACGGCAGGGGCGGTGGAACCACATGGCGTGATCGAGGCTCGCCACCTGAATGGAGGGATCGAAGATCGTTGTTCCATGGGCGTAGAGCGAGGTGTCGAGCAGGGTCATATCTGAGAGATAAGCGAGAATGGCCGACTGCAGACGCGGATCATCCGGCACGTCGCCGACGGCGCGGACCCAGATATCCTGCTGCGGTTCCAGCTTTTCTTTCGAGATATAGTGGGTCAGCGAAACCGGCCTTATCTCGATCGGCCGCTTGTTGCTCCAGTATTTGCGAATTGAAGCGGGCGCCTTGGCGAGGAAGGCCGCCTGCATCTGCTCTTCGCTCATCAGCTTTTCGGGCGGCGTCACATCAGGCATCTTGATCTGATGGTCGAAACCATCCTCGAAAATCTGAAACGAAGCAGACATGGAAAAAATCGCTTTGCCATGCTGAATGGCGACGACACGGCGGGTGCAGAAACTCGCGCCATCGCGGATGCGCTCTACCTGGTATACGATGGGCACCAGCGGATCGCCCGGGCGCATGAAATAGGCATGCAGCGAGTGCACGAAACGGTCGTCATCCACGGTCCTTTGGGCGGCAATCAGGGCCTGCGCGATGACCTGACCGCCGAAAACCCGCTGCCAGCCGATTTGCGGGCTTTCGCCCCGGAACAGGTTCTCCTCCAGCTTCTCGAGATCGAGCGTGGCGATGAGATTGGCCATCGGGTCTGACGTTTGCGAGGGATGCGACATTTTTTCGGCCTGCTCCGGCTGTAGGAAGACGTCACATGGTCTATAGTGCGCCGATGATGCGTGCACAAGATTTGAGGAGAAGCGTGATGCTGGACGTAGTGGTGGCAGGCGGCGGATATGTCGGTCTTTCCGTTGCTGTTGCAATCAAGCAGGCGGCCCGGCATCTTAATGTGCAGGTGGTCGAGGCCGCTCCCGAGGATGTCTGGGTAAAGGACGTCCGTGCGTCCGCCATCATCGCGGCGGCCACCCGGATGCTCGATGTTTTCGGCATCTGGAGCGAGATTGAGCCGGAAGCCCAGCCGATCCACAAGATGATCGTCACCGATTCGAAGACCGCCGATCCGGTGCGTCCCGTGTTCCTGACGTTCGACGGTGCCGTAGAGGAGGGCAGGCCGTTTGCCCATATGGTTCCGAATGTCGCTCTGGTGGGTGCGTTGCGGGGCCTGTGCGAACGCCTTGGCATAGAAATCCGCCACGGTCTCAGTGTTTCCGATTTCGCCGCGGGGCCGCAGTCGACGGCCATCAGTCTTTCCGACGGGTCAATGCTCGAAGCACGATTGCTAATTGCCTGTGACGGGGTTCGCTCGGCACTCAGGGACATGGCTGGCATCAAGACGGTGCACTGGGCTTATGATCAGTCCGGTATCGTGACGACCGTTGAGCATGAGCGGCCGCATGAGGGTTGTGCGGAGGAGCATTTTCTGCCATCGGGCCCCTTCGCCATCCTGCCCTTGAAGGGAAACCGGTCTTCGCTCGTCTGGACCGAACGCACGGCCGATGCCGACAGGCTGGTGGCCTCCGACGATCTGGTGTTTGAAGAAGAGCTGGAGCGCCGGTTCGGTCACAAGCTCGGTCCTCTGCGTCCCGTCGGTCCCCGCCGCGCCTTCCCGCTGGGGCTGACGCTGGCGCGCTCCTTCGTCGCGCCACGGTTTGCGCTTGCGGGTGACGCGGCGCACGGCATTCACCCGATTTCCGGGCAGGGCCTCAATCTTGGCTTTAAGGATGTGGCGGCGCTCGCGGAAACGGTGGTCGAGGCAGACCGTCTGGGCCTCGATATCGGCTCTCTCAATGTTCTGGAGCGTTACCAGTCCTGGCGGCGTTTCGATACATTGCGGATGGGCGTGACGACCGATGTGCTGAACCGGCTTTTCTCCAATGATATTGGTCCTATCCGTGTCATGCGTGATTTCGGTCTCGGCGTCGTGGATCGTTTGCCGGGTCTGAAGTCCTATTTCATCGGCCAGGCCGCCGGCACGATGGATGCGAATGCGCCGCGTCTGCTTGCCGGCGAGGCGCTTTGATCCAGCCCTTCGCATATATTTCGGATCGGCTTTTCCGGGATTGCCGCTTGACAGCCTATCCCGGTATTTTCTGCCCCGACGCCCTTCCGTAAAGATGAATCCGGCCAAGGACTTATCCGGATTCATAATCTGGTATGGTCTGCGCGCTCGCCAACCAGATATTGCGGAGAACAAAAGCTGAATCATGCGGAGTCAGCGATTCGTATTCGATTCGTTCGCAGACTGTTCCGTAGCCGAATCGATTCGATTTTCGCCGGATTCTTTTTGTTTCTTCAACTTGCTGAATCTGCACGGAAAATTCCGTGGATCGGTCGCCTTGCGCCACTTTGCGGGCAAGGCCTATTGCCTTTGTCAGCGGGCGTTGCCATGTGTGGTGCGTGCGGCCCGCATCAGCAATGGTGAGCGGCACGGCAAGCAGATGAAGTCGATTCGCGGATAGTACGTTGAATTTTCGCCCCATGATCCTGAGCGGCCGCGGTGTCACGGCCGTTCTCGGCCCCACCAATACCGGCAAGACCCATTACGCGATCGAGCGGATGGTCGCGCATGGCAGCGGTGTCATCGGCCTACCGCTGCGTCTTCTGGCGCGGGAGGTCTATACCCGCCTCGTTGAAAAGGTTGGGGCGCCGAATGTGGCGCTGATTACCGGCGAAGAAAAGATTTCACCTCCCAAAGCCAAATATTCCGTCTGCACGGTTGAAGCCATGCCGCGCGAGACGACGGCCGCCTTCGTCGCGATCGACGAGGTGCAGCTGGCGGGTGATCTCGAGCGCGGGCATATCTTCACCGACCGGGTGCTGCATCTGCGCGGGCGGGAGGAAACGCTGCTGCTCGGCGCGGGCACGATGCGCCCTATCCTCGAAAAGCTGCTGCCCGGAATTACCGTGGTGGAACGTCCGCGCCTGTCGCAGCTTTTTTATGCGGGTCAGAAGAAGATAACCCGTCTGCCACAGCGCACGGCGATCGTCGCTTTTTCCGCCGATGAGGTCTATGCCATTGCCGAACTGGTGCGCCGCCAGCGCGGTGGCGCAGCCGTGGTGCTGGGTGCGCTTTCGCCACGCACGCGCAATGCGCAGGTGGGTCTCTACCAGTCCGGCGATGTCGAATATCTTGTCGCGACGGACGCCATCGGCATGGGTCTCAACCTCGATGTCGATCATGTCGCCTTCGCACAGGACCGCAAATTCGACGGTTATCAGTTCCGCAATCTCAATCCCGGCGAGATCGGCCAGATTGCCGGCCGCGCCGGTCGCCACCTTCGCGACGGTACATTCGGTGTGACGGGGCGTGTCGATCCGTTCGATGACGAATTGGTGGAGCGGATCGAAACCCATCAGTTCGACGCGGTGAAGGTGCTGCAATGGCGGACGAAAAATTTCGATTTTTCCTCCATCGCCAATCTGCGCCTGAGCCTCGACGCCGCACCGGCGATCCAGGGACTTTCGCGCGCTCTGCCGGCAATTGACCAGCAGGCGCTGGAATATCTGTCGCGTTATCCTGAGATCATTGATGTGACGACCACCGATTCGCGGGTGGAAAAGCTCTGGGAGGCCTGCGCGCTGCCCGATTATCGCCGCATCGCCCCCGCACAGCATGCCGACCTGATCTCCACGCTCTATTTCGACCTCGTCAAACGGGGGGCGGTGAATGAGGATTTCATGGCCGAGCAGGTGCGCCGCGCCGACCGGACGGATGGAGAGATCGATACCTTGTCTGCGAGGATTGCGCAGATCAGAACATGGACTTATGTATCGAACCGCCCAGGATGGCTTGCCGATCCGACACACTGGCAAGAAAAGACTCGGGAAATCGAGGATCGATTGTCCGATGCGCTACATGAAAGGTTGACGAAACGCTTTGTTGATCGCAGGACATCTGTGCTCATGAGGCGCCTGAGAGAGAATGCGATGCTTGAAGCTGAAATCAGTGTAAATGGTGATGTCTTTGTAGAAGGACATCACGTCGGCCAGTTGGCCGGGTTCCGGTTCACGCCGGTGCCGGGAATGGAAGGGCCGGATCAGAAGGCCGTGCAGGCTGCGGCGCAGAAGGCGCTCGCGCTCGAATACGAGGCGCGTGCTGCGCGTCTGCATGCCAGTGGAAATGGCGATCTCGCTTTGAGCTCCGATGGTCTGGTTCGCTGGTTGGGCGAGCCGGTAGCCCGCCTTTCGGCCGGCGACAACATCATGAAGCCGCGGGTGATCCTGCTTGCCGACGAGCAGTTGAGCGGCAATGCCCGTGATCACGCGCTGGCGCGCGTCGAGCGTTTCGTCAATCATCAGATTGCGACCGTGCTGAAGCCGCTGGACGATATTTCCCGCGCTGAAGACCTTCAGGGTCTGGCGAAGGGCCTGGCGTTCCAGCTGGTCGAAAATCTTGGCGTGCTGTTCCGCCGCGACGTTGCCGAAGACGTGAAGTCTCTCGACCAGGACGCGCGCGCCTCCATGCGCCGTTACGGCGTGCGTTTCGGCGCCTACCATGTTTTCCTGCCCGCGCTGCTCAAGCCCGCTCCGGCGGAGCTCGTCACGCTGCTCTGGGCTTTGAAGAATGATGGCCTTGGCAAGCCGGGTTATGGTGATCTCATTCCGGTGCTTGCCGCCGGCCGTACCTCGGTCGTCACCGATGCCAGCTTCGAGCGCATGTTCTATAAGCTCGCCGGTTTCCGTTTCCTCGGAAAGCGCGCCGTGCGTATCGACATTCTCGAGCGTCTGGCTGATCTCATCCGTCCGCTCCTGCAGTGGAAGCCCGGCCAGCAGCCGCGTCCGGAAGGCGCCTATGACGGTCGCCGTTTCACGACCACGACGGCCATGCTTTCCATTCTCGGCGCGACGCTCGACGACATGGAAGAAATTCTGAAGGGCCTTGGTTACCGCGCCGACCAGGTGACGGCGGAAGAGGCGCAGGCCTTCCTCGCCAGTCACGCCGGTGCCTCTGCCCCGGTTGCTGCAGAAGCGGCGACGGCAGAAGAGGAAAGCATCGAGACCGAGGAGCACGAGCCGGCTTCCGAAGAGCAGGTGTCCGAAACGGCGACTGTTGCGGAAGGCGAAGCTGCCGAGGCGCCGGTTGCGGAAGCTGCCAGCGAAGAGGCTGCTGCAGCCGAGGCTGCGTCGGAAAACGCCGAGGCCGCCGAGCCCAAGCCTGTCCTTCTGTGGCGTCCGGGTGGTCGCAACGAAAATCAGCGTGGCGAAAACCGTCGTCCCGGCAATCGCGGTCAAGGCCGTGGTGAGGGAGCCCGCGAACAGGGTGAGCGTCGCGGTGAAGGCCGTCCCGGCAATCGTGACGGTGCAAACCGCGAAGCTGCCAATCGCAGTGGCGACGGCGAGCGCAAGCGTGATGGCGGACGTCCCGACCGTGGCAACAACCGCAACAATGATCGTCATGATCGCGGGGAGCGCAAGGACCGGCCGGAACGCAATGACCGTGGCGGAAAGCCGCAGGGGCAGCAGCGCTTCGAAGCCAAGCCGCCGCGCAAGGAGAAGCCGCTCGATCCGGATTCACCTTTCGCAAAGCTCGCTGCTCTCAAGGAGCAGCTGAAGAAGTAAGCCTATGGGAAGCAGCGAACAGCCACTGGAAAGCACGCGACAGCGTCTGGACAAGTGGCTGTTCTTTGCCCGTATGGCCAAGTCCCGTTCGCTTGCCCAAGGCTACATTCAGTCGGGCCACGTCAAGGTCAACGGGGTTACCATCCGCCAGCCCAGCCATGCGGTGAAGGCGGGTGACAGGCTCGATATCGGTTTCGAGCGCATGGACAAGTTGCTCGTCGTCAAGTCCGGCGGAACACGGCGTGGGCCCTATGAGGAAGCCAGACTTCTCTATGACGACCAAACACCGCCACGGGAACCTTCCGACAGGCTGACGCCTCTCGAGCAGGCGTTGCGCCAGCCGGGCAGCGGGCGTCCGACTAAAAAAGAGCGCAGGGCGCTCGACAGGTTTCTGTCTGATAGCGACGGAAGCAAAGATTAGAATAAACCTCCAAGTCGCACCCGTTTTTCAGAATTGTTTATCCTTGCTATCTGTAGTCAAAGGCATTACGTCACTTGCGAAATTGCCCTGTCTGAATTCCGGGCGACGGCTTGTGTTCCGAAGCCCAAAGACCCGGCCTGCATATTCTGGAGTTCATCATGACATATGTCGTGACCGACAATTGCATCCGCTGCAAATATACCGATTGCGTTGAGGTCTGCCCCGTCGACTGCTTTTACGAGGGTGAAAATTTCCTCGCGATCAATCCCGATGAATGCATCGATTGTGGTGTGTGCGAACCGGAATGTCCCGCCGAGGCTATCAAGCCCGATACGGAGCCGGGTCTCGACAAGTGGCTGAAGCTCAATGCCGAATATGCGGCAATCTGGCCGAACATCACAATCAAGCGTGACCCGATGGCGGAAGCCAAGGAAATGGACGGCGTTGAAGGCAAGCTGGAGCTTTATTTCTCTGCCGAGCCCGGTAAGGGCGACTGACCTCGGATTTACGAAGGTCCTGTACAAATATTTGAAAAGCCCTCGTTGCACCCAGCACGAGGGCTTTTTGTTTATCCGCCGCGGCCGGACTGCAGCGTGGTGGAGAGCAATGTCAGAAGGGCCACGCTTTCCTCCAGGCTTTGCCGCTGGCGGCTTTGCAGGATGGCGGCCTGCAGACGGTTCATCTCGCGGGCAATCGCCGCTGGCTGCCAAGTTCGCAGCGCTCTTTCGATGACGGGTTTTCTGCGGAAGTGGATGTGGCGTCCAAGCGTCTGCATGACCTGGCCGGCCTGCAGTTTTTTCTCATCCATTTCGGCCCGCATCTGGTCGAGCAGCTGGAATTGCTTGAGGCATCCCTGGAGCACAAGGAAGATCGGCGTCTTCGAAGAGACGATCTTCTGCGTCGCATGGAAAAAGGCGTTTCTGTCGCCTTTCAGGATGGCGTCAACGGCATCGTCGGCGGAGACCGTGCTGGCATCGCCGATAATGGAGAGAACGTCGTCTTCTTCGACCACGTCCGCGCCACGGCAATAGAGCGCGAGCTTACGGATTTCATTGCGCGAAGCGATACGGTCGCCGCCGAGCGATTCTATCAGCCTCTGCCGCGCAGCAGGCGCGATGCGGAGATTGTCTGCGGATAGTTCCTGATCGATCAGTGCATTCAGCGAGCGGGCATCGTCGGCATAACAGGGGATCGCGGCGATGGAGCGCGCAGGCTCCGCGATCTTGCGCAGTCCGGTACCTTTTTTGACATCGCCCGCTTCGATGATCAGGAAGCTCGCTTCCGGCGGCGTTTCCGCCAGAATCTGGAGGGCATCCACCAGCGCCTTTTCGGCGGAGGCACCTTTGACCCAGACGAGTTTTTCACCGCCGAAAAGACCGATGGCGTTCACTTCATCGAGCAGGCGGCCAGGGTCGCCCTGCAGATCGGATGCGGTCAGCTTTAGCGATGCGAAAGCGTCGTCGGGATCGATGCCGGTCTTTTTGGCGATGAGGGTCGCCCGTTCCGATACGAGGCCGCGATCCGGGCCGTAGAGCACGAAAACGCGAAAGCGCTCCGCCGGATTTTCGGCGAAGCGCTCGAATTCATGGGACTTTATCTCCGTCACGGCCGCCGCTCTCAGCGGCCGAGTGTGGCGGCGATATCGGTGCGGATGATTTCAGCCAGTTCCCGGGCGGCACGATTCTCGGCGTCGCGAGTTGCACGGATCTTGGCGAATTCCTGCTGCGGCAAGTCCACCTGCGCCGTCACGCTGCGGCGTGCAGAGCGCAGAATCTGACCGTCGGAAACGCGCGTCAGCACATATTGACCGCTCATCACGACACGGCCGGGATAGGGGCCGTCGTAATTGTTGTTCGCGCGGGTCGTCAGGTCGTAGTTCTGCACTTCCGTTGACGTGGCGCTCGAGCTTACAAAAACTTTGACGTTATATTGCGCCGTGGCCGGTTGGCCCGCGCCGCCGGCCATCAGAAAGATCAGCTGATTGCGGACTTCCTGCCCGACTCTGCCACCGGTCTCGGAGACGCTGACAGCCGCCAGCCTCTCCTTCGTTCCGGAAGCCTCGCCATAAAGCGGGCGCACCTGGCATCCTGCCAGAAGACCAGCCATCGTCACGACGGAAATCGCTGCCGCGACGCGGCTCCATCTTGAAAAAACGTCAGACAACAATGTTCACAATCCTCTGCGGAACCACGATGACTTTTTTGGGCTCGCCACCGGCAAGAATCGATTTGACGGCATCCAGCGCAAGGGCGGCCGTTCGGACCGCATCTTGATCCGCATCGCGCGCGATTGTCAATTCGCCACGCTTCTTGCCATTGACCTGCACGGGCATGACCACGTCGTTTTCCTCGACCAGCGAAGCGACGAAGCTTGGCCATGGTGTCTGGGCCACGAGGCCCGTATTGCCCAGCGCCGACCAGCATTCTTCCGCCAGATGCGGTGTCATCGGGGCAATGATGCGGATGAGGATTTCGACGGCGTCGCGCGCCGCTGCCTTGACGTCGTCAGGCTTGCCGCCAGAAGCAACATCGGCGAGCGGACCGGCCAGCGCATTGACCAGTTCGTAGATGCGGGCGATGGCCTTGTTGAAGGCGAGCTTGTCCAGATCTTCCTGGACAGCCTTCAGTGTCTTGTGGGCCGCCTTGGAGGCTGCCAGCCCTTCACCTTCGGTTGCCGGCTTCGGCTTCACGCCCTTCAACTGTTCGGCTGCTTCGCCAATGATCCGCCAGACGCGCTGAACGAATCGGTTTGCACCTTCCACACCGGCTTCAGACCAGATGACGTCGCGATCAGGTGGCGAATCCGAGAGAACGAAGAAGCGTGCGGTATCCGCCCCGTAGGATGCGATGATATCGTCAGGGTCGACCACGTTCTTCTTAGACTTCGACATCTTCTCGATGGAGCCGATCTTCACCTCTTCGCCGGAAGAGAGCAGGAAGGCGCGGCGCGCGCCGTCGTTTTCCTCGATCCGCAGTTCGGCAGGCGGCACCCATTCACGCGTTGTGCCTTCACCGCGGCTGTAAGTCTCGTGGACCACCATGCCCTGGGTGAACAGGCCCTTGAAGGGTTCCTTGACATCCACATGCCCTGTTTCGCGCATCGCACGGGTGAAGAAGCGCGAATAGAGCAGGTGCAGGATGGCATGCTCGATACCGCCGATATATTGATCCACCGGCAGCCAGTGGTTGGCGACCTTCGGGTCGGTCGGTGCGTCTTCCCACGGCGCGGTGAAGCGCGTGTAATACCAGCTGGAATCGACGAATGTATCCATCGTATCCGTTTCGCGGCGTGCGTCATGGCCGCATTGCGGGCAGGAGACATGGCGCCATGTGGGGTGCCGGTCCAGCGGGTTGCCGGGCACATCGAAAGTCACGTCGTCGGGCAGCTTGACCGGCAGGTCCTTTTTCGGAACCGGCACCACGCCGCAGACTTCGCAATGGATGACCGGGATAGGGCAACCCCAGTAACGCTGGCGGGAAATGCCCCAGTCGCGCAGGCGGAAATTGACCTTGCGCTCGGCCTGCGGCGTGTTGCCCAGCATCTCAGCAGAGAGCTTCTGCACGACCGCCTCAAAAGCGTCCGTCGTATTCATGCCGTTCAGGAAGCCGGAATTGATCATCACGCCATCATCGGTGAAGGCGGTGTCTTCGATGGTGAAGCTTGCGGCATCCGGACCTTCCGGTGCGACGACGGCGACGACCGGCAGGCCGTATTTGCGGGCGAAATCCAGATCGCGCTGGTCGCCGGAGGGGCAGCCGAAGATCGCGCCGGTGCCATAGTCCATCAACACGAAGTTGGCGACATAGACCGGCAGTTCCCATGTCGGGTCCAGCGGGTGCACGACCTTGACGCCGGTATCGATACCCTTCTTTTCCGCCGTTTCCAGCGCTGCCAAGGAGGTGCCATGGCGACGGCATTCGTCGCAGAACTCGGCAATCGCAGGATTCTGCGCAGACAGTTCCCGCGCCAGCGGATGGTCGGCGGCGATCGCCAGGAAGGATGCGCCGAACAGCGTGTCCGGGCGCGTCGTATAGACGGTGATGTCGGAGAAACCTTCCGGCGCCGTCTCAGCGACGGTCTGCCAGCGCAGCGACAACCCCTCGGAACGACCGATCCAGTTTTTCTGCATCAGGCGCACTTTTTCCGGCCATTGATCCAGCGTATCCAGCTCGTCCAGCAGGTCCTGGCTGAAATCGGTGATGCGGAAGAACCATTGCGTCAGTTCGCGCTGTTCCACCAGCGCGCCGGAACGCCAGCCGCGGCCGTCGATCACCTGCTCATTGGCGAGAACAGTGTGGTCGACCGGGTCCCAGTTGACCTTGGACTGCTTGCGATAGACCAGACCCTTTTCCATGAAATCGACGAACAGCGCCTGCTGGCGATGGTAATATTCCACGTCACAGGTGGCGAATTCGCGGGTCCAGTCCAGCGACAGGCCCATGGATTTCAGCTGGCCGCGCATGGTGGCGATGTTCTGGTAGGTCCAGTCCTTCGGATGAACCTTGTTCTGCATGGCGGCATTTTCGGCAGGCATGCCGAAGGCGTCCCAGCCCATCGGATGCAGGACGTTGAAACCACGGGCACGCTTGTAGCGGGCGACGACGTCGCCCATGGCGTAGTTGCGGACATGGCCCATATGGATGCGTCCTGATGGATAAGGAAACATCTCTAGAACGTAATACTTCTCACGCGGATCGCTGTTGTCGGTGACGAAAACCTTGTCTTCGTTCCATTTCTGCTGCCAGCGCGGCTCGGCGTCGCGAGGATTGTAACGTTCGATGGCCATTGTTTAGAATTCCGCGTATCGAGGGGAAAAATTTGCGCTGACCTTCACCATGAAACGACCGGGGCGTCAAGTTTGGCGGGGCATTCGGGCGTTCAATCTTGGCCAGCGTGCCTCAAATGGTGCTAAACCCGCTTGGCATCAAGGCAATCGGCGTCTAGTTAGCGTTGCGAATGGTTCAAATGAAGGTCTTGTGATGGAAATCGAAGCACGTCTTGAGGATGTCAGGCAACGCATTGGTGATGTCGCGGAAAAATCCGGCCGCAAGCCTGCGGATGTTGCCCTCGTCGCGGTCTCGAAGACCTTTGATGCGGAAGCTATCCAGCCGGTCATCGATGCCGGCCAGCGTGTGTTCGGCGAAAACCGTGTGCAGGAAGCGCAGGGCAAGTGGCCGGCGCTGAAAGAGAAGGCTGACGGCATAGAGTTGCATCTGATCGGCCCGTTGCAATCCAACAAGGCGGCGGATGCCGTGGCGCTGTTTGATGTCGTCGAGAGCGTCGACCGCGAAAAGATCGCCCGCGCGCTTGCCGAGGAATGCGGCAAGCAGGACCGCAGCCTTCGGTTTTATGTTCAGGTCAATACCGGGCTTGAGCTGCAAAAGGCGGGCATCGATCCGCGTGAGACCGTTGCTTTCGTGGCCTTTTGCCGGGATGAGCTGAAATTGCAGATCGAGGGATTGATGTGCATTCCGCCGGCCGATGAAAATCCCGGCCCGCATTTTGCGCTGCTGGCGAAGCTTGCCAGGGAGTGCGGCCTTGAGAAGCTTTCCATGGGCATGTCGGGCGATTTCGAAACCGCCGTCGAATTCGGCGCGACCAGTGTGCGTGTAGGTTCTGCCATCTTCGGTACGCGATAAGGCCATAAACAAAAAACCCGGCGCTGAGGCCGGGTTTCAAGCATTCGAAAACGTCGATCAGTACTGATCGTCCTCGTCTTCGTCCTTCTGCGTGGATTTCAGCGAGGAGAGCTTCTTGAAGACCGCATCGGCGTCGATCTGTTCGTCTTCTTCGCGCTGGAGGTTGTAATCCAGACCTTCGGTCACGGTTGCCGGCTGCAGCGTGTTGTCCAGCTCTTCGGCTGTCGGCAGCGGGCGGCCGCGCGAGGCGCGTTCGACTTCAAGGTCGAGGTCGATCTGGCTGCAGAGGCCGAGCGTTACCGGATCCATCGGCGTCAGGTTTGCCGAGTTCCAGTGGGTACGGTCGCGAATCTGCTCGATCGTCGATTTCGTGGTGCCGACGAGACGCGAAATCTGCGCATCCTTCAGTTCCGGGTGGTTGCGAACGAGCCAGAGAATAGCGTTCGGACGGTCCTGACGCTTGGAAACCGGCGTGTAGCGCGGGCCACGGCGCTTGGATTCCGGCACGCGGACCTTCGGCTCGGAAAGCTTCAGCTTATGGTTCGGATTGGCTTCGGCGCGGGCGATTTCGTCGCGGGAAAGCTGTCCGGTTGCGATCGGATCGAGGCCCTTGATGCCCTGCGCGGCTTCACCGTCGGCAATTGCCTTGACTTCAAGCGGATGCAGTTTGCAGAACGTGGCGATCTGATCGAACGACAGCGCGGTGTTGTCAACCAGCCATACAGCCGTAGCTTTTGGCATGAGCAATTGTTGAGCCATAGATACAGTCCTTCTGTCCGTCCGCGCCGGTGTCGCGGGCGTGGTATCAACCACTGATTTCCGGGATATTGGCGCTCTATAACCGGATTGCATCATAATTGCAATTCTTTGCGAAACAAATGACCTTTGTCTAATTGCCGTGCGCATTTGAACTGCTATGAATTCAACACATGCCTGAGGTGGGAGTCTCAAGGTCACGCATATCTAGCCATATCTGGTTCCAGGAGGAGTTCATGTCTGCCAAAATCTACCCGGTTCTCAAATCGGCGAAGGCCCGCACGCTCATCGACAATGAGCGTTACCAGAAATGGTATCAGGAGAGCGTCGAGGATCCGGAAAAGTTCTGGGACAAGCACGGCCGGCGGATCGACTGGTTCAAGCCCTATACCAAGGTCAAGAATACGTCCTTCAAGGGTAGGGTGCCGATCAAGTGGTTCGAGGACGGCCTCACCAACGTCTCCTATAACTGTATCGACCGTCACCTGAAGACGCATGGCGAGCGCACGGCGATCATCTGGGAAGGCGACAATCCCTATATCGACAAGAAGATCACCTATAACCAGCTCTATGATTATGTCTGCCGTCTTGCGAATGTGCTGAAGAAGCACGGCGTCAAGAAGGGTGACCGCGTCACCATCTATATGCCGATGATACCCGAGGCGGCTTATGCGATGCTCGCCTGCGCCCGTATCGGCGCCATCCATTCGGTCGTCTTTGGCGGCTTTTCGCCCGAAGCGCTGGCGGGCCGCATCGTTGACTGCCAGTCCACCTTCGTCATCACCTGCGATGAGGGCGTGCGCGGCGGCAAGCCTATCCCCCTTAAGGAAAATACCGACAAGGCGATCGATATCGCCGCCAAGCAATATGTCATCGTTAACAAGGTTCTGGTGGTGCGCCGCACCGGCGGCAAGACCGGCTGGGCTCCCGGCCGCGACATCTGGTACCATCAGGAAATCGCCACCGTTAAGCCGGATTGCCCGCCGGTGAAGATGCGCGCTGAAGACCCGCTGTTCATCCTTTATACCTCCGGCTCTACCGGCAAGCCGAAGGGCGTGCTGCACACGACTGGCGGTTATCTCGTCTATACGTCGATGACGCATGAATATGTCTTCGACTACAAGGATGGAGAGGTCTTTTGGTGTACCGCCGATGTCGGCTGGGTCACCGGACACTCTTATATTGTCTATGGGCCGCTTGCGAATTGCGCGACGACGCTGATGTTCGAAGGCGTTCCCAACTTCCCCGATCAGGGCCGGTTCTGGGAAGTCATCGACAAGCACAAGGTCAATATCTTCTACACGGCGCCGACGGCGCTCAGATCGCTGATGGGGGCGGGCGACCAGTTCGTTCAGCGCTCGTCGCGCTCCAGCATCCGTCTTCTTGGCACGGTGGGTGAGCCGATCAACCCGGAAGCATGGGAGTGGTATTACCATGTGGTCGGCGAAGACAAGAGCCCGATCGTCGACACCTGGTGGCAGACGGAGACCGGCGGCATTCTCATCTCGCCGCTGCCGGGTGCGACCGATCTGAAACCTGGCTCGGCGACGAGGCCGTTCTTCGGCGTGCAGCCGCAACTTGTCGATGCCGAAGGCAACGTGCTGGAAGGGCCGGCTGACGGCAATCTCTGCATCATCGACAGCTGGCCGGGCCAGTCGCGCTCCGTCTATGGCGATCATCAGCGCTTCATCGATACGTATTTCTCGACCTACAAGGGCAAATACTTCACCGGTGACGGCTGCCGTCGTGATGAGGACGGTTATTACTGGATCACCGGCCGCGTCGATGACGTGCTGAACGTTTCCGGTCATCGCCTTGGCACGGCCGAAGTGGAATCGGCGCTGGTGTCGCATCATCAGGTTTCGGAAGCGGCCGTGGTCGGTTATCCGCATCCCATCAAGGGACAGGGCATTTATTGTTATGTCACGTTGATGGCGGGCCAGAATGGCGACTATGCGCTGCGCGAGGAGCTGGTGAAACACGTGCGCAACGAGATCGGGCCGGTTGCGACACCTGACAAGATCCAGTTCGCGCCGGGCCTGCCCAAGACCCGTTCCGGCAAGATCATGCGGCGTATCCTGCGCAAGATCGCCGAGGACGACTTTGGTGCGCTGGGGGATACATCGACGCTCGCCGATCCGGCGGTGGTCGAAGACCTCGTCGCCAACCGGCAGAACCGCACGGCGTGATCTTTTGAAAAGGCTGCTTCGGCAGCCTTTTTTCTGTCGGCCATTTTCACAAACAAAAACACCCGGAGGTGGAACCTCCGGGTGTTTTCAATTTTATCCGGTAAGGATTACTGGCCGCGGATCTTCTTCAGGTCCGCCAGAACGGCGTCAACGACGTCAGCGCCGATTTCAGCCTTGTGCTTTTCGTACACGACCATCGACTTTTCGCGAATACGGGTCTGCTCTTCCGGAGACAGCGTGTTCACTTCGAGACCGGCAGCCTTGATCTTTTCCAGCGACTTCTGGTTCAGTTCGCGGATGACCTTGCGTTCTTCGTTACGGCCGACGACTGCGCATTCACGCAGGGCCGTCTGCTCTTCGGGCGTGTAGCTGTCGAAGATCGGCTTGGAGAAGAGGAAGAGGAACGGCGTATAGGCGTGGTTCGTCTCGGTGATGTACTTCTGCACCTCGTAGAACTTGGAGGTGTCGATCGTAACATAGGGGTTTTCCTGTGCGTCGATCGCGTTGGTTTCAAGCGCCGAGAACACCTCACCGAAGGCCATCGGCGTTGCGTTGGCGCCGAGGTTCTGGAAGGTGTCGAGGAAGATGTTGTTCTGCATCACGCGGACCTTGAGGCCCGAGAAATCTTCCCACTTGTTCACGGCATGCTTGGAGTTGGACAGGTTGCGGAAACCGTTTTCCCAGTAGGCGAGGTTCACGAGACCCTGCTCTTCCAGCTTCTTGTTCATCATGTCGCCGAAGGCGCCGTCCATGACGGCATCGGCTTCCTTGTCGTTCGCAAAGAGGAACGGCAGGTCGAAGACGCCGAGCGACGGGATGAGGCCGACGAGCGGCGAGGACGAGGTTACGACAGCTTCCTGAACGCCGGAGCGCAGGGCCTGCGTTGCCTGAAGGTCGCCGCCAAGCGCGCCGCCCCAGAATGCCGTGAGCTTCAGCTTGCCGCCGGATTTGTCATCGAGGCAGGCCTGCATGGCCTTGATGCCGTTGCCAACCGGGTGGTCCTGGTTGATGCCGTTCGAAACGCGGATGTTACGGCTGTTGAATTCGGCCATTGCCGGGGCAGCGGCGCCAACGGCGAAGGCAATCGCTGTAGTGGTCAGAAGAAGCTTTCTCATAATATCCTCCCTTGGATTGTGGTCGAGAAAAAGTATCGATTAACGAAGGTACTGCAGCGGAACCATGACGATGTCAGGGAATATCACCAGCAGCGCCAGCACGATGGTTTCGGCGACGAGGAACGGCCAGACGCCGATTGTGACCTTGCCGAGCGGGATGCGGCCGACACCACTGACGACGTTCAGCACGACGCCAACCGGAGGGGTAATCAGGCCGATGGCGTTGTTGATGATGAAGAGTACACCGAAATAGACCGGGTCGATGCCTGCCTGCTTGATTATGGGCATCAGAACAGGCGTCAGGATCAGGATGGTCGGGGTCAGGTCGAGCGCGGTTCCGACGATGAAGACCAACACCATGATGACGATCATCAGAAGCATCGGACGGTCGATCAGCGGCTCGATATAGCCTGCGACTTCGTTCGGAATGTTCGCCGCCGTGATGAGCCACGCGGAGACGAGTGCAGCGCAGACGAGGAACATGATGATCGAGGTGCTCTTGGCGGCGCGCAGAAGCACGTGGAACAGGTCCGCCGGCTTCAGTTCGCGGTAAATCACCATGCCGACGAACAGCGCGTAAGCGGCAGCGACGACGGCGGCCTCCGTCGGTGTCATGATGCCGGCCTTGATGCCGCCGAGGATGATGACGGGCATGCCGAGCGCCCAGCCGGCGCGGGCGGTTGCGACGAGACGTTCCTTGGCTGTGGTTCTCGGCAGCGGCTTGATGTCATCCTTGCGAACGACGATCAGCCAGGCGACGATCAGCGAAATGCCCATCAGAATGCCGGGAACGATACCTGCCAGGAAGAGCTGGGTGATCGAGACGTTTGCGGCGACGCCGAAAACGATGAAGGCCATGGACGGGGGGATCACCGGTGCGATGATGCCACCTGCAGCGATGAGGCCGCCGGAGCGCGGAATATTGTAACCGGCCTTCGCCATCATCGGGATGAGGATTGCGGCAAGGGCTGCGGTATCGGCTGCCGCCGAACCCGAGATGCTGGCCATGATGATGGCCGCCAC
The DNA here is from genome assembly GCF_040801995.1 of Agrobacterium radiobacter. NCBI lineage: Bacteria > Pseudomonadati > Pseudomonadota > Alphaproteobacteria > Hyphomicrobiales > Rhizobiaceae > Agrobacterium > Agrobacterium radiobacter. The sequence continues at coordinate 2,425,223 of NZ_JBEGHX010000001.1, read as the reverse complement.
GATGGCAACGATGCCGAGACCGCCCCTGATATGACCAACGCAGGCGATGGCGAAATCAATGATGCGGCGCGACAGGCCGCCCGAATTCATCAATTCGCCAGCCAGAATGAAGAACGGGATGGCCAGCAGCGTGAAGGTATCCGCGCCCGAAATCATGTTCTGGGCGATGATCGCAGTGTTGAACATGCCCATGTACCACATGAGCACGACGCCGCAGAACATCAGCGAGAAAGCGACGGGAACGCCAATCGCCATGGCTCCCAGGAGAGAGCCGACAAAAACGAGAAGTGTCATGGTATCAGCGCTCCGAAAGCTGTTCGATCGTCAGGTTCTCGCCCGCAAACTGGGCGATTTCGTCCTCTGTCACGCGGCCTGTCAAAAGACGGTAGAGGCGTTCCAGCGCGATGATGAACATCAGGCCGCCGGTGAACATGCCGATGCCATAGACCCAGATCATCGAAAGCTTGGTGACGGGGGCATGCATGCTGGCGTTGATGCCTGACTGCTTCCAGGTTCCCCAGAAGAAGATGGCGGAACAGGCCAGAATGATGATGTTCGACGCGATCATGCAGACGATGCGGGCACGGCGCGACAGGAACATCACCAGCGTTTCAATGCCCATGTGGCTGTTCTCACGGAAGGTGAGCACGGCGCCGAGGAAGGTCAGCCACACGAAGAAATAGCGCGACAGTTCTTCCGAGACGTTGATGCCGGAATTCATCGAGTAACGCATGACGACGTTGACGAAGACCATGATCGACATGCCGGCGAGCAGCAGGACGAGAATGATTTCGAGAATCCGGTAAAAGAGATTGATGGTCTTTTGCATTTTCCCCTCCCGAAGAAATATCTAGAGCAGCCCTCGTTTCGCCAGGTTGCGCATCAGGGCCGCGGTGCCGAATGTCCATTCCGGGCATTCGTCAGTCGTCGTGACCCAGTTGATAAGCTTACCGAGCTTGGGCGTGGAGATTTCGACACGGTCCCCCTTTGAATGGGTGAAACCGAGACCTGGTCCATGGCGGTCCTTTACCGGCGCGAACATCGTGCCAAGGAAAAAGACGGCACCGTCAGGATATTGATGGTTGCGGTTCAAAAGCTGCGACGCAAGGTTTTCCGGCGTGCGGCTGATCGCCTCCATGGGGCTGGCGCCCGTCATGGTGAAACCGTCTTCGCCTTCGACCAGAAGCGAGATCTGCGACTTCTTCACATCTTCAATGGTGAAGTTGCCGTCGAACAGGCGGATGAAAGGACCGATCGCGCAGGAGGCGTTGTTGTCCTTGGCCTTGCTGAGCAGCAGGGCGGAACGGCCTTCGAAATCGCGCAGGTTGACGTCGTTGCCAAGCGTTGCGCCGATGATGCGGCCATCGGAGGTAATGGCCAGCACCACTTCCGGTTCCGGGTTGTTCCACTGCGATTTCGGGTGAACGCCGATCAGGGCGCCGCAGCCCACCGAGGCCATGGCCTGCGCCTTGGAGAAGATCTCCGCATCGGGGCCGATACCTACTTCCAGATATTGCGACCACAGGCCCATTTCCTGGAGCAGTTTCTTGACTTCGGCGGCTTTTTCCGAGCCGGCCTCAAGTCCCTTGAGATTGTCGCCGAGAACCGGGGCCAGCCGCCCGCGAATTTCCTGCGCGCGCAGCGGATCGCCCTTGGCCTGCTCTTCGATCACCCGTTCCAGCATGCTGTCGGCAAAGGTGACGCCTGCAGCCTTGACGGCCTGAATGTCATTGGGGGCAAGAAGTTCGCCGGCGGAACCGTCCAGAAACGCCTCCAGCGCACCGAGTGCGACGAATGTACCGGTGTCGGCGAGCCGCTCCACCAGATCCGTGTTTTCCAGAAGTTCGGACATGGTCGGGGAAAGCGAAGTGAGGTCATAAAGCACGCCGCCCTTGAGCAGGACGGGGCAGGGGCCGCCCTCGCTTTTCGACCAGACGCGGCCGACGAGCAGCGCGTTTTCGAAATCTTCAGGCAAAATTGCAGTAGCGTCGATGGACCTTGTGCCGGTCATGTAGTCCTCCCCTTCAGCATCCGACAGGCCGCCTCCTGCGGTCTTATTGTCTGGATGTCTGACAACTTAATCCCATTCTTCTTAGTATGACTTTTGCTACGAGTCTAGCGGCCTTGCCGACAAATTTGTCGTCTTTCGCGTCTCAATTCCCGGAAAGCCGTAAACCTGTCCTATAGCTTTGCCGGCGTGGTCTTTCGCTGCTCTCAGAAGATATCCAGTTCGAGATTGACCCGGCTTGCGGCGCCGATCAGATGCTTGCGCATGGCGTTCTTGGCAGCAGCGGCGTCTGCCTTCTCGACGGCCTCATAGATTGCCACATGTTCGGCGATCGTCACCTCGAGAATTTCGCCAAAAACCGCGCGGGAGAATGCGATGTTGATCGCGGAACTGATGCGTTCCGCGATGAAGCCGAGGAACATCAGAAAATATTCGTTCTGCGTCGCTTCCGCCAGAATGCGGTGAAAGTCGAGATCGGCAGCAACGCCTTCCGTTGACCAGTCATCGGCGGTTTTCATCTTTTCCAAAGCGGCCGCCAGCCGCGTCAGTTGCTGTGGGCTGCGATGCAGTGCGGCCAGACCCGCCGCCTCTATTTCCAGAGGCATGCGAAGCTGGAAAAGATCGCGGAAATTTTCCGGGTCGTTCAGCCGGGAGCGTTCGATGCGGATGGATAGTCTCTGCCGGGGATCGGTGACGAATGCGCCCACGCCCTGCCGGGTTTCGACAAAACCCTCGTTGCGCAATTGCGCGATCGCTTCGCGGATGACCGAGCGGCTGACCCCGAAGGTCTTCGCCAGAACATGTTCGGTTGGCAGCCTGTCGCCAGGGCCGAGCTTCGAATCATTGATTTCGCGCGCGATCTCCGCGGCGATCCGGCCGGGCAGATGGTCGTTGCGATGTATCTGATTGAACTCCAGCGTCATGGTTGCTCCCGTTCCACAGAAACGATTGGTTCTTTTTCCCGCGGCAGGCGACTTCCTCCTTCGCCTTCAGCGGGGTTTTCAAAGGCGGCGTTTTCAGCCGCCTTTACCGTTCCTCGATTAGCTATCCGGTTGCAGGGTTATCTGGCAACCGGGATTCATCCGCAAATCGGGGTCGAAGGTGTTTTTCAAACCCGTGATCATCCGGCGCTGCACATCGGATAGCCGGCTTTCGAAATCGGAACGCTTCAGACGGCCGATGCCGTGCTCGGCGCTGATGCTGCCGACGTAGCGGTCGAGGACCTCGTTGACGAGTGTCTTGGACTTATAGATGAACGCTTCGCGCTCTTCCGGCGTCGAACCGTTCGGCGGCAGCACGTTGAGGTGGACGTTTCCGTCTCCGACATGGCCGTAGGAAACCGCGAGGCACTCCGGCAGTTTTTCCGCCAGTTCCGCCTCGGCTTCAGCCACGAAGGCCGCGAGTTTCGACAGCGGCACGGAAATATCGGTGCGCATATGGCTGCCGCGCAGCGCCTGGCCTTCGTTCATGCCCTCGCGGAACAGCCAAAGCGATTGTGCCTGTGCGCGTGAGGAAGCGATGACGCCGTCCAGCACCAGCCCGTCTTCCATGACGCCCTCTAGGAAACGCCCCATAAGGTCGGCTGTGTCCACCAAACCGGAGCCGGAAATTTCCATCAGCACATAGGCCGGGTAATCGCCGGCGATCGGCATTTTGAGGTCGGGGATCGCCTCAATCGCCAGTGTGAAGGCAACCGGCGGCATGAATTCGAAGGCGGACATCAGGTCGCAGCATTCGCGGCGGGCGCGGCGGTAAAGCTTGATGGCATCGTCAAGCGAATTGAGGCCGAGCAGCGCCGTTTCGACATGTTCGGGATTGGGGTAAAGCTTGACGGCAACGGCGGTGATAATGCCGAGCGTTCCTTCCGCGCCGATGAACAGCTGCTTCAGGTCAATGCCGCGATTGTCCTTGCGCAACGTCGACAGTCCGTTCCAGACGGTGCCATCGGGCAGGACCACTTCGAGACCCAGCACCAGCTCGCGGGTCATGCCGTAACGCAGAACGTTGATGCCGCCGGCATTGGTGGAAACATTGCCGCCGATGCGGCAGCTGCCCTGCGCGCCGAGCGACAGCGGGAAGAACATTCCCTTGTCCTGCACCGCATCCTTGAATTCCGACAGAATGCAGCCGGCTTCCACGACGGCGGAAAAATCGTCGCTGTCTATGGTGCGGATGGCGTTCATGCGCTCAAGGCTCAGCACAACCTGACGCTTCGGCGCATCGGGAATGCCGCCGAGCACCAGTCCGGTATTGCCGCCCTGAGGAATGATGGCGAGATCGAGTTCGGCGCAGGCGCGAACGGTGTCGGAGACTTCCTTGGTCGATCGAGGGCGGATCACGGCCACGGCCGAACTTGTGACGTCGCCGTGCCAGTCGCGGCAATAACGCAGCATGTCTTCCTGCGATGTCAGCAGCAAAGCCTCGCCCAGACTGTTCTTCAACGAGACCCGCAACTCCTCGATATCGTGTTCGCTCACGATCGTCATTCCACCCTCTCCGTCCAATCCGCCCTAAAATATCCGGGCAAAGGTCTTTCGCCCTTGCTTTTGCCGGTTTGTGAAAAAATACTATTTTCAACTCGATCATATAAGGTTATCAGACAACCTTACAAGCTAATTTATCGGTCGGCTGGCCGATGATGTTTTTTCGGTCTCGGGAGAATGACCGGGACAAAGAGGAGGAAGACATGCATATCGCAATCATCGGCGCCGCAGGTATGGTTGGCCGCAAGCTGACGCAGCGTCTCGTCAAGGACGGGTCGCTCGGTGGCAGGCCGATCGACAGGTTCACGCTTATCGACGTGTTCCAGCCTGAAGCGCCCGCCGGCTTCTCCGGTGCGGTTGATGCGCGGGCGGCCGATCTGTCCGCGCCGGGCGAAGCTGAAAAGCTGGTCGAAGCCCGCCCCGATGCCATCTTCCACCTCGCTGCCATCGTGTCCGGTGAAGCCGAACTCGATTTCGACAAGGGCTACCGCATCAATCTCGATGGCACGCGTTATCTCTTCGACGCCATCCGCATTGCCAACGGCAAGGATGGTTACAAGCCGCGCGTGGTCTTCACCTCGTCGATCGCCGTCTTCGGTGCGCCGCTCCCTTATCCGATCCCGGATGAATTCCACACCACGCCGCTGACCAGCTACGGTACGCAAAAGGCAATTTGCGAATTGCTGCTGTCCGATTACAGCCGTCGCGGTTTCTTCGATGGCATCGGCATTCGCCTGCCGACCATCTGCATTCGCCCAGGCAAGCCGAACGCGGCTGCCTCCGGCTTTTTCTCCAATATCCTGCGCGAGCCGCTGGTAGGCCAGGAAGCGGTTCTGCCGGTGCCGGAAAGCATTCGCCACTGGCATGCCTCGCCGCGTTCCGCCGTCGGTTTCCTCATCCATGGCGCCACGATCGACGTCGAAAAGGTCGGTCCGCGCCGCAACCTGTCGATGCCGGGTCTCAGCGCCACAGTCGGCGAACAGATCGAAGCGCTGCGCAAGGTTGCTGGCGAAAAAGCTGTTGCTCTCATCCGCCGAGAGCCGAACGAGATGATCATGCGCATGTGTGAGGGCTGGGCGCCCGGTTTTGAGGCCAAGCGCGCCCGGGAGCTGGGCTTCACGGCTGAAAGCTCCTTCGAAGAGATCATTCAGGTTCATATCGAGGACGAGCTGGGAGGTTCACTGAAATGAGTGTTGGCGGGGAGGAGAAGAAGCGGTCTGTCGCCTTTATCGGCACGGGCCTGATGGGCGGGCCGATGGCCCGGCGTCTTCTGGGCGCCGGCTTTTCGGTTACGGTCTGGAACCGCAGCGTTGATAAGGCCGAGGCTCTGGTTGCCGATGGTGCGGTTCTCGCAGCATCTCCGGCGGAGGCCGCCAAGGGTGCCGATATCGTCATCACCATGCTGAGCGACGGCAAGGCCGTGGGCGAAGTACTGTTTGAGGCCGGTGTGGCCGAAGCGCTGAAAAAGGGCGCTGTTGTCATCGACAGCAGCTCGATTGCGCCGCCGATCGCGCGCGAGCATTCCTCCCGGCTTGAGGCGCTCGGTATTCATCACGTCGATGCCCCGGTTTCCGGCGGTGTGCCGGGTGCGACGGCCGGTACGCTCGCCATCATGGTCGGTGGCGACGAGGTGCTGATCTCGGGTCTTGCGGATGTCTTCGCGCCGATGGGCCGGCTTACCTATGTCGGTCCCTCGGGTGCCGGCCAGCTCTGCAAGCTCGCCAACCAGCAGATCGTTGCCATCACCATCGGCGCGGTTGCCGAGGCGATGATGCTGGTGGAAGCGGGCGGTGCATCCCGTGAAGGTTTCCGCAACGCCATACGTGGTGGTTTCGCCGAAAGCCGGATTCTGGAACTGCATGGCGAACGCATGGTGAAGCGTAACTTCGTGCCGGGCGGTCCGTCCAAATTCCAGCTCAAGGATCTGAACGGCGTGCTGGCAACGGCGAAGGACCTGTCACTTACCCTGCCGCTCACCCAGCAGGTGACGCGGGAATTCGATGATTTCGTCGGCGATGGCGGGGCGGATATCGACCATAGCGGCATCCTGCTTTACCTCGAAAAACTCAACAACCGCGAACAGGGCTGAAGCGATCTCATGAGCGACGACAAGACACCCATGCGCCGCCTGCGGTCCCAGGACTGGTTCGACAACCCTGACCATCTCGACATGACGGCGCTCTATCTGGAGCGCTTCATGAATTACGGTGTGACGCCGGAAGAACTGCGTTCCGGCAAGCCGGTTATCGGCATCGCCCAGAGCGGCAGTGACCTGACGCCCTGCAACCGCGTCCATGTGGAACTGGTCAAGCGGGTGCGTGACGGCATCCGCGATGCGGGCGGTATTCCCATCGAGTTTCCGACCCATCCGATGTTCGAGAACTGCAAGCGCCCGACGGCGGCGCTTGACCGCAATCTGGCCTATCTCAGCCTCGTGGAAGTGCTCTACGGTTACCCGCTCGACGGCGTCGTTCTGACCACGGGCTGCGACAAGACCACGCCTTCGGCGCTGATGGCGGCAAGCACCGTCGATATTCCGGCCATCGTTCTATCTGGCGGGCCGATGCTTGACGGGTATCATGACGGTGATCTCGTTGGTTCCGGTACCGTCATCTGGCGCATGCGCCGCAAATACGGCGCCGGTGAAATCACCCGCGAGGAATTTCTGCAGGCGGCGCTCGAATCCGCTCCTTCGGTCGGTCACTGCAACACCATGGGCACGGCTTCGACCATGAATGCCATTGCCGAAGCGCTCGGCATGTCGCTGACCGGCTGCGGCGCAATCCCGGCCGCTTACCGCGAACGCGGCCAGATGGCCTATCGCACCGGCCGCCGCGCCGTCGAACTGGTTGTCGAGAATATCAAGCCTTCCGACATCATGACGCGCGAGGCGTTTTTGAACGCGATCCGCGTCAATTCGGCAATCGGCGGATCGACCAATGCCCAGCCGCATCTGGCAGCAATGGCCAAGCATGCAGGCGTCGAGCTTCGTGAAGAGGACTGGCAGGTCCACGGTTACGACATTCCGCTGCTTGCCAATGTCCAGCCCGCCGGCAAATGGTTGGGCGAGAAATACCACCGCGCCGGCGGTACGCCCGCCATCATGTGGGAGCTTCTGCAAGCGGGCAAGCTCGAGGGAAGCTGTCCGACCGTGACCGGCAAAACGGTGGCGGAAAATCTGGACGGGCGGGAATCGACCGACCGCGACGTGATCTTGCCTTACGATAAGCCGCTCAAGGAACGGGCCGGGTTCCTCGTCCTCAAGGGCAATCTGTTTGATTTCGCCATCATGAAGACGAGCGTTATCTCGGCGGAATTCCGTCAGCGTTATCTGAGCGAGCCGGGCCGCGAGGGCATTTTCGAGGGCAAGTGTGTGGTGTTCGATGGTTCGGAAGACTATCACGCCCGCATCAATGATCCATCTCTCGATATCGACGAACGCACCATTCTCGTCATTCGTGGTGCGGGGCCGCTCGGTTGGCCGGGTTCGGCTGAGGTCGTGAACATGCAGCCGCCGGATGCGCTCCTGAAAAAAGGCATCACCAGCCTGCCGACGATCGGCGATGGCCGGCAATCGGGAACGGCGGACAGCCCGTCGATCCTCAACGCCTCGCCGGAAAGTGCCGCAGGCGGCGGGCTGGCATGGCTCCGCACGGGCGATGTGATCCGCATCGACTTCAACAAAGGCGAGTGCAATGCGCTGGTGCCGGATGAGGAGCTTGCGGCCCGCAAGGCTGACGGCATTCCCGCTGTTCCCGCGGATGCGACGCCCTGGCAGCGCATTTATCGTCAGTCGGTGACCCAGCTTTCGGACGGCGCGGTTCTGGAAGGAGCTGCGGATTTCCGCCGGATCGCCGAGAAGATGCCCCGGCACAATCATTGATCGCACCTGACAAAAATCCCCGGCCACGTCCGGGGATTTTTCCTTTCGGACTGTTTCGCATTTGATTGCGACCTCCTAATGTATCCGCGAATCCGCGTTACATCCGCATTATCGAGGGCAGGACATGACAGATATTTCGATGATAGAGGCCGCGCGCGAGCGTATCGGCAACCATGCGGTGCGGACGCCATTGCTGTCGTCACCTTTTCTGGATGAGATTGCTGGGCGAAAGCTGTTCGTGAAGGCCGAATGCCTGCAGAGGACGGGTTCCTTCAAGTTTCGCGGCGGCTGGTCGGCCGTCTCCGGCCTGCCGGCGCAGGTGCGCGCCAAGGGCGTGATCGCCTTTTCCTCTGGCAACCATGCGCAGGGCGTGGCCCTTGCAGCCCGCCTGCACGACGTTCCCGCCGTCATCATCATGCCGTCGGATGCACCGAAGATCAAAATCGACAATACCCGCGCCTATGGCGCGGAGGTGGTGCTCTACGACCGGGCGAACGAAGATCGCGATGCCATCGGAGATCGCATTTCGCGCGAGCGTGGGCTGACACTGATCAGGCCCTATGACGAACCGCTGGTTATTGCCGGGCAGGGGACGGTGGGGCTGGAGATTGCCGAACAGGGCGCGGAGCTGGGTATCTATGCAGCCGAGGTTCTGGTGCCTTGCGGTGGCGGTGGCCTCACATCCGGCATCTCCCTTGCACTTGCGGCGAAAGCTCAGAACTACAAGGTCAGGACTTCAGAACCGGAGCGGTTCGACGATGTGGCCCGTTCCCTTGCCTCGGGCAAGGTCGAGCGTAACGCCACGACCTCGGGTTCGATCTGCGACGCGATCGTCACGCCACAGCCCGGAAACATTACTTTCCCGATCATGGCGGAGCTTTGCGGAAAGGGCATTGCCGTGACCGAGGAGGAAGCGCTGCGGGCGATGGTTCTCGCCTTCAACCGGCTGAAGATCGTCGTCGAGCCCGGTGGTGCGGTGGCGCTGGCGGCGGCCCTCTTCCACGGCGATGAACTGGAGAGCGAAACGGCGATTGCAGTGGCTTCCGGCGGCAATGTCGATCCTGACATCATGGCGGGCGCGCTGTCCCGTTTCGGCTGAATGAGGTTGAGATCAAGCCTCGAGTCGTGCCGCGACCTCGTTGGCAATCGCCAGCGAGGCGGTCAGGCCGGGGCTTTCTATGCCGAAGAGATTGACGAGGCCGGCAACGCCGTGGGTTTCCGGCCCGTCAATGCGGAAATCCATGGCCGGTTCGTCCGGACCGGAAATCTTCGGCCGGATTCCGGAATAGGCCGGAATCAGCGCATGGTCGGGAAGGCCCGGCCAATAACGCCGTATCGCGTCGCCAAAACCCTCCATGCGGCGGGGATCAACGGCGTAATCGATGGTGTCCACCCATTCCACATCCGGCCCGAAACGGGCCTGGCCGGCAAGATCGAGAGTGAGATGCACGCCAAGGCCATGGGTGTGAGGTGCGGGGTAGATCAGCCGTGAAAAGGGCGACTTGCCGGCCAGCGAAAAATAGCTGCCTTTGGCAAAACGCGCTTGCGGGACCAAATCCTCCGACAATCCTTCGATCTTTCTTGCCACCATCGGCGCAACAAGCCCGGCGGAATTGACGAGCAGCCGGCATGTCAGGCTTGTGGGCTCCGCGCCGCCGACGTGAACCCGGAAACCATCACCGATCACTTCTGTCTTTTCGAAGGGTGCGTTCAGGGCAAGGGCTGCGCCATGATCCTGCGCGTCGCCAAGGAGCGCCAACATATAACCATGGCTGTCGATAATGCCGGTCGAGGGCGATGTCAGGGCTGCGACGCAGGTGAGCGCGGGTTCGAGCGAGACTGCCTGCCGCTCATCGATCAGCTCAAGGTCGTCGCAGCCGTTGGCTTTGCCTTTTTCGCGGAGGGCGGCGAGCATGGCCGTCTCCTCATCGCTCGCGGCGACGATGAGTTTGCCGCAGCGGCGATATGAGACGCCGTGGCTTTGACAGAAAGCATAGAGCCGCGCCTTGCCTTCCACGCAAAGCCGGGCCTTGAGGCTTCCGGCCGGATAATAGAGCCCGGCGTGAATGACTTCGCTGTTGCGGGAGGAAGTGGCCGAGCCGAATTCTTTTTCGCTTTCGAGGATGATGACGGAGAGGCCGCGCATCGCCAGCTCGCGTGCTGTCGCCAGTCCGATCACCCCGGCTCCGATGATGATGGCGTCGATATCCGTCATGGTCTTTTCCGTGCCCGCCGCTGGTTTTGAACGGAAATGCCCTCCAGCGCGTTGATCCCGGGCAATGGGTAGATTGATGCTTGCCGGTGGGCAAGTCGCAATCCGTATTTTTCCCGATGCGCCAATCTTATGGAATTTTATCTCTACTGAAACAGTGGGGAATAAAGCTATTCTCTACGTGAAATAAGCAATGCCCGCTTTGAAGGGCCGAGCAGGAAGGGAGTGCACAATGTCTTATTCCAAGGCAGGAAAAGTGAAAGACTTTGTCTCGCAGCCCCAGTCGCCGCGTAACTGGAAAGATTCGGTTCATGCGGCTCTTGTCGGCGTCTGCGTGGCGTTTGTCGCTGCCGTCATATTCGGTCTCGTTCCCTGATCCTCCCGACTTTCTCATCAGGGTATTTGAGAACAAAAGGCCGGTCGCTCCTCCGACCGGCCTTTTTCATGTCCATTCATGCCTTCAGGTAATCCTCGGCCAGATCAACCCAGAAAGCGGTTCCGATCGGCAGGATATCGTCGTTGAAATCGAATTTCGGATGGTGCAGCGGCGGGTCGTTGTCGGTGCGCGCGGTGCCGAGGAAAAAATAACAGCCGGGCCGCTTCTCCAGCATATAGGCGAAGTCTTCCGCGCCCATCGACGGGCGCTGCATCTCAGCCACCCTTTCAGTTCCGGCAAAGCGGCGGGCGAGATCGGCGACATAATCCGTTTCCGCCTTGTGGTTGACCGTTGCGTTATACCCGCGCTCGTAATCGATGGTGACGCTCATGCCATAGCTGGCCGCCTGGCCTTCGGCTATCGCCCGGATGCGCTTTTCCAGCTCATCGCGCACGCCCGGATCGAAGGAGCGGATGGTCAGCAGCATTTCCGCCGTCTCGGGAATCACATTGCTGGCAGCACCCGCATGGAACGCGCCAACGGTGACGACCGCCGACAATTGCGGATGGATATTGCGGGATACCACCGTCTGCAAGGCCATGATGATGCTCGCGCCGGCAACGATGGGGTCGGCCGCGTCCTGCGGCTCGGCGCCGTGGCCGCCGTAACCGTTGACGGTGATCTTGCACTCGTCGACAGCGGCGAGAATCGGCCCCTCGCGCAGCACGAATTGCCCGAAGGGCAGGCCGGGATCGTTATGCAGGGCAAAAACCGCATCGCAGGGAAAACGTTCGAATAGCCCGTCCTCGATCATGATTCTGGCGCCGCCAAAATTTTCTTCCGCCGGCTGGAAGATCAGATGGAGGGTTCCATCGAAATTCTTGCGCTCAGCGATGATCTTTGCCGCGCCGAGCAGCATGGCGGTGTGGCCATCGTGGCCGCAGGCATGCATCACGCCCTGATTGGCGCTTGCATAATCCGCCCCCGTCTCTTCGTGGATCGGCAGGGCGTCGATATCGGCGCGGATGCCGAGCGTGCGCGTGCTGTCGCCATTGCTGAGCGTGGCGACGATACCGGTGCCGGCGAGCCCGCGCGTCACCTCATAACCCATTTTCAGCAATTGCCCGGCAATGAAGTCCGAGGTTTTGAACTCCGAAAGACCGATTTCCGGATTGCGGTGCAGGTGGCGGCGTATGGCCACCACATCCGGCATATGGTTGGCAAAGGATGCGACATTCGCGGTCTGTTTCGTCATTTTCAAAATCCCGGGTTTGGCCGTTTTTTCCGGCGTCTTTCCCAAAGGACATATCAGCATATTTATGTATTCTAAAGTGTCGTTATCGGCGCGGAAATGGCCTGAAATTCAGCGCTTGCATCGTGCCGCGACAGGTGGCATGGAACTATTGACGTCCTGGGGCATTAGCTTCTTTCGGATGTAGCGCGGGCAGTCTCGGTTCCGCGTTGCCCTTCAGGTTGTCAACGGGGGATTATCGACGTTGCGCGAACAATTTTCGCCGTCGGGGAGGGTGCGAAATTCGGTCGGAACGGCATTGCCGGGCCGCAGGATGCCATTTTCTTCCTGTTATCGAAAATCTCCTGTCCGCACCGATCTGCGGTTTTCCGATCGTATCGGAATAATTTCACTGCAACATGCTGCACCTGCGGATACCACCCGCCTGACGATTCGTTCCGCACGGCGTCCGGTCCGGTTCACCGAAGGTTCAGGATAAGTCATAAATATAGCGTGGCCTGATTTTCGTATGTGTTCCCGCCATGGACGAAATGCCGGTCAAGTCGAACAAGTTTCCCTAAAGTTCAGAATACGAGCCCGATGTCATTTCATATTACCCCGACCGCCGCCGCCCGTGATTCCGAGACGAAGCAGATCGATCATAACGATTCGATCCGCGCGTCCTATATGACGGTCGAGGAACTGCATGATGCGGGCGCCGCGCTTTCGCGCGATGGCGCCGACAGCCTTCCCGGCTTCATGGAGTTCGATTTCTTCGAACGTCATCGTGAGAACGAGAAGGAAATTCTGCGGGTCTACCGCACAACGGCGGTCGACGCGGAAAATGGCGCGACGATAACGCCGGCGGCGGAATGGCTGCTCGACAATCACTACGTCATCGAAGAGGCGATCCAGGAAGTCCGCCGCGATTTTCCGCGCAAGTTCTATCGCCAGCTGCCGACGATGACGGTGGGCGGGGTGACGATCCCGCGGGTCATGGCGCTCGGCTGGCTTTATGTCGCCCATACCCACAGCACGGTTTCGCGCGAGAACATGACGGCGCTGGTGGATGGCTACCAGACCTCAAAGACGCTGCAGATCGGTGAATTGTGGGCGCTGCCGTCGATCATTCGTTTTGTCCTCATCGAAAATCTTCGCCGCATCTCCATCCGTGTGGAGCGTTCGCGCCGCATGCGCCAGAAGGCGAACGAGGTCGTTGACGAGATCATTCGTCTCAACGATGCGGAAGCCTCCGCGGCCCTTTTGAAGCAGGTCGATACGCTGGTCGACGACCCAACGTTCGCAACGCAATTCCTTTATCGTCTCCGCAACGGCTCCCAGACATCGGGTTTTGCGGTGGCATGGCTCGAAGAGCGCCTGCATGCTGCCGGCACGGACGCCGAAAACGTCATGATGTCGGAACATAACCGTCTTGCATCCGGCAACGTGACGATGGGCAACATCGTCAAGAGCCTGCGCGAAATCGACGATACCGAATGGTCGGTGTGGTTCGAGGAAGTCAGCCACATCGACAAGGTTCTGCGCGAAGAGACCGATTACGAAACGCTCGATTTCGGTTCGCGAAACACCTACCGCAATACTATCGAACTTCTGGCGCGCCGTTCTCCCAAGACTGAAGTTGAGGTTGCGCGTGCCGCTGTCGAAATGGCGCGCGCCGATACGCCTGTGGAGGCGGACGAGACACATCCCGTCAATGTCGGCTCCGTGCTCGTGGGCCAGCGTCGTTTCGAACTTGAGAAGGCGCTGGGTTACCGGCCTTTGGTGTCGCAGCGTATCGTCCGGGCGATGCGCAAGTTCAACTGGCTTGCGATTGCGGCGCCGGTGTTTCTAATCACCGCGCTCGCCATGCTCGCCGTTGGCTGGTTCCTGGCGCAGGCGGGCATGCCCTGGTATGTGGTGACCGCCTTCCTGCTGATGTTCGCATTGCCGGCATCCGAGGGCGCGACCGGCCTCTTCAACACGCTCGTCACCTTCTTTGTGAAGCCGTTCCGGCTGGTCGGATACGAGTTCAAGAACGGCATTCCGCAGGACGCCCGCACGCTGGTTGCCGTGCCCTGCATGCTGACCAGCCGCGACAGTGTCGATGAGATGATGCGCAATATCGAGGTGCATTATCTCGCCAATCCGCATGGCGAGATCTATTTCTCGCTGGTGAGCGACTGGCGCGATGCGCAGTATGAACAGTCCGACGATGACCTCGAAATTCTCGACTATGCCAAGCGTGAGCTTGCGGCGCTGAACAGCCGTTATGCCTTTGACGGCAAGACGCGCTTTTACCTGTTGCACCGCCGCCGCATCTACAATTCGGCTGAAGGCTGCTGGATGGGCTGGGAGCGCAAGCGCGGCAAGCTGCATGAGCTGAACATGCTGCTGCGCGGCGACAAGGATACGACGTTCCTCGGCGGCGCCAACGTCGTGCCGGAGGGCGTGAAATACGTCATGACGCTGGATGCCGATACGCGCCTGATGCGCGATGCGGTGACCAAGCTCGTCGGCAAGATGCACCACCCGATCAATCGTCCGGTGATTGACCCGGTGTCCGGACGGGTTGTCGAAGGCTACGGTCTGCTGCAGCCGCGCGTAACGCCCTCGCTCACGACAGGCAAGGACGCATCCGTTTTCCAGCGGGTCTTCTCGATCAACCGCGGTATCGATCCTTACGTCTTCACCGTTTCCGACGTCTATCAGGACCTGACGTCCGAGGGCACCTTCACCGGCAAGGGCCTTTACGACGTGGATGCCTTTGAGGCGGCGCTGAAGGGCCGGATCGAGGAAAACTCCATTCTCAGCCACGATCTGCTCGAAGGCTCCTTCGCGCGCTGCGCGCTGGTGACCGACGTGGAGCTGGTCGAGGATTTCCCGACCCGTTACGAGGTTGAAGTGTCGCGCCAGCATCGCTGGGCGCGTGGCGACTGGCAGCTTCTGCCCTTTATCCTCGATCGTGCCCGTGGCGTTACCGCCATCGGCCGCTGGAAGATGGTCGATAACCTGCGTCGCTCGCTGACGCCGATCGCCTGGTTCTTTGCCTCGATCCTCGGCTGGTATTTCATGGATCCGCTCGGTGCGCTGATCTGGCAGATCCTGCTGATCTTCTCGCTGTTCGTAGCCCCCACGCTTTCCCTGCTCTCCGGTCTCGTGCCGCGCTCCACCGATATCGTGCCGCAGGCGCATTTTCATACCATCTGGTCGGAAATCCGCGCGACCAACGCACAGGTGGCGCTGCGTATCGTCTTCATCGCCGATGCCGCCTGCATGATGACGGATGCGATTGCCCGCTCGCTTTACCGCCTGCTCGTCAGCCACAAGCTGATGCTGGAATGGCGTACCGCCGCCAGCATGCAGTCGAGCGCGCAGGGCAGCATCATCGATTATTATCGACAGATGTGGCATGCGCCCGTAGTGGCGATGCTCGGCCTGCTGTTCGCGGCGCTGCCGGGTGACAATGCCTTCCTGATCGGCATTCCCTTCACGCTTCTCTGGGTTCTGTCGCCTGCCGTTGCCTGGTATGTCAGCCAGTCGGCTGAAACCGAAGACCGGCTGTTCGTTTCGGAACACGTCTCCTTCGAGCTTCGCAAGATCGCGCGCCGCACATGGCGTTATTACGAAGCCTTCGTGACGCCGCAGGAAAACCATCTGCCGCCTGATAACTTCCAGGAAACGCCGGAGCCGATCGTCGCATCGCGTACGTCGCCCACCAATATCGGCGTCTACCTGCTCTCCATCATTTCGGCGCGCCAGTTCGGCTGGATCAGCTTTGCCGATACTCTGGAGCGGATCGAGAACACGATCCAGACCGTCGAGAAGATGGAGAAACATCGCGGCCATCTCTACAACTGGTACCATACGGACACGTTGCAGACGCTTGGACCCCGCTACGTTTCGGCGGTGGACAGCGGCAACCTCGCCGGTCACCTGATCGCGGTCTCTTCGGCCTGCCGACAGTGGGCGGAAGCGCCTTCCGCGCATCTTCAGGGCAATCTGGACGGTATCGGTGATCTTGCCGGCATTCTGCGCGAAACGCTGAAGGCGCTGCCTGACGACCGCAAGAACCTGCGTCCGCTGCATCGCCGCCTTGAAGAGCGTATCATCGGCTTCTCGAACGCTCTCGCCTCCGTCAAGCGCGAGCATGAATTCGCGTCGATCCGCGTCATCAATTTGGCGGTGCTTGCGCGCGACATCCAGAAACTCGCTACCAATGTCGATCACGAAGTGAAGTCTGCGCAGAGCGCGGAAGTGACCCGCTGGGCGCAATTGCTGGTGGATTGCTGTGAGGCGCATATTTCCGACAGCGCCATCGATCTCACCAATATGGAACCGTTGCGCCAGCGTCTCGCATCGCTGCGCGACCGCAGCCGCAACCTCGCTTTCTCGATGGATTTCACGTTCCTTTACCGCAAGGATCGTCGTCTTCTCTCGATCGGCTACCGCGTCGAAAGCAAGGAGCTGGATGAGGCCTGCTACGACCTTCTGGCGTCCGAATGCCGCCTGACCAGCCTGTTTGCCATCGCCAAGGGTGATCTGCCGACAGAGCACTGGTACCGTCTCGGCCGTCAGGTCGTGCCGATCGGCGCGCAGGGCGCGCTGGTCTCCTGGTCGGGTTCGATGTTCGAATATCTGATGCCCCCGCTCGTCATGCAGGAGCGTCAGGGTGGCATTCTCAACCAGACCAACAATCTGATCGTCAAGGAACAGATGAACCACGGCCGCCGCCTCGGCACGCCATGGGGCATTTCCGAAGCGGCGTTTAACGCCCGCGATCACAACATGAACTACCAGTACACCAACTTCGGCGTGCCGACGCTTGGTCTCAAGCGCGGCCTTGGCCAGAATGCAGTGATCGCGCCCTATGCGTCGATCCTCGCCAGCCAGTACGATCCTGATGGTGCGCTTGAGAACCTCGACAAGCTGCGCAAGCTTGGCGCGCTTGGCCAGTACGGCTTTCATGATGCGGTGGATTTCACACCGACACGTGTGCCTGATGGTAAGGTCTGCGCGGTGGTCTACAACTATTATGCCCACCACCACGGTATGTCGATTGCGGCCGTCGCCAACGTCGCTTTCGATGGCGTGCTGCGCGAACTCTTCCATTCCGATCCGGTGATTGAAGCGGCCGAACTGCTGTTGCAGGAAAAGGCACCGCGCGAAGTGCCCGTCATGAGCGCGAAATACGAGCCGGAAACCCCCGGCAAGGAACAGGCGGACCTGTTGCGTGCGGAAGTGCGCTCCATCGCCGACCCGGCCGCGCGCGACCGCGAAGTGGTGTTCCTTTCGAACGGCCATTATTCGACGATGCTCACCTCTACGGGTGCCGGTTATTCGAAGTGGAACGGTCAGGCGATTTCCCGCTGGAAGGCCGATCCGACCGAAGACCGCTGGGGCACCTTCATCTTCCTGCGCGACACCACCAACGGACAATGGTGGAGTGCGACGGCAGAGCCGCGTGTTATCGAAGGCGAAAAGACCAAGACGATCTTCACCGACGACAAGGCCGAGTTCCACAAGACCACCGGCGATCTGCAGAGCGTGGTCGAATGCATTGTCGCCACCGAGCACGATGCCGAAGGCCGCCGCGTCACGCTGCTCAATGTCGGTTCCGAGGATCGCTATATCGAAGTGACCTCCTATATGGAGCCCGTCATTGCGTCTGAAGATGACGACAACGCCCATCCGCTGTTCTCGCGCATGTTCGTGCAGACCGAGATCGGCCGCCGCGGTGATGTCATCCGCGCCTGGCGCAACCGTCGCAGCCCGAACGAGCCCGGCACCGTCATCGCGCATCTTGCCGCCGACAATGCCGGCCCGTCGCGCCCGACGGAATTCGAGACCGATCGTGCCAAGTTCATCGGCCGCGGCCGCTCGCTGCGCGAAGCGGCGGCTTTCGATGCCGGTGCGACGCTTTCCAGCAACGACGGCTTCACGCTTGATCCGATCCTGTCATTGCGCCGCACCGTACGCGTGCCGGCGGGCAAGAAGGTGAGCGTGATTTTCTGGACGATTGCCGCGCCAAGCCGCGAGGAGGTCGACAAGGCGATCGACCGTTATCGTCATCCGGACGCGTTTGCCCATGAACTCGTGCACGCGTGGACACGCACGCAGGTGCAGATGCGCCATGTGGGCGTCACCTCGCAGCAGGCGGCCGCCTTCCAGCATCTCGGCCGTTATCTGACCTATCCGGACATGCATCTGCGTGCGGATTCGGAAACGCTGAAAACCGGCCTTGCCTCGCAGCGTGCTTTGTGGCCGCTCGCGATTTCAGGCGATTTCCCGATCTTCAGCCTGCGCATCAACGACGATATGGACATGGATATCGCCCGTGAGGCGCTGAGCGCCCATGAATATCTGCGTTCACGCGGCGTGATCTTCGATCTCGTTATCGTCAACGAACGGGCTGCATCCTATGCACAGGACATGCAGCATGCGCTGGATCATATTTCCGAGGCGCAGCGCCGCATCAATCCTGCCGATGGCGGTCGTCCGCACGTCTTCTCCGTGCGCCGCGACCTGATGGACGAAGAGACGTGGAGCGCGCTTCTCGCCGCTTCCCGCGTCGTTCTCCACGTGCGCAACGGCAAGATTGTCGACCAGATCAACCGTGCGGTCTCGCTGTTTGCGGCCCATCGCGGCCCCGATGGCACAAGCGACGCTGCGCAGGCCCGTCTGCCGGTACCGTCCTTCCCGGTTGCGGAACAGGTCGAAGATGCGGGTGATCTCGATTTCTGGAACGGTTTTGGCGGCTTCGCCAGGAACGGCCAGGAATATGTCGTGCGCCTCAATGGCGGGCAGTCCACACCGCATCCGTGGATCAACGTCATCTCGAACGAGAGTTTCGGCTTCCACATTTCGGCCGAAGGCGCCGGTTTCAGCTGGAGCCGCAATTCGCGCGACTATCAGCTGACGCCCTGGAGCAACGATCCGGTCGTCAACCGGCCGGGTGAGGCCTTCTATGTCGCCGATGTGGAGACAGGAAAGCTCTATACGCCCTGCGCCGCGCTGTCGCGCGATCCCGAAGCCATGTTCGAAACCCGCCATGGCTTGGGTTACTCCGTGCTGACAGGCGTGGCCGATACACTTGAAGTCGAAGTGACGCAGACCGTTGATCGCGAAAAACCGGTTAAGTTCTCGCAGGTCATCGTTCGCAACAAGGGTTCAAAAAGCCGACGCCTGAAGGTCTATGCCTATGTGGAATGGGTGCTGGGCAACAATGCCCAGAAATCCGCACCGTTCATTCTGAGCAGACACGATGCCGGCAGCAATGCTATCTTCGCGTCTAACCCCTACAGCATCGACTATAGCGCCCGCACCGCTTTCCTGACGCTCGACAGCGAGGCGAGCGGGTTTACCACCAGCCGCCGGGAGTTCATCGGCCGCTTCGGGTCGGCGCAGGCGCCGCAGGGCATCGTGTCCGGCGCCGCACTCAGCGGCAGCACCGAGGTCGACGGCGATCCCTGTGCCGCGCTGATGCAGGAAATCCACCTGAAGCCCGGTGAAGAACGGCACATGACCTTCATTCTCGGCGATGCTGACAATGCGGAAGAGGCCGAAGCGCTGGTGAAGGATGTCCGCAACGCGGACTTCCAGACGGTGCTGGATGAGAGCAGGGCATTCTGGACCGGCTTTACCGGCCAGCTGCAGGTTTCCACGCCCGATGCCGGCTTCAACCACATGGTCAACAACTGGCTGCCCTATCAGGCGCTGGCGTGCCGCATTCTGGCGCGCACGGCCTTTTACCAGTCGAGCGGCGCCTTCGGCTTCCGCGACCAGCTTCAGGATACGCTGGCCTTCCTGCTCTACCAGCCGGATCTCGCCCGCAAGCAGATCCTGCGTGCAGCCGGTCGTCAGTTCCCGGAAGGCGATGTGCAGCACTGGTGGTTGCCGCTGACCGGTGCCGGTGTTCGCACCACCATCTCGGATGACGTGGTCTGGCTTGCTTATGCAATCAACCAATATGTCTCGGCCACGGGTGATGTCGCGATCCTCGATGAAAGCATCCCCTTCTTGAAGGGCGCCGCATTGATGCCCGGCCAGCATGATGCTTTCTTCCAGCCGGAGACCAGCGACAGATCTGCTACGCTTTACGAACATGCGGCGCTGGCGCTTGATCTCGCCATTCATCGCACCGGCGAAAATGGTCTGCCGCTGATCCTCGGCGGCGACTGGAACGATGGCATGAACCGCGTCGGTGTTGGCGGCAAGGGCACCAGCGTCTGGCTCGGCTGGTTCCTTTCCGGGGCGTTGCGCGATTTCATCGCGATTGCGGAGAAGCGTGGCGATGCCGACCGCGTCGGCAAATGGGCATCGCATCGGGAAAGGCTGCGCAACGCGCTGGAAACAGCGGGTTGGGATGGCAGCTATTACCGGCGCGGTTATTTCGATGACGGCACGCCGCTCGGTTCGGCCGAAAGCGAGGAGTGCCGGATCGATTCTCTTGGCCAGAGCTGGAGCGTTCTCTCCGGCGAAGGCGAAGAGGGTCGGTCGCGGCAGGCCATGGATGCCGTCATGGAGCATCTGGTCGATGAGCAGACCGGCATTATCAGGCTGTTCACGCCGCCCTTCTCGCGTGCACCGCATGATCCGGGCTACATCAAGGGATATCCGCCGGGCGTGCGTGAAAACGGCGGGCAATATACCCATGCCGCAACCTGGGTGGTTCTTGCCCTCGCCAAGCAGGGTAGGGCGCAGGAGGCATGGCACTGCTTCAAGCTGCTCAACCCGGTCAATCATGCGCTCGATGCGGCATCGTCAGAAACCTATCGGGTCGAACCCTATGTGGTGACCGCGGATGTTTACGGTGAAGGTGCTTATGCGGGCCGTGGCGGCTGGAGCTGGTACACGGGTTCGGCCGGCTGGCTCTACCGCGCAGCGGTCGAGGGTATTCTCGGCATCACCCGCACCGACGGCAAGCTGCATATTGCGCCGTCTCTGCCGGAGGACTGGAGCGGTTTCTCGGTGAAGATCACGCTCGACGGGAAGGCAAGGGACATCGCCGTCAGCCGCAAGGCCGGTGGGGCGGAAGTCTCCGTATCCGTCGATGGCAAGGCTTTGTCGGCAGGCGACAGGGTGATCCCCTTCGACTGAGACTCAGGTCTCTGTTCGCTTTAAATTCAGGCTCCTGTGGTGACGCAGGGGCCTGAATTTTTTGTGGGCTAGCTTGGCTTGCGACTTTGCATATCCGCCGGATCATGGCCCGGAAGCCCGGTCTCCTTCGCAGCCATCGGCCGAAAGGTCCTGCGGCACCAAGATGGTCGTGCAGGCGAAGGCCTTCACGGCGCAGTGCCTGGTTGTCCGGTCCGACCGGTTGTCAATCTTTTCAGGCAGCAGTTGTGAGTGATCAATTACTAAAAACAGGTAACGGCAGGAATCCGTCGTGTATGGTCGGTTTCAGGAATAGCACGCAGGAATCTTGATTGGTCTCCGCGTGTTTCGCGATATTCCCGGTCGATCGGAAAGGGAGTTACCTTGCAATTCACCACCTCTTTCACAGAATCTGCGCTGGCGGTGTTGCTCGCCATTCTTTCCCTGGCGTTGTCGTGTTGGTTGGCGCGCTACCCACGGAAGACGAGCGTCGGAGTAACGCTTGGCGTGGTGCTCGGAGTTTTCCTGACTAATCTCGCAGCAGGTATGGTTGTTTTTCTGGGAAATGTCATCCCATTCGGGCAGATCGATTTTTGGCTGGCAGATTCCTTGACCGAAATTCTCCGATAGGAGACCCGTGATCTGGCGCCGCCGTCGGGAAGCGGGCAAAGAAAAAGGGCGGACAACATGCTGTCCGCCCTGTCTTCATTCTGTCAGCCAAACACTCAGGAAGCTATGGCCTTTGGCCGGGGTTGCTGGCCTTCATCTTCCGTCAGCAGGCCGCTGGTGCGCAGCAGCGAGGTGAAGCGTCCGCCGCGCTGGCTCAGCTCATCGAAAGTACCCTTTTCGATGATCCGGCCCTGATCGAGGAAGAGGACGAGATCGGCATCGCGGACCGTGGAAAGGCGGTGGGCGATGATGAAGGTCGTACGGTTCTTTCTCAGCGCGTCGACAGCGGCCTTCACGCGGGCTTCCGTTTCCACGTCCAGCGCACTGGTCGCTTCGTCCAGAACCAGAATGGGCGCGTTCTTCAGGATGGCGCGCGCAATGGCGATGCGCTGGCGCTCGCCGCCGGACAGGCGGTTGCCGCGTTCACCGACCTGGGTCAGATAGCCATTGATGCGGCTGTCGATGAAATCCGTTGCCGCCGCTGCCGCCGCTGCTTCCATCACTTCCGCATCGGTTGCCGATTCACGGCCGAGGCGGATGTTTTCGCGGATAGAGCGGTTCAGCAGCCCGGCGTCCTGAAATACTGTGGCGATGGAATTGCGGAGCGAATTTTTCGTCACCGTCGAAATATCGGTGCCATCGATCAGGATCTGGCCGGAATCGGGATCGTAGACGCGCTGCAGAAGGTTGATGAGCGTTGTCTTGCCGGCGCCCGTCGGACCGACGATCGCAACGGTCTCGCCGGCCTTCGCCGTGAACGAGACGTCATGAACGCCCTGCTTGGTGTTGGCGAAACCGAAATTGATGTGGCGGAATTCCACGGTGCCGGAGACATTCGACAATTCGCGGGCGTCGCCCGGCTCTTCCCGTTCCTTGACGGAATCCTCCAGAACGAAGAAATCCTCGAGCTTGGCGCGGGCTTCGAAAATTTGCGTCACGAATTGCCGCATCTGATCCAGACGGCCAATCAGGAGATTGGCAAAACCGATGAAGGCGATGACGTCGCCGACGCGCAATTCGCCGTTCTTGACCAGAACGGTACCGATGACGAGGATGATCATCATCGAAACAGTGGAGGCCGTGCGGTTCAGAGCACTCGCGAAAGCCCACCAGTCAAGCACCGGATATTGTGCGCTCAAGAGCTTTTCAGTGAAGGATTTCAGCGCCTTCGTTTCAGCCTCGATGCGGTTGTAGCTGTGCAGCACCGACACGTTGCTGATGGAATCGCTGACATGGGCAAAAACGCTGTGATAGTGCTCCTCTACCGAAGCCTGGCCATCCTTGGTGCGGCCCATCACCCACTTGCCGATGAACCAGTAGACGATGCCGAGGCCAATCAGAACGAAACTGAGGCGCATGTCCATGGACATGGCGGTCGGCACAAGCAGCACCAGCGCGACGAAAGTGGCCAGATGCGTGCGCATGAATTCGAGCCAGAGGCCAAACAGCGTTTCGCTGGCGCGCAGGAGCGTGTGCAGGGCGTTCGACGTGCCGCGCTGATGGTGCCAGGAGAGCGGCATGGAGATGATGCGCCCAAAGGCTTCCGTCAGCAGCGAAGCGCGCCGGCCATGGGCCAGCCGGTCGGCCTCGCGGGCGACCGCGACATAAGCGACGGTGTTGAAGACGCCAAAACCCGCCCACAAAATGAGAATGGGCGTGACATTGGAGCCGGAAGAGATGGCGTCAATGATCCGGCCGAACAGTACGGGTTCGGCGATGGTGATCGCTGCAAGAATGACGTTGGCAATGACGACAACCGTCACACGCCATTTATGAACGGTCAGATAGCGCAGAGCGCGTGTATAAACCTGAAACAAGGTCAAATTTTCAATCCAGTCCGTGCGTCTTTTCAAGCGGTTTATTGTTCGGCCTCAACGCAATGCTACTTTAGCAAGGTTGCATGAGACGGCGAATTTTGTGTAATTATTGCTCTTTCTGTCTGAATGGCGGCTTAACAGATTGACCGCGCGTGCGAACCGAAAAAACCGAACCCGATGTTTCCCGGGGCCTGCCGTCACAAGATTTAGCATCTTCGTTTCAGGGATTGATAACGACGATATGTTCAATCTCAACCGACCGGCGCCCGAGTAACATGACGTCATCGCGGGACCATGTCCTCCGTGTCATTCCCTTCAAGCCAAGCTCCGGACCCCGTGTCTTTATGCATGATATTCTTCACTTCATCTCAGCGTGTTACCAGGCGGGAAGCGCCGACCGCGTTCGCTCCGAATTTGCAACGCTCATTCGCGAATACGGTTTCGAATATTTTCTCGTCAGCAGGCGGATGACCGGGGAGATCGCCTCCAGTGGACACATTCTCGCGCAACATCTGCCTGAAGGCTGGCTGGAGGTCTACAGGGCCAAGAAGTACAATCTCGTCGATCCTGTCCGCAAGGTGATCGGCATGGTGCACAAGCCGTTTCAATGGAAGGAAGCGCTTGAGGGCCTGCCGCGTGCGATGCATCGCAAAAGGGCGAGCGTCTTTTTCCACGACGCAGGCCGCTACGGTCTGCAGGGCGGCTATGCCTTTCCCGTGCACGGTCGTGCGGGATTCATCGGTGCGGTCTTCATTGGCGGTCAGGATCGGCAATTGCCCTCCTTGCAGGTGGAGCTGCTTGATGCTGCCACGCGTGCCGTGTTCTGGCGCCTGCTCGATCTTTCCGGGCAGGCTCATGGCTTCAGCAATGCCCCCGACGTTTCCGCTCTCGAGCTTACGAGGCGCGAAATGGAGGTGCTGACGCTGATGGCAGACGGCATGACCTCGACGGAAATCGGACGTCAGCTATCGATCTCCAACCACACGGTCGACTGGTATATCAACGGAATCCAGCGCCGTTTCAGCGCCAAGAACCGACAGCACACCGTAGCGCTTGCTTTTCGTCATGGATTGCTGAGCTAGCGCAAACAGGACAGTTCTCGCCGGAATTGCCCTTTCCAAGACCGGGTTTTGCTGCTTAATTCCGCAGTGCAGCAGAAGTTTTGTTTTGGCGTGTGGGGAGACCGTCTTGAAGATATCGAAAATACTTGTTGCCAACCGATCCGAAATTGCGATCCGCGTTTTCCGGGCAGCGAATGAGCTTGGGATTAAAACCGTTGCGATTTGGGCGGAAGAGGACAAGCTGTCTTTGCACCGCTTCAAGGCGGACGAATCCTATCAGGTTGGCCGAGGGCCGCATCTCGCCAAGGACATGGGGCCGATCGAGAGCTATCTTTCGATCGAGGAGGTTATCCGCGTGGCCAAGCTCTCGGGAGCAGACGCGATCCATCCCGGTTACGGTCTCCTGTCTGAAAGCCCCGAATTCGTGGAGGCCTGCAACAAGGCCGGCATCACCTTCATCGGACCGACGGCGGATACGATGCGCCAGCTCGGCAACAAGGTCGCCGCCCGCAATCTGGCGATCTCGGTTGATGTCCCCGTTGTTCCCGCCACCAATCCGCTGCCTGACGATATAGCGGAAGTGGAACGCATGGCCGAAGAGATCGGCTATCCCGTGATGCTCAAGGCCTCCTGGGGCGGCGGCGGTCGCGGCATGCGCGCCATCCGCAAGAAGGAGGACCTCGCCCGCGAGGTGACGGAGGCCAAGCGCGAGGCGAAAGCCGCCTTCGGCAAGGATGAAGTCTATCTTGAAAAGCTGGTCGAGCGTGCGCGTCACGTCGAAAGCCAGATTCTCGGCGATACGCATGGCAATGTCGTGCATCTGTTCGAGCGTGATTGTTCGATCCAGCGGCGCAATCAAAAAGTCGTCGAGCGTGCGCCTGCACCCTATCTGTCCGAAGCGCAGCGCCAGGAACTGGCCGCCTACTCCCTGAGGATCGCCGCCGCGACCAATTATATCGGCGCCGGCACGGTCGAATATCTGATGGATGCCGATACCGGCAAATTTTACTTCATCGAGGTCAATCCGCGTATTCAGGTGGAGCATACCGTCACCGAAGTCGTGACCGGTATCGATATCGTCAAGGCGCAGATTCATATTCTCGAAGGTGCCGCCATCGGCACGGCGGAATCCGGCGTTCCGCGCCAGGAGGACATCCGTCTCAATGGCCATGCGCTGCAGTGCCGCATCACGACCGAAGACCCGGAGCATAATTTCATTCCGGACTATGGCCGTATCACCGCCTACCGTTCCGCTTCGGGCTTCGGCATTCGTCTGGACGGCGGCACCTCCTATACCGGCGCTGTCATCACCCGCTATTACGATCCGCTGCTTGTGAAGGTGACGGCCTGGGCGCCGCGACCGGATGAGGCGATCAACCGCATGGACCGCGCGCTGCGCGAATTCCGTATTCGCGGCGTGGCGACGAACCTCACCTTCCTCGAAGCCATCATCGGTCACGACAGCTTCCGTAACAACACCTATACGACCCGGTTCATCGATTCGACGCCGGAGCTCTTCGCACAGGTCAAGCGTCAGGACCGCGCCACCAAGCTTCTGACCTATCTCGCCGACGTAACCGTCAACGGCCACCCGGAAACCAAGGGTCGCGCCAGGCCGTCCGAAAAGGCGGCGAAGCCCATCGTGCCTTATATCGATGCGCCGACACCTGACGGCACAAAGCAGCTGCTGGACAAGCTTGGCCCGAAGGGCTTTGCGGACTGGATGCGTAATGAAAAGCGAGTGCTGGTCACCGATACGACCATGCGCGATGGACACCAGTCGCTTCTGGCTACCCGCGTTCGCACCCATGACATCGCCCATGTCGCGAGTGTTTACGCCAAGGCGCTGCCGCAACTTCTGTCGCTGGAATGCTGGGGTGGTGCGACATTCGACGTTTCCATGCGCTTCCTCACCGAAGATCCGTGGGAGCGCCTGGCGCTTATCCGCGAAGGCGCGCCGAACCTGCTGCTGCAGATGCTGCTGCGCGGCGCAAACGGCGTCGGATACAAGAATTATCCTGATAATGTCGTGAAATATTTCGTCCGCCAGGCCTCAAAGGGCGGAGTTGATCTTTTCCGCGTCTTCGACTGCCTGAACTGGGTGGAGAATATGCGCGTTTCGATGGATGCGATTGCCGAGGAGAACAAGCTCTGCGAAGCGACCATCTGCTATACCGGCGATCTGTTGAATTCGGCGCGTCCGAAATATGATCTCAAATATTATACCGGCCTTGCCGCCGAGCTTGAAAAAGCCGGCGCTCATATCATCGCCGTCAAGGACATGGCGGGTCTGTTGAAACCGGCTGCCGCCAAGGTTCTGTTCAAGGCGTTGCGCGAGGCGACCGGTCTGCCGATCCATTTCCACACCCATGATACCTCGGGCATTTCCGCCGCCACCGTTCTGGCCGCTGTGGATGCCGGCGTCGACGCCGTGGATGCTGCGATGGATGCCTTCTCTGGCAACACCTCGCAGCCATGCCTTGGTTCGATCGTTGAGGCGCTGGCAGGGTCGGAACGCGATACGGGTCTTGATACGGAATGGATCCGCCGCATTTCCTTCTACTGGGAAGCTGTTCGTAACCAGTATGCGGCTTTCGAAAGCGATCTCAAGGGACCGGCTTCGGAAGTCTATCTGCACGAAATGCCGGGCGGCCAGTTCACCAACCTCAAGGAACAGGCGCGGTCGCTGGGTCTGGAGAGCCGCTGGCACGAGGTGGCGCAGGCCTATGCCGATGCCAACCGCATGTTCGGCGATATCGTCAAGGTAACCCCGTCCTCCAAGGTCGTCGGTGACATGGCGCTGATGATGGTCAGCCAGGATCTGACGGTCGCCGATGTCGAAAACCCCGATCGTGAAGTGTCTTTCCCGGAATCGGTGGTTTCGATGCTGAAAGGCGATCTCGGACAGTCGCCAGGCGGCTGGCCGGCAGCCCTGCAGAAAAAGGCGCTGAAGGGCGAAGCGCCCTATACCGTTCGTCCGGGTTCGCTGTTGGCAGATGCCGATCTCGACGCGGAGCGGAAGGTGATCGAGACCAAGCTGGAGCGCAAGGTCGACGACTTCGAGTTCGCGTCCTATCTCATGTATCCGAAGGTGTTCACCGATTTCGCGCTCACCGCCGAGACATACGGCCCCGTTTCCGTGCTGCCCACCCATGCCTATTTCTACGGCATGGAGGATGGCGAGGAGCTGTTTGCCGATATCGAGCGCGGCAAGACGCTTGTCATCGTCAATCAGGCCTCGTCCGGCATTGATGACAAGGGCATGGTGACGGTGTTCTTCGAGATCAACGGCCAGCCGCGCCGCATCAAGGTGCCGGATCGTGCCCATGGTGCTTCCGGCTCCGCCGTGCGCCGCAAGGCCGAACCGGGCAATGCTGTCCATATTGGTGCACCGATGCCCGGCGTTATCAGCCGCGTCTTCGTCAATCAGGGTCAGGAGGTCAAGGCCGGTGACGTGCTGCTCTCCATCGAAGCCATGAAGATGGAAACCGCGCTTCACGCCGAACGCGACGGCAAGATCGCGGAAGTTCTGGTGCGCCCCGGCGACCAGATCGATGCGAAGGATCTGCTGATCGCTTACGCCGAATAAAAGCCGTTCGAATCTCTCATTACACAGTCAGACGCCCGTCTTTTTCGGCGGGCGTTTTTTATTGCGCTTCGGTGGAAACTCGAATATGCATGTTCGTGCACGTTTGTTCCTGTTTATGCATGAGTCTCCATGAGTGATCATTTCGTCAGCGAGCGGCAGGCGCTTATCCTCGCGCAGCTACGGCAAAGCGGCCGTGTGCTGGCGCAGGATCTTGCGCAGAACTTCGGCGTTTCCGAAGACACGGTGCGTCGTGACCTGCGTGAGATGGCGGCCCGCGGGGAATGCCTGCGCGTTTATGGCGGGGCGCTGCTTTCCGACAGCAAGACGGTGCCACTGAAGACGCGCATTGCCGAGGATGCGGACCGCAAGGCCATGCTGGCGCGTGCCGCTGTCCCGCTGCTTGAACCCGGCATGGTCGTCTTCATCGATGCCGGCTCCACCAATCTCGCCATCGCACGCGCGATCCCTGCCGGTCTCAACCTGACAGTGGTGACGAATACGCCAGCCATTGCCGCCGAACTGACGGGGCGGGCCAATATCGATCTGGTGCTGATCGGCGGAAAAGTCGATCCGGCTGTAGGTGCGGCTATCGACGCCATGGCGCTTCGGCAGCTCGAACTGATGCGGCCCGATCTTTGCATTCTCGGTGTGTGCGGCGTTGCGGCCGAGACGGGTCTGTCGGCGGATGTTTTTGAAGATGCGGTGTTCAAGCGGCTTGCCTGCAGCGCTAGCCAGCGGATCGTCGCAGCGATTACCACGGAAAAGCTCGGCCATAAGGCTGCTTTCCATGTGCATGATTTTTCTCCACCTCTTTCCCTCGTGCTGGAGCAGGATGCCGACCGCGTATTCGTCGAGGCGCTGTCGGCAAAGGGCGTACAGATTCATTGCGGCGATGAAGACGCCGCCCGATTTTCCCACGGTCAAGTCTGAAGGATATTGCCGATGAATGGCCCCACGACATTTTCGCCGACAGGCATGCGTTCGTCCTATCTGACACGGCACAGGCTGGGCGTTTCCCTGTTGTTCCTGATGAATGGCTTCATGATGGGGTCATGGGCGCCCAAGATTCCGGAATTTGCGGCGCGTCTTTCCCTCAGTGAAAGTGCGCTTGGCCTCATCATTCTGGTTTTCGGCATTGGCTCGCTGGTTTTCATGCCGATTGCCGGTTCGCAGATCGCCCGTTTCGGCTCGCGCACGGTGAGCCTTGTCACCGCCGCGATCTTTCTGCCGACGCTGCTTTTCATTTCCTGGGCCGGCACGGTGTGGGCGGGGGTGATCGCGGTATTTCTGTTCGGCGGGCTGACGGGGGCGATGGATGTCGCCATGAACGCCAATGCCGTGGCGGTGGAACGGGATATGCGCCGCGCCATCATGTCGTCGTGCCATGCCTTCTGGAGCCTCGGCGGTCTGATCGGCGCTGGTCTTGGCGGTTATCTCATCACGGCGATCGGTGTGCAGGGGCATGCCGTTGCGCTGACGGTCATTGCGCTGGTGTTGCTGGTCATTGCATGGCCGCGGGTTCTCGCGGATCGCCCGCATCCTGAGGAGGAACGCCCGAAAGGCGGCCTGCCGTTGACGCCGCTGCCCTGGATCATTGGCCTGATGGCATTATTCTCGATGATTCCGGAAGGCGCCATCCTCGATTGGGGTGCCCTTTATCTGCGCAACGAACTGGGCGCTTCCGTCTCGCAGTCCGGTTTCGCTTTCGCGGCATTTTCCATGACCATGGCGATCATGCGGTTTGCCGGCGATCTGGTGCGTGACAGGTTCGGGGCGGTCCGAACCCTGCGTTTCTGCTCGGTCATGTCGATCACCGGTCTTCTGATTGCCGGCCTTGCGGGAAATTCCACTTTCGTGATTATCGGTTTCGCCATTGCCGGTATCGGTATTTCCAACATGGTGCCGATCGCCTTTTCGGCGGCGGGCAATATGCCGGGACTGGCGCCTGGCATCGGCCTTTCGGTCGTCACCACCATGGGTTATTCCGGCATTCTGGTAGCGCCCTCGGCGATCGGCTTCATCGCTGAACATACCGGTCTTGCCAGCGTGTTTCTCGCTCTGCCGCTGCTGCATGTGGTCGTTCTGCTACTTTCACGGCTCGCCCGGCATGCTGATGGTGCGGGCAAGGAATAGGCGTCTCGAATTTTGCCATGATTGCGGTAAAGTAGAAGCTCCAGCGCGTTGGGTGTTGACAAGGAGGCCCCCTTGTTTCACCTCAATTGCCAGACCTTGCCGCAAGCTCCAGAGACCGCCATGACGTCACATGCCGATTACGATCCGAAGCCCCGCCGCGCATCCGTCGCCGTAGACGTGGGCGGTGTCATCGTCGGTGGCGGTGCGCCCGTCGTCGTGCAGTCGATGACCAATACCGATACGGCTGACATCGACGCCACCGTGCAGCAGGTGGCGGCGCTTTTCCAGGCCGGTTCGGAAATGGTGCGCATCACCGTCGACCGCGATGAGAGCGCTGCCGCCGTGCCGAAAATCCGCGAGCGGCTGCTGCGTCTCGGCATGGATGTGCCGCTGATCGGCGATTTCCATTATATCGGTCACAAGCTTCTCGCCGATCACCCTGCCTGTGCCGAGGCGCTGGCGAAATACCGCATCAATCCCGGCAATGTCGGCTTCAAGGACAAGAAGGACAAGCAGTTCGGCGAGATCGTCGAAATGGCGATCCGATACGACAAGCCGGTGCGAATCGGCGTCAACTGGGGGTCGCTCGATCAGGAATTGCTGACGACCCTGATGGACAAGAACAAGGAGCAGGGCTTCCCTCTCTCCGCCCGTCAGGTCACGCGCGAGGCGATCGTGCAGTCGGCGTTGATTTCCGCCGAGCTTGCCGAAGAGATCGGCCTGCCACGTAACCGCATCATCCTGTCGGCCAAGGTCAGCCAGGTGCAGGACCTCATCGCCGTTTATTCGATGCTGTCGGAACGCTCCGACCACGCCCTGCATCTCGGTCTCACCGAAGCGGGCATGGGCTCGAAGGGCATCGTCGCTTCATCCGCCGCCATGGGTTACGTGTTGCAGCATGGTATTGGCGATACGATCCGCGTTTCGTTGACGCCGGAGCCGAATGGCGACCGCACCCGCGAGGTACAGGTGGCGCAGGAATTGCTGCAGGTCATGGGTTTCCGTCAGTTCATTCCGGTCGTTGCGGCATGTCCCGGCTGCGGGCGCACCACGTCCACCGTCTTCCAGGAACTTGCCCAGAATATCCAGAACGATATTCGCAAGAACATGCCGATCTGGCGTGAGAAATATCCTGGTGTCGAGGCGCTCAATGTCGCCGTCATGGGTTGCATCGTTAATGGCCCCGGTGAAAGCAAACATGCCGATATCGGCATTTCGTTACCCGGAACCGGCGAAAGCCCCGCAGCGCCCGTCTTCATCGACGGAGAGAAGGCGCTGACCCTGCGTGGACCCAATATCGCCGCCGATTTTGAAGCGCTTGTGATCGATTACATCGAAAAGCGTTTTGGCCGGAAAGATGCGGCGGAGTAAAGAGTACCGTGAAAAGGCCGGAATTCCACTGTCATACCTCCTGAACCTCTCGGAGCATCAAAACACATGATCAAAAAAATCGCGATCGTCGCCCTTTGCGGGACCTATCTTTCCGCCTGCACCACCACCGATCCCTATACGGGTGAGCAGAAGATGTCGAACACCGCCGGCGGTGCCGGCATCGGCGCCGTGGTCGGTGCTCTGGGTGGTCTGGCTGTCGGCGGTTCGCCGACCGGTCGCCGCAATGCCGCGCTTATCGGCGCGGGCATCGGCGCGCTCGCCGGCGGCGCTATCGGCAATTACATGGATGGTCAGGAAGCCGAGCTTCGCGCCCAGCTTCAGGGAACGGGTGTTTCGGTTACTCGCCGCGGCGACAGCATCGTTCTCAACATGCCGTCGAACATCACCTTCGCGACGGACCAGGATCAGGTCATTCCGCCATTCTACCCGACGCTCGATTCTGTCGCCATTGTGCTGAACAAGTTCAACCGCACGCTCATCGACATCAACGGCCACACCGATTCCACCGGCAGCCTGCAGCATAACCAGGCGCTTTCCGAGCGTCGCGCCGCATCGGTTGCGAATTATATCGGCGCGCGCGGCGTCGACCAGCGCCGTATTTCGACGCTCGGCTTCGGCCCGTCGCAGCCGATCGCCTCGAATGCAACGTCTGACGGTCGCGCCCAGAACCGTCGCGTCGAAGTGCTGATTTCGCCGCTCAAGGGCTGATTGGATGATGGGAAGCTGAGAGGAGAACCGGCTCAGCTTTTCCGTTCAGCGGTGAATCTTGCGGCCGCGATGAGAATCGCGGCCTTTTCGCCATAGGGAGCCAGCAGTTCCGCAGCTTCCGCCACCTGCTCCTGCAGCTTGCGGCGCGCCCAGTCTTCGCCGCGCAATGCCACGAGCGTTCCCTTGCCGCGCGCGGCATCCTTGCCGGTCGCCTTGCCCATGGTGGCGGCGTCGGCCGTCAAATCCAGAAGATCGTCGGCAAGCTGGAAGGCGAGGCCGATCTTTTCGCCGAAGTGACGCAACCTTTGCCTTTCGGAAACATCGCTTCCGGCGATGATTGCGCCCGCTTCGCAGGCAAAACGCAGCAGTGCGCCAGTTTTCATAGCTTGCAATGTAATGACGCCGGCCTCATCCGGCGCTGTCTTTTCAGCAGCGAGATCGAGGGCCTGGCCGCCGGCCATGCCGCCGATGCCCGCTGCGCGGGCAAGCGAAAGCACGAGCGCGGCCTTGCGTTCGGCCGCGAGCGGATTTTCGTCCGAGGCGATGATATCAAAGGCAAGCGTCAGCAGGCTGTCGCCGGCGAGAATAGCGGTCGCCTCATCGAATTTGCGATGCACCGTCGGCTGGCCGCGGCGCAGGTCGTCGTCGTCCATGGCCGGCAGATCGTCATGAACAAGCGAATAACAATGGAGGCATTCCAGCGCGGCGCCAACATAATGGGCAGCTTCGGCATTTCCGCCCGCAAGGGCGGCACTTTCGATGACGAGGAAGGGTCGCAGGCGTTTGCCGCCGTTCAGCACGCCATGGCGCATGGCGTCGAGCAGGTTTTGCGGGCGCGTGATCTCGTCTGCGCGTGCTTCGCCGGAAAGCAGGCGGCCAAGCAGGGCTTCGGTTTTAGCCGCGTTCTCGCGCAGCTTCGTTTCGAAATTTGTCATCGCAGCGTCCATGCCGCGCTCTTTGGCATGCCGCGCGAATGCAGGCAAACCTTTTCGTGATTCCAGAGGCGCAACTATTTGACCGGACTCGCCTTGAAGGCGGCAATGGACTATGAAAGGCTTCAACTGGTGCGGGGCTTTGACGAATATTGAGCAGTACGCCTGAAAGCGACGCAGATTACGCCGTGCTGGCGGAAGACCGGAGCAGTCCGAAGGTGGATTTTCGCACGTTGGCAAAGCGCATCATCATGACCTTGCTGGCTTTGCTGATCCTGCCCTATCTGCTGATCCCGGTCTATGCACTGCCGTTTTTCCGTCCGGTCTCGACGCTGATGCTCGCCGATCTGGTGACCTTTCAGGGTTATGACAGACGCTGGGTGCCGCTCGAGGATATTTCCCCGCGCCTTGTTCAATCGGTGATGATGTCCGAGGACGGGCAATTCTGTTTCCATGGCGGCGTGGACTGGAACCAGATGCAGTCCGTGGTCAGCAATGCGCTCGACGGGGCCTCCACCCGTGGCGCGAGCACCATTCCGATGCAGACGGCCAAGAACCTGTTCCTCTGGAACGGCCGCTCTTTCCTGCGCAAGGGGCTGGAATTGCCGCTGGCGATCGCCGCCGATTTCGTCTGGTCCAAAAAACGGATGATGGAGATTTATCTCAACGTTGCCGAATGGGGACCTGGCATCTACGGCATTGAGGCCGCAGCACAGCACCATTTCAAGGTGCCGGCCGCAAAGCTCAGTTCCCGCCAGGCGGCGCTGCTGGCTGTTTCACTACCTAATCCCATCGACCGCGTCGCCAGCAAGCCGGGACGCGGATTGCAACGGCTTGCCGGCCTTATCGAGCGTCGCGCTCGCGCCTCCGGCGGCTATGTCGGCTGCGTGCTGGACTGACCCTAGCGCGCTGGTTCAGCCTTTCTTGAAAATATAGTCGGTTTCCTGACGCAGCGTTTCGCCCGGCCGCAGGATTGCATGCGGAAAATCCGGGTGATTGACGGCGTCTGGCCAAATCTGCGTTTCCAGGCAGAAACCCGCAAAGGGGCCGTAGTGACGGCCATCGAGGCCGGGAACCGGGACGTCCAGTTTAAAGGCCGAATAAAGCTGTACACCGGGTTCGGTGGTGTGAACCTCAAGAGCGATATCGGAGGCCGGCGAATAGGCGCGGGCGACCTTGCGCTTGGCGCGACGTTCGGGCGAAAGGCAGAAATTATGGTCGTAGAGGACCTGCTCGCCATTCTCCTTGCGCCGCATCGGTGTTGTCTGGCGAAGGTCGAACACGGTTCCTTCGACGGAGCGGATTTCGCCCGTCGGTATCTGCTTGTCGTTGGTGGGCAGGTAGAAGTCAGCAGCGATGCTGATCTCATGCCCAAGTGCGGTATCTGCCCCATCGAGATTGAAATAGGAATGCTGGCAGACATTGGCGATGGTCGGCTTGTCGGTCACCGTTTCATAGACCACCGAAAGCACACCGCCGTCGAGGATCGTATAGGTGGCCGTGACCGTGCAATTGCCGGGATAACCGGCGCGGCCATCGGGATCGATTATCTGCAGAATCGCATGGCTTTCGCCATGTTCCATCAGCATCCAGTTGCGTTTGCCCATGCCGTCGCTGCCGCCATGCAGATGGGTTACGCCCTTTTCGTTCAGTTCCAGCTGGTATTCGTGCCCGTCGATCGAGAACCGGCCGTCACCGATACGGTTGGCGTTGCGGCCGGGGGTGGCGCCGAAATAGGAGGAATATTTGTAATCCTCGAACTTGTCGAAGCCGAGCACGAGCGGCGGCTGGTGGCCCTCAAGACGCAGATCCTGAATGACGGCACCCCAGGTGATGACCTTGGCCGTCAGCCCGCCTTTCGAGATGGTGACGCGTTCGACTTTTTCGCCGGTCGCCGTGAAACCGAAATTCTCCCGTGCCGCCTCGTCGCCCATAACATCATTCTCCCGGTTGCCATGAATTGCCGGCGGACGTTGCGTCATTTTCCGGCAATTCGCAATCCCGCAATTCAAAGCATGTCTCCCAAAAGTGTCCTGCGGTTTTGGGATAAAGACATGCTTAAAACAAAGAAGAAAGCGCGTCGCATGCGTTTGACCAAACGCGACGCGCTTTAAGCGGCCAGTTGCCCGATGGCTTCTAGATCATAGGGCGTCGTCTGGTATATCTCGTTGATCCAGTTGCCGAAAAACAGATGGGCATGGCTGCGCCAGCGGTTGAGCGGGGCAAGTTCCGGGTCGTTGTGCGGAAAATAATCATGCGGCAGCTTGATGGGCACGCCGGCATTCGCGTCCCGGAAATACTCGTCCGAAAGCGACGTCGAATCATATTCGACATGGTTGAACATATAGAGCCGGTTGCCCTCCTTCTCATGCACCAGACAAACGCCCATTTCCTCTGACTCCATCAGGATTTCGAGTCTCGGATGTTTTTCGATATCGGCGCGGCGTACTTCAGTCCAGCGCGAGACAGGAACCTGGAAATCATCCGAAAAGCCGTTCAGGTAGATCGACGAGGGGCAAAGATTGCGGTGACGATAGACCCCGAAAGCCTTTTCCTTCAGTTCGTGCTTCGGCACGCCATGGAAATGATAGATGGCGGCCATCGCCCCCCAGCAGACATTCAGCGTCGAATGGACATTGGTCTGCGTCCATTCGAAAATCTTCTGCATTTCGTTCCAGTAGGTCACGTCTTCATAGGCCAGCGTCTCCACGGGGGCACCGGTAATGATGAAACCGTCAAACTTGCGGTGGCGCACTTCCTCCCACGTCTCGTAGAAGGACAGGAGATGCTCTTCCGGCGTGTTCTTGGCGCGATGGCCGCCGATCCGCACCAGCGACAGTTCCACCTGCAGCGGCGAAGCGCCGACGAGGCGTGCCATCTGGATTTCCGTCTTGATCTTGTTCGGCATGAGGTTGAGAAGCCCGATCTGGAGCGGGCGGATATCCTGCCGGATAGCAGCCGTTTCGGTCATGACCCGCACGCCCTCGTGAACGAGGGTCTCAAAAGCGGGAAGCGTATCGGGAATCTTGATCGGCATGTCGAACTCTCTTTTCCGGATCACGTAAAGAACGTTGCGAAAACAAAAAAACCGGCAGCGAAATCGCGACCGGTCCCAGGAAATTGCCTTTTTCCTCGACCCTTTAGCGACTTCTTTAAAGTGGCTGCAAGCCGGTCGGCAAATCACCACTGAGGCGTTTCATAATCCCGAAGCCGGCGAAAATCAATATAGGCTGATTTCATCGGGGTTTCGGCTTTCCATTTTTGGCCGAGGTGCGGTAAGGCAGGGCATGGATAAAGAGCGTTTCACCATTCTGCTTGGCGGCGATGTCACGGTGACCGATCGTCTGAAAGAGGCGGTCGCGGATAGCCGTGTGATTGCGGCCGATGGCGGCATGCGCCATGCCCGGCCGCTTGGCCTTGCGCCGGAGCTGTGGGTCGGGGATTTCGATTCCGCCAGCAAAGAGTTGCTGGACGCCTGGCCAGATGTGGCGCGGCAGCCGTACCCGGCCGCAAAGGCGGTGACGGATGGCGAGATCGCGGTATCGGAAGCTCTCTCCCGTGGAGCGCATTCGCTGGTGCTTGTCGGTGCGCTTGGAGGCGAGAGAAGCGACCATGCGCTGCAGCACCTTCTTTACGCGGTGGCGCTGGCCGAACGTGGTATCGACGTTACGCTGACGTCAGGTGAAGAAGAGGCCCGGCCGCTGCTTCCCGGTTTGCTGGATGTCGATCTGCCGCCCGCTTCGCTGTTTTCTGTTGCCGGATTTACCGCCCTTGCGGGGCTTGATATCGGCAATGTGCGTTATCCGCTGAAGGATTTCGCGCTTGCTTTCGGCTCCTCCCGCACTATTTCCAATGTCGCGAATGGCGGCCCCGTGCATTTCTCGCTGAAAAGCGGAAAAGCCATCGTGCTCGCCCGCCCTTATGATCTGACCGGAGCCTGACACCTTGGCACCCCCAATTTTGAAACTCGATGACATCAAGCTGACCTTCGGCGTGACCCCGCTGCTCGATGGCGCCAATCTCCAGGTAGAGCCGGGCGATCGCATCTGCCTTGTCGGGCGCAACGGTTCGGGCAAGTCGACGCTGATGAAGATCGCTGCGGGTCTCGTTGAAGCGCAGTCGGGTGAGGTTTTCCGGCATCCGTCCGCGACCATCCGTTATCTGGAACAGGCGCCGGATTTCAACGGTTACGACACCGTGCAGGCCTATGCCGAGGCTGGGCTCGGACCCGGCGACGATCCCTATCGCGTCACCTATCTTCTTGAGCATCTCGGCCTCACGGGGCAGGAACATCCGGCAAGCCTTTCCGGCGGTGAGGCGCGACGTGCGGCCCTTGCCCGCGTGATGGCGCCGGAACCTGATATCCTGATGCTCGACGAACCCACCAACCATCTGGATCTGCCGACCATCGAATGGCTTGAGAGCGATTTGCAGCAGAGGCGCAGCGCGCTGGTGCTGATTTCGCACGACCGCCGTTTTCTCGAAAAAGTCTCGACTTCGACCGTCTGGCTCGATCGTGGCCAGTCCCGCCGTCTTAATCGCGGCTTTGCCCATTTCGAGGAATGGCGCGACAAGGTGCTGGAAGAGGAAGAGCTGGAGCAGCACAAGCTCGGCAAGGCCATCGAACGCGAAGAACACTGGATGCGTTATGGCGTGACCGCGAGACGCAAGCGCAACATGCGCCGCGTCGGTGAGCTTCAGGCCATGCGCGCGGAATATCGCGGCCATAAGGGGCCGCAGGGCACGGTGCAGGCGACCGTCACCGAAGGGCGCGAATCCGGCAAGCTGGTCATCGAGGCCGAGGCCATCACCAAGGCCTACGGCGAGCGCGTGATCGTCGCGCCGTTTTCGCTGCGTGTCCATCGCGGGGATTGCATCGGCTTCGTCGGCCCCAATGGCGCCGGTAAAACCACGCTTCTGAAGATGCTCACCGGCCAGCTTGAGCCCGATAGCGGCATGGTGAAGCTCGGCACCAATCTGGAGATCGCGACGCTCGACCAGAAACGTGAGGATCTCAATCCCAACGATACGCTCGCGCATTATCTGACCGATGGTCGCGGCGAAAACCTGCTGGTCAACGGCGAATTGAAGCATGTGACGGGCTATATGAAGGATTTCCTGTTCCAGCCGGAACAGGCCCGTACGCCGATCCGCAACCTTTCCGGCGGCGAGCGCGCGCGCCTTATTCTGGCACGCATCCTGGCGCGGCCGACCAATCTTCTGATCCTCGATGAGCCGACCAACGATCTCGATATCGAAACGCTCGATCTTTTGCAGGAAATCGTCGCTGGATTTTCCGGCACGGTCATTCTCGTCAGCCACGACCGCGATTTCCTTGACCGCACCGTCACCTCCACCATCGCCCCGGTCAATCCGGACCAGCCGGATGGACGATGGATCGAATATGCCGGTGGCTATTCGGACATGATGGCGCAGCGCAAGGGTGCTGCGGAAGAAAAACGCAAGGCTGAGAAGCAGGAAAAAGCGAAGGCCGCACCTTCGGCCTCCGCGTCGCAGGATCCTTCAAAGGCCAAGGGCAAGCTTTCCTTCAAGCAGAAATTCGCGCTCGAAAATCTTCCGAAGGAGATGGAAAAGGCGCAAGGCGAAATCGCCAAGCGCGAGGAGCGCATGGCTGATCCTAATCTCTTCACCAAGGATCCGGCCACTTTCAACACGCTGGCGAAGGAAATGACGAAGCTGCGTGAAAAGCTCGAGACCATGGAAGAAGAATGGCTGGAGCTGGAGATGCTGCGCGAGGAACTGGAAGGCTGAAGGCCGCAGGCCCCTCGTTTGATCGCCCCCTCCTTCGGTCTTTGACAGAAAAGCGGAATTGCCGTTCTATGCCGGTTCGTTTGGAGGAGTTGTGAAAATGCGCATGATTTTCGTCAATCTGCCGGTCAAGAATATCGAGAAATCAAGAAGCTTCTTCACGGCTCTCGGTTTCAGCTTCAATCCGGAATATTCTGACGACCGCACGCTCTGCATGATCGTGGAAGAAAACATCTTCGTGATGCTTCTTCAGGAAGGGCGTTTCCGCGATTTCATCAACGGCGACATCGCCGATGCGACGCGCACCACCGAGGTTCTGACGTGTCTCACGGCGGGAAGCCGCGACGAAATCGACCGGATGATCGCAACGGCGCTTGCCTCCGGTGGCAGTGATTGGAAACCCGTGCAGGATCACGGCTTCATGTATGCCGGCAGCTTTCAGGATCCCGACGGGCACGTCTGGGAGCTGGTGCATATGACGGAGCAGGGCTGACGGCGGCCATCTTGCCAAGCAGTGACGACGGGACTACACCATCATCTTGATCTAACGGGGTGTCTTTTGCGCTTGCGTGCAAAAGGCTGAGAGGCTTGCCAACCCGAAGAACCTGATCCGGTTCATACCGGCGGAGGGATTAGACGGCTTCAAGGCAGGCGGCTATTTCCCTTTTTGTTTTGAGGAGATACCCGTGCGCCGTCGTCTTTTCCTGAATTCCCTTGTTGCCGCTTCGCTGTTCCTGCCCGGTCTTGCCGCCGCGCATGACAAGCAAGAATTGACAGTCTATACCTATGAGAGCTTCGTTTCCGAATGGGGTCCCGGTCCCAAGGTAAAAGAAGCTTTCGAGAAGGTCTGCGGTTGCACGGTCAATTTCGTCGGTGTTGCGGATGGTGTGGCGCTTCTTAACCGTCTGAAGCTTGAAGGCGCAGGGTCCAGGGCGGATGTGGTCGTTGGTCTCGACACCAATCTTGTTGCCGAGGCGAAACAGACCGGTCTTTTTGATGTCAGCGGCGTCGATGCGTCGGCCGCCAAGGTGCCGGGCGGTTACAGGGACGATGTTTTCGTGCCTTACGACTACGGGCATTTTGCCGTCATCTATGACACGCAGACGGTGAAGAACCCACCGGCGAGCCTGAAAGAGCTGGTGGAAGGCGACCCCTCGCAGAAGATCGCCATTCAGGACCCGCGCACCTCCACGCCGGGGCTCGGCCTGCTGTTGTGGGTAAAATCGGTCTACGGTGACAAGGCCCCGGAAGCATGGGCAAAGCTCAGGAAGCGCATTCTCACCGTCACGCCGGGCTGGTCGGAATCCTACGGCCTTTTCACCAAGGGGGAGGTGCCGATGGTGCTCTCCTACACCACCTCGCCCGCCTATCATATGGTCGCCGAAAAAACGGATCGTTATCAGGCCGCGGCTTTTTCCGAAGGGCATTATATCCAGATCGAAGTGTCCGGCCTTCTCAAAAACGCGCCGCACAAGGAGCTGGCAAAGCAGTTCCTCGCTTTCACGCTGACATCAGGTTTTCAGGATGCCATTCCGGAAAACAATTGGATGATGCCGGTTGCGGCAACGTCCAATCCCTTGCCGGAGGCTTTTTCCAAACTCGTGGTGCCGCAGAAGACTTTCCTGATGGATCCGGAAGAGGTGGCGAAGAACCGCAAGGCGTGGATCGATGAATGGCTCGCGGCCATGAGCATGAATTGAGGAAGAGGCACGCCCGCACATGATGCTGCGTCGCGATTATCGGCGATCGATCATTTTCGGAACGGCGGCTTTTGCCGCCGTTTTCCTATTCATGGCGCTCGCCGTTGCGGCCCTCCTGTCTTTTGATGCGGGCGCGTCTGCTGCCGGTATCATGGATGCCTATACGCTGCGCATCCTGCGTTTCACGCTTTATCAGGCAACGCTTTCCCCCCTTCTTTCCATTGTTCTTGGCCTGCCGGTGGCGCTGGCGCTTTCCCGGCGACGCGAGTTTCCGGGAAGGATCTGGATCATCAGGCTGATGGCGGTGCCGATGGGTCTGCCTGTCATCGTTGGCGCCTTCGGCATCATCACCATCTGGGGCAGGCAGGGTGTTTTGAATACGGCCCTCGTTTTTGCCGGTGCGGATGAACCTTTCAGCATTTACGGCCTTTCCGGCATCCTTATCGCCCATGTGTTTTTCAATCTGCCGCTTTCGGTCCGGCTGATGCTGGCCGGGCTTGAACGTATTCCAGGCGAATATTGGCGCATGGCGGCAAGCCTCGGCATGGGGCCGGTCTCGGTTTTCCGTTTTATCGAATGGCCGGCGGTCGCGCGTCTCGTTCCCGGCATTGCCGGGCTTATCTTCATGTTGTGCGCCACCAGCTTCACGCTCGTGCTTCTTTTAGGCGGCGGGCCGGCAGCCACGACACTGGAGGTGGCGATCTATCAGGCGCTGCGGTTCGATTTCGATCCGCAGCGGGCGATTGCGCTTTCGGTTTTGCAGATTGCCCTCACCGCAATTCTGCTCGGCCTTCTCGCCTTTTTGCCGTCGCCCGAAGCGGAAATCCCTTCGCTTGGTCGTTCCCTTCGCCGTTTCGACGGCAAGGGCGTCGGCGCCCGTTTGTGGGATGGGGCGGCCATTGTCTTCGCTATTCTGCTGATCGGCCTGCCGCTTGTCGCCATAGCTGTCTCGGGTTTGAGTGCCGATCTGCCGCGTCTTCTGTCTGCGCCGATTTTTCTGCGCGCGGCGGCGACCAGCCTTGCAATCGCCGCGCTTTCCGCAGCCCTTGTCGTGCTCTGCTGCATGGCGATCATCGGCGCGCGCCAGGCGGTAGGCTCCAGACGGCAGGTGGGGCAGCCTCTGCGCTTGCTCTCCGCCATGCTTGGGGCGGGGTCTTCGTTGGTGCTCTTGGTGCCGCCTGTCGTGTTGGGAAGCGGGTGGTTCCTGTTATTGCGGGTTTTCGGTGATGTCAGCTTCTATGCTCCCGTTCTCGTGGCGCTTATCAATATGTTGATGGCTTTGCCGCTTGCCATGCGGGTGCTGGAGCCGGCCTTCACCAGTCATTTTTCACGCACCGGCCGGCTTTCCGCCAGTCTCGGGCTTCAGGGCCTCACGCGGCTGCGGTTTGCCGATCTGCCGGTTCTGTGGCGGTCGCTGGCTATGGCGTTTTCATTCGCCATGGCCCTGTCGCTCGGCGATTTAGGCGCGGTTGCCCTGTTCGGCTCGGAAAATTTCGTCACCCTGCCGTGGCTGGTCTATAGCAATATGGGCAGCTACCGCACCAATGATGCCGCCGGTTATGCCTTCCTTCTCGGCATCGTCTGCCTGCTGCTTGCCGCAGGCGGCGTTTCACGGCAGTCCCAATCAGCAAGGGCGAGCATATGACAGGCGATGATTTTGCCGTTGAACTGGACAAGGTCAGGCTACGGCTTGGAACACAGGATTTCGAACTTGATTGTTCGTTCCCTAAGGGGCAGATAACCGCCGTTGTCGGGGCATCCGGCTCGGGAAAATCCACGCTTCTCAATCTCGTCGCCGGTTTCGAGGAACCGGATTCCGGGCGCGTGATGATCGGCGGGCAGGACATGACCGCGCTTGATCCTTCGGAAAGACCGGTCTCATCAATCTTTCAGGATAATAATCTTTTCGCCCATCTCGATATCTTCACCAATGTCGCTCTCGGTGTCAGCCCCGGGCTGAAATTGCGGGTGGAAGACCGGCAAGAGATTGAGATGGCCCTCGTCCGTGTCGGTCTTGCGGGTTTCGACAAACGCTTGCCGGGCACGCTTTCCGGTGGAGAAAGACAGAGGGCGGCGCTGGCGCGCGCGCTGGTCAGGAAAAAACCTGTCATGTTGCTCGACGAACCTTTCGCGGCACTCGATCCGGGATTGCGGGCGGGCATGACCTCCCTGCTTCTCGACTTGCACGCCGAAACAAAAAACACGGTGATTATTGTCACCCACCATCCCGAAGACATAAAGAAGCTGGCGCAGCGGGTGGTGTTTCTTGAACGCGGCCGTGTTGTCTATACCGGTTCGACCGCAGATTTCTTCGCCACACAAAATGTGAAGGCGGTCGACAGTTTTCTGAACGGGTGATCGCCTTATTTTCGACGCGTGCCGCTGGCAATCGCTTTAGATGACTTCAATGGCGCTAATTTGCACTT
Organism: Agrobacterium radiobacter; assembly: GCF_040801995.1. Classification (NCBI taxonomy): domain Bacteria; kingdom Pseudomonadati; phylum Pseudomonadota; class Alphaproteobacteria; order Hyphomicrobiales; family Rhizobiaceae; genus Agrobacterium; species Agrobacterium radiobacter. The sequence goes on along the minus strand of NZ_JBEGHX010000001.1, from coordinate 2,381,741 downwards.
GCCAGTTTCAAGTTGTTGCCCGAGAAAAGATGGGAATTATTGCGTTCTTCAGGAATATTCCGGACTTGATGGATCGTTTTTACCGTTTTGGCATTCATCGCCCGTTGGGGCGAATCTGTTATTCTGGTCTGCAATTAACGGATGATCAGGAACGTTAGGGGCAGGCATAGAGAATGAGAAATAGCATGACTGCACAGTGGAGGCTCTTCTCCCGTTCAGGCCTTCGCCGTTCGGGCAGGATGGTTGCCGCCTGTTCCGTGCTGACAGCGTCTGCGGTGTTCCTGTCGTCGTGCCAGTCTCTCTTCAGCCCGGCCTACCAGTCCACCTTGCGTCCCTCGGATAATCCGCAGACCGTGGAAGAAGTGCAGAAGAATGATCCTCGCGCCCAGATGGGTGCGCGCGAGCATCCGCGCATCGTGGCGAGTTATGGCGGCGAATATCGTGACGCCAAGACGGAAAGGCTCGTCGCCCGCATCGCCGGCGCGCTGACGGCGGTTTCGGAAAATCCGCAACAGTCCTACCGCATCACCATCCTGAACTCGCCGGCCATCAATGCCTTTGCGCTGCCGGGCGGATATCTTTACGTGACGCGTGGGCTTCTGGCGCTTGCCAACGATGCTTCGGAAGTGGCTGCCGTGCTTTCGCATGAGATGGGCCATGTCACCGCCAACCATGGCATTGAACGCCAGCGCCGGGAAGAGGCGGAGGTGATTGCCAGCCGCGTGGTTGCCGAGGTTCTGTCGAGCGATCTCGCCGGCAAGCAGGCGCTTGCGCGCGGCAAGCTGCGGCTCGCGGCCTTTTCGCGTCAGCAGGAATTGCAGGCGGACGTGATCGGCGTGCGGATGCTGGGCGAGGCCGGTTATGACCCCTTTGCCTCGCCGCGTTTTCTGGATTCCATGGCGGCCTATGCGCGGTTTTCCTCGGCCGATCCCGAAAACGACCAGAGCCTCGACTTCCTTTCCAGCCACCCCAACACGCCGCAGCGTATCGAGCTTGCGCGCCGTCATGCCCGCGCCTTCGGCCAGGACGGCCAGGTCGGGGATCGTGGTCGCGAGTGGTTTCTGGACGGCATAGACGGCCTGCTTTATGGCGACAGCCCGCAGGAAGGGTATGTCCGGGGCCAGACATTCCTGCACGGAACGCTCGGCATTCGTTTCGATGTGCCGGAAGGTTTCGTCATCGACAACAAGGTTGAGGCCGTTCTGGCGACGGGGCCGGGCGATATGGCCATCCGTTTCGACGGCGTCGCCGATCCGAAACAGACAAGCCTTGCCAATTATCTGACCAGCGGCTGGGTTGCCGGCCTGTTGCCGGAAACCGTCAAGGAAACCCAGATCAACGGTCTGGAGGCTGCGACGGCGCGGGCAAGCGCGGATAAATGGGATTTCGACGTGACCGTCATTCGCGTCGGCCAGCAGATATTTCGTTTCCTGACGGCCGTGCCGAAGGGCAATACCCAGCTCGATTCCATCGCCAACACATTGCGCACCAGCTTCCGCAAGATGACGCCGCAGGAAATAGCCTCGCTGAAGCCGCTCAGGGTGCGGGTGGTGACGGTGAAGCCCGGTGAAACCGTGGCGACGATGGCGGCGCGGATGATGGGAACCGACCGGAAGCTGGACATGTTCCGCATGATCAACGCCATGAGCGCCACCGCCACAATCCAGCCCGGGCAACGGGTGAAGATCATTTCGGAATAAGCTTGCGGCCTCCTATTCGCCGGTTGCCTGCGACAGGTAGGCGTGAACCAGTGCGATCATTTCCCGCCTGACTTTGGGCGACTGCAGCTCTCCGCGGCGGGCGGCATTGTGAATGATGCCGTCAATGGCATCCGATACGATCCGCGCTGCGGTTCCGCTTTCGACCTTTGAACCGGCTGTCATATGTGCCGCGATCGCTGCCGCATAGAGACCGAGATATTCCTGTTCGAAAGCGCTGTTGGGATCGTTCGTTCCTTGGTGGCTCGGCGCATCATCCAGAAGGACCTTGTGAAGGCCGGGATGGATGCTGTGGACCCCGATCATGCCGGTCACGAGCTCTTCAACGAATCTAGCGAGCGATTGCCGCTTTTGCGCGATGCTCTTCATGATGGAGAGACAGTCCTCGAGGTGACGATGGCGTACCGCTTCCACGATCGAAACCTTGTCCGGGAAATATTGATAGAGCGAGCCGATGCTGACGCCGGCCGTTTCGGCGACCCTGTTCGTGGTAAAACCCGCCCAGCCGTGATCGCTTAAAATGCGAGCCGCCGCATGGATGACAGCATCGACCGTTGCCCTGGAACGCTCCTGACGCGGCTCCTTGCGCATCTCGGTTTTCCGCTTTGCAATGCGAGTAGACAAGGCATCCTCCATGACGAAAATATAAACATAGTGCTCACATTTTTCAGATGTAAAGGATATTGTCATGAGGGATTTGCTCAGGAGCCTGCTCGGCTATCACGCATGGGCGAACAGGGACTTGTTCGAGAAGCTGCAACAACTCGATCCCGTCCAGAACGCATCCGAGCGGCACATGGCAATTCGGCTGATCAATCATTATTACGTGGTCGCAAGGATTTTTTCGGGCCATCTCACCGGAGCGGCGCACGGTTTTCTCTCCGACAATACCGAGGCAACGCCGCAGCTGGATGATCTTGCGAAGGATGTCGCTGCTCTGGATGGCTGGTATCTCGACTACATCGGGAAAACATCACCGGCATCGCTTGGCGAATTTGTCGCCTTCACCTTTACGGATGGTGACAAAGGTTACATGTCCCGTGCCGAGATGATCTCGCATATGGTCCTGCATGCCGGCATTCACAGAGGGGAGGTCGCGCGTATTCTGAGCCAGCTCTCCATCACGCCGCCCTGGGATACTTTTGCTGTGTTTCTGCACGGCACGCAGCCGCAACGGCGTTTGCAGGGGGCATAATAAAAAGCCACCCGCCCCTGTGTGGGACGGGTGGCTTTCCTGAAACGATGGTGTCAGGAACCTATTGCCACTCGCGCACGTCGACGAAATGACCGGCGATCGCCGCCGCTGCTGCCATGGCAGGGGAGACGAGGTGGGTGCGGCTCTTATAGCCCTGGCGGCCCTCGAAATTGCGGTTCGAGGTCGAGGCACAGCGTTCGCCGGGCTTCAGGCGGTCGTCATTCATGGCAAGGCACATGGAACATCCCGGTTCGCGCCATTCGAAACCGGCTTCGAGGAAAATCTTGTCGAGACCTTCCTTTTCCGCCTGTTCCTTCACAAGACCGGAGCCGGGCACGATCATTGCCGAGACCGTGGGGGCGACCTTGCGGCCGTCGACGATTTTCGCCGCCGCGCGCAAATCTTCGATGCGGCCATTGGTGCATGAGCCGATGAAGACGCGGTCGATGGCGATATCGGTGATGCGCGTTCCGGGCTTCAGGCCCATGTATTCCAGCGCACGCCATTTGGAGGTACGCTTGTTTTCTTCCTCGATATCATCCGGATTGGGAACGATCCCTTCAACGGAGGTCACGTCTTCCGGCGACGAGCCCCAGGAGACGATCGGCGGCAGATTGGCCGCGTTCAGTACCACGACCTTGTCGTAATGTGCGCCTTCGTCGGACTTCAACGTTTTCCAATAGGCGATGGCCTGTTCCAGCGTTTCGCCCTTCGGCGAGCGCGGCTTGTCTTTGATGTAGTCAAAGGTGGTTTCGTCAGGTGCAATAAGACCTGCGCGGGCTCCGCCCTCGATGGTCATGTTGCAGACCGTCATGCGGCCTTCCATGGAGAGCGAACGGATCGCCTCGCCGGCAAATTCGATCACGTGACCGGTGCCGCCAGCCGTGCCGATCTCGCCGATAATGGCGAGGATGATGTCCTTGGCGGTAACACCATCCGGGATTTTGCCGTCGACACGCACCAGCATGTTCTTGGCCTTTTTCTGGATCAGCGTCTGGGTCGCCAGAACGTGCTCCACTTCCGAGGTGCCGATGCCATGCGCCAGTGCGCCAAAGGCGCCGTGGGTCGAGGTATGACTGTCGCCGCAGACGATCGTCATGCCCGGCAGGGTGAAACCCTGTTCGGGGCCGACGATGTGAACGATGCCCTGGCGCTTGTCGCGCTCGGAATAATATTCGACGCCGAAATCCCTAGCGTTCTGCGCGAGCGCTTCTACCTGAATGCGGCTTTCTTCGTTCTTGATACCTTCCAGCCGGTCGGCCGTGGTCGGAACGTTATGGTCGACGACGGCCAGCGTGCGGGCAGGTGAATGCACGGGGCGACCGGCTATGCGCAGGCCTTCGAAGGCCTGCGGGCTCGTCACCTCATGGACGAGGTGACGGTCGATGTAGAGAAGACAGGTTCCGTCGGGATCACGATTGACGACGTGGTCGTCCCAGATTTTGTCGTACAGGGTGCGGGGTGCGCTCATGGCTCTGTGCCTTGTCATATAAAAGGGTAATGAGGGTTCAGTAAGGCGGTGGACAGCGTGCTGCTGTCAGGCGAGCCTAAGTCGGCTGGTGAGCGCCCCGGAAACGCGCGCAAAGAACCGTGCCGGCAGACGCTTGTGGTCCTGCAGCACATAAACATTCTGCGCGAGACATCCGAATTTAGATCCCATGGCTGCGTTCATAGCAGATTGCCGGTTTTACGGCAATATGAATGCGTACAGCCCTGAATGCGACGGTTCGGCATTTTCTATATGCGCTGCATCATGGCTCAAGCCCCCAATGGGCCTGCCTTGTAGTGGTTGCCGGTGGTTATGATGCAGTGCAACTTGCGTATTTTGCAATGCACATATAGATGGGTTCCCTTATCATTTGCATTTCGACGAGCAATCGAAGGGAGGGAAAAGCATATGGTATCCGAAAAAGCCCTTATCTCGAAGATCACCTGGCGGCTGATGCCGTTTCTTGGCCTTCTTTATCTCATCGCCTATATCGACCGCCAGAATGTCAGCTATGCCAAGCTGCAGATGGTCGATGCGCTGAGCCTCAGCGAATATGCCTACGGCCTTGGCGCTTCGCTGTTCTTCATCGGCTATTTCCTCTTCGAGGTGCCGAGCAACCTTTTCCTCAACCGTTTCGGCGCCAGCAAATGGTTCGCCCGCATTCTGGTTTCCTGGGGCGCCGTCACCATCGCGCTTGCCTATACGCAGAACGCCACGATGTTCTACATCCTGCGCTTCCTGCTCGGGCTCTGCGAGGCGGGTTTCTTCCCCGGCGTTTTGTTCCTGATGACGCTCTGGTTCCCGCGCGATTATCGTGGCCGCATGATCGGCCTGTTCATGATCTTCAGCGCGCTTGCCAATGCTATCGGCGCGCCGCTTGGCGGCATGCTGCTCGATCTGGATGGTTTCCTCGGTTATGCCGGTTGGGAATGGGTATTCCTCGCCACGGGTATTCCGGCCGTCATCGCCGGTATCGCCACCTTCTTTTATCTTGATGATACGCCGGAAAAGGCGAAGTTTCTGACGCAGGATGAGAAAACCTGGCTGAAGAACCGCTTGGCCGAAGAGAACAAGGGCATGGAAGAGCATGCGGAGGACGGCTTCAAGGCGCTGGTCAATCCGCGCGTTCTGTTCATGGCGCTTTGCTATGTCGGCTTTCCGCTGGCCGCCTATGGTCTCAGCTACTGGCTTCCGACCATCGTGAAGAGCTTCGGCGTTTCCAACACCGCTAACGGCTTCATCAACATCATCCCCTGGGTGATCGTCGCCGTTGCCCTGTTCGTCGTGCCTTTGGCAGCCGACAAGGCAAAGAACAAGACGCCCTATATCGTCGGCCCTGCCTTCATCGGTGCGTTTTGCCTGTTGATGTCGGCATTGCTCAGTGATCCGGTCCTGCAGTTCGCTTTCCTCTGCATCGCCGCCGCAGGCATCTTTGCCGGCCAGCCGGTGTTCTGGAGCCTGCCCGGCCGCTTCCTCAAGGGAGCAGGTGCGGCTGCCGGTATCGCTGCGATCAATTCCGTCGGCAATCTGGGTGGCTTCGTGGCGCAGAATGTGGTGCCCTGGATCAAGGATCAGACCGGCAGCACCATTGCGCCGATGTTCTTCCTTGCTTTCTGCCTGGCGCTTGCCGGGGTGCTTGTCATCGTCGCAACGCGCAGAATGGGCAATCAGGTCGGGGCCGCCTGACTTTGGAAGATCGCGACAGCTGACACGATTGCCGACCGTCGCACCTGTAAAAAATCGTGGCCCGGATGTTTCCGGGCCACGATCATTTTAAGCGGCAAATAATGAAATTCTCTTCGAGAGAATTACGCGGTGAACCAATCGCTACCGGTCAGGTGAACACCGGAGACAACGATCTTTTCGCCCTTGTGCTCGCCAGTGACGTTGTAGCTGAGGATGGTGTCGTTATCGATCGTCGATACCGCCCAGTTATCGATCACCGTGCCGACCAGCTTGAGCTTGTCCACGGCGGCGTTGAAGCCTTCGATGGTATCAGTCGCAAAGCTCTTGGCCATGTCGCCGAGATTAAAGACGAAGGTATCGGCGCCACCGCTTGCGATGATGTGATCGATACCCTTACCGCCGGTTACCAGCGACGAAGCAAGCTTTACCTCGCTCAGGTCGATGGAATCGTTGCCGGCACCCGCATTGATCTTCACAGAGGTGAAGCTGCCGTCCGTGATACCAGCGCCGCCGTTCACAGCGCCTGTATTGGCGGCAAGACCGCCCGTCCCAGCTGAAGAGGCGTCGTTAAATGCGGCGCCGGCCTTGACTTTGATCGTGTCGTTACCTGCGCCGGTATCGATGTTGAAATTGTTTACCCAGGTCTTTTCATTCGAAACGACAGAGACGGTGACCGTGTCATTGCCAGCGCCGGTCGTGATGTTGCCACGCTTGGCATTGAGAACTTCCACGGTGGACGAACCGGTGCCGCCAAGATGAACGTCGACCTGAACGAAATCCTTGAAGATAAGGTTTTCAGAGGTGTCGGACTGGGCGAGAGCGTTCTTTACCGAATTCCATGCAGACGAGACGTCAAATTTGAAGCCGTTCGAGCTGGGGTCATAACCAACATCGACTGTGCCACCCGCGCCGGTGCCGGCAACAGATACAGCGCCGACATTGACGCTGCCGGCATCCATCGAGGAACCGTTTTTGACCTGAGCGGTCGATTCCGTGAGGAGCTTATAAGCTTCCTGGTCGATCAGGCTGGTAAGCGAGGAAACCGAAGCGGCGCCGCCATTACCGAAAGTTACTTTTAACGCCATTTTAAACTCCTATAAATCTTTGAGAAATTGATGAATTGAAATTAAATTAATAGTAATTATTGCGGGTAATATTTAATACATAAAAAACGATAATACAATATAAGAAATACGTTTTTTTCGAAAAATCGCGTATTTGGTGTATTGAGAAACTTTCTCTAAAATTCGCTTTTTCTGAATAAATCATTCCTGAACGAAGGTTTTTCTGAGCCTGTCTTGGAATGGTTTTACGAAATAAGAAAGAACACTCCTCTCGCTGGTCTGGATAAATACTTCTGCCGGCATGCCAGGATACAACTTCCCGCCAGGTAGGTGCGTCATGCCGGCCTTGTTGGGTTTGATGCGCAACGCGTAATAAGATGTGCCAGTTCGGGAATCCGTCTGCAGATCGGGGGCAACGACAGCAACCTCCGCGCTCAAATCCGGCGTCGTGCTTTGGTTGAACGCCGTAAAGCGAACGGTGACCGGTTGCCCGACGTAAATCTGATCGATGTCTCGCGGGGTTATATTGGCCTCGATCGCAAGCTCATCCCGCTCCGGCACCACCAGCATCAGCACTTCGCCGGGTTGAATGACGCCATTTATATTGTGCACTGAAAGCTGGTAGATGCGACCGGCAATCGGCGAGCGGATGTCGAGGCGATCCAGCTGGTCGCGCGTCGCCGCCAGCCGTTCTTCATATTCCGCAACGGTCGCTTCGATTGATGTCAGATCTTTCGTGACTTCCGATTTGCGGTCTTCGTCGAGCTGAAGCAGTTGCAGATCCAGTTCGCTCAGCTTGCCCACCGTTTGCGCACGAGCGGCGATATATTGGCCCTGCTGGCCTTCGAGATTGGACAGCTGGCGTTTGAGGAGATTGAGGCGCTGGAGCGTCACGAGCCCTTTTTTGAAGAGCTCGTCCGTCTTGGAAACATCGTCCTTTACAATGGCAAGCTCATTGTCCGTCGCCTCCACCTGCACCTCGAGGCCACGCGCCTCGTCACCGAGTTGGTCCTTGCGCGTTCCCAACTGCTTTTTCATGCCGACCAACGCGTTGCGACGGCTATTAAAAAGGTTCTGTTCGCTGTCGATGAAGGTCTTGGCCGCCTTTGAACTCGTCAGCGCCGCCAGGTCTTCCGTTACAGTGAAAGACGGTGCTTCGGCAATCTCTGCACGGAGACGGGCCCGACGCGAGTAGAGCTGCGCAAGCGTATTCTCGATGATGGAGAGGTTCGCCTGAACGACGGTGGCGCTCAGCCGCAGAAGGATCTGGCCGGCCTCTACCCTGTCACCTTCGGCGACATTGATCTCGCTGACGATGCCGCCGGAAAGATGCTGGATTTTTTTTGAATTGCCTTCAACGACAACCCGGCCCGTGGCCACCACCGCACCGGCAAGCTTTGCGAAAGCAGCCCAGCCGCCCAATCCGACCAAAAGGCCAAGGGCGAGAACGACCACTGCCGTCGAATGTCTGAGAATGGACGCATTCGTCATGCCGGGTTTTTCCGCTTCAACCATTTTCGCTCACCCGGTTTTCAATCTTGCGCGTTTCTTCCTCCTCAGGCACCTGGCGGATGTTCTGCCGCAGGATTTGCGCGAGCACCTCCTCCTTCGTGCCAAAGCGCAGCATCCGGCCGTTGCTCATCACCATCACCAGATTGACGCTTTCGATGGCGCTGGGGCGATGGGCAATGACGACGACGATGCCGCCGCGCGCCCTGATGTCGCCAATCGCATTGCGCAGGGCTCCTTCGCCTTCACTGTCCAGATTGGAGTTCGGCTCATCGAGAAGGACGAAGAAGGGTTCGCCAAACAGGGCACGGGCAAGGCCGATGCGCTGCTTCTGCCCGCCCGACAAAGCCTCGCCGCGGTCGCCAATATAGGTATCGTAACCGTTGGGCAGGTTCAGGATCAGCTCATGCACCTGCGCAGCCTTGGCTGCGGCGACGATTGCTTCCGCAGTCGCATTGCGGTCGAAGCGCGCAATGTTCTGCGCCACCGTCCCCGGCATCAGTTCCACCTGCTGGGGCATGTAACCGATGGATTTGCCGAGAAACTCGAAATCCCACTGGTTGAGTGCGGCCCCATCAAAGCGGACGGAGCCACGTTCATAGGGCCAGATGCCGGTCATCAGGCGTGCCAGCGTGGACTTGCCGGACGCGCTTGGGCCAATGATGCCGAGCCCGTCGCCTGCGTTCAGCGTGAAGGAAATATCGGCGACCGTATCGCGTGCGCCATTGGGCGGCCCACCCGTTACACGATCGACTGCGACGGTAAATTGCGGGCGCGGCAGGGAGAGCGGCGGTGTGGGTTCCGGCACCAGCTCCAGGAACTCGTTGACGCGTTTCCAGCCCTGTCTTGCGGTCATGAAGCTGCGCCAGTTCGCGATTGCATGTTCGACAGGACCGAGCGCCTTCGCAGAGAGAATCGAACCTGCGATGATGCTGCCCGCCGATGCATGGCCGTCGATGACAAGCACGGCGCCGATGGCCATGACGCCGGATTGCAGCAACAGGCGGAAGGTTCTCGACATGGCGCCGAGCATGCCGGCCGTATCTGAAGTCGACAGGGTGACGGAGCGATATCTGGAGTGCAACTCGTCCCACATGGACGTCACTGCATCCATCATGCCCATGGTCTTGATGGATTCAATGTTGCGCTGACTGCTGCCGACGAGGACGTTTCTCTGCCCTCGCGCAGTATAAGCCTGCTTTGTCGCCCTTTCGGTCAGCCAATTGGTCAGAAGCGTCAGCACGATGAGAACCACGGCTCCGCCGAGCACAGCGAACCCGATCCACGGATGCAGGGCAAAACAGATCAGGAGATAGATGGGCAGCCAGGGAATATCGAAAAAGGCCGCAGGCCCCGGCCCTGAGAGAAACTGGCGGATCTGATCGAGATCACCGACGATCTGCAGCCCATCGATCTTCCCGGAAGCAAGGAGCGGGGCGCTGATCGACGCCCTGAAAAGCTTCTGATTGAGCGCGTCGTCCATATTGTCCGAGATGCGCGCCAATATACGGCCTCGCAGCGCGTCGAACCCCATGAGAAACGCGTAGAGAACGATCAGCAGAACGACCAGCGCCACAAGAGAGGGAATGCTCTTGCTGGGCAGAATGCGGTCGTAAACTTCCAGCATGAAAAGTGAGCCGGAAAGATTAAGGATGTTCATCAACGCGCTGGCGAGGCCAACTGCCAGGAAAGCGGACTTATTTCTTGTTAAAAAAGAATTAAATAAAAACATAATAACACCTAAAACAGCAAGAAAATTGCACAATAAAGGGAATTAGGCAATGCTATTCGAGGATGGGCTAAAACACCCACACGAAAAAATTAAGTAAGTATCTGTAGTTGATTGGAATCTTTCTGCATCCTTTCATGAGAAATGACTGAAAGGTCGCGCGGCAGGCGGGCAGTAAGGCGAGTTTTCTTTCGATTTTCCAAGCTGCATAAAACCGCTCGTGCAACATAGTTCCAGGCCGCTTGCCAATTCTCAGTCTGCGGCTTTAGGTTTGCAGCGAGACACCACAAAAAAGGCGGCCCGAAGGCCGCCTTTTCTTTAATCCATCGAAATGGAAATCTTATTCGGCTGCGGTTTCAGCAGCCTTTGCTGCTTCTTCTGCTGCCTTGGCTTCTGCGGCTTCGGCTGCTGCCTTCTCGGCGGCGAGAGCCTGTGCTGCTGCTACCTTTTCGGCTTCCAGACGTGCCTTTTCTTCGGCTGCTGCCTGGCGCTCGGATTCGTTCAGCTTGCGGGCGCGCGTACCGGTGTTTTCAACGATACGGGCAGCCTTGCCGCGACGGTCGCGCAGGTAGTAGAGCTTCGCGCGGCGAACCTTACCGCGGCGAACGATTTCAACGCCTTCGACCAGAGGGGAGTAGATCGGGAATACGCGCTCGACGCCTTCGCCGTAGGAGATCTTGCGAACGGTGAAGCTTTCGGAAAGGCCACCGCCGGAACGGGCGATGCAAACGCCTTCGTAAGCCTGAACGCGGGTACGGTTACCTTCGGTAACGCGAACGTTGACGCGCAGGGTGTCGCCCGGAGAAAACTCGGGCAGGGTGCGCTTTGCTTCGATCTTGGCGGCCTGTTCGGCTTCCAGCTGCTGAATGATATTGGTCATGTTAACCTCTGATTTCTTCTGAAACAGCCAGAGCGCTCAACGGTTCGTCCTTCGGTCAAAGCCTTGGGATCATGCCTTGCGGCAGGAGCGGGTTCGCCATTCTTTGCTTGCGGTTAAAGGGGTAAACCCCAATTCCACGCGGGCACATACACGAGGCAGCGCCGTTTGTCATCCCTTTCATGACAATATTTTATCAATTGCGCACCGCGTTCCTGCAGTTGCGAAGCGGCTTTCTGCCGGATATGGCATGAAAACCTTGGGAGGGGCCATGTCCATATTCATCGTTCTCATGCTGTTTGCGACCGGCTTTCTGTCGGGTGTAGTCAATGCCATTGCCGGCGGCGGCACTTTCCTGACCTTCGGGGCGATGACGCTGGCCGGCCTGCCGCCCATCGTTGCCAATGCCACTTCGGCTATTGTACAGTTTCCGGGTTATATCACCTCGGTCATCGCCTATGGGCCGGAAATCCGTGCGCATTGGCGCGAGGCGATCCTGCTGTCAGCCGTTTCCGTCGTCGGCGGGCTGGCCGGCTCGCTGCTTCTGCTGTCGCTCGACAATCCTTCCTTCCGCCAGCTGGTTCCATGGCTGCTTCTTGCCGCCACCGCCGTTTTCGCCGCCGGCCCGTGGCTGCGTCCGAAGGTCAGTACGGAGCGGTCTCCCGGCAATCTTCCGAGCCTCGTCTTTCAGGGGCTCGCCTCCATCTATGGCGGTTTTTTCGGTGCCGGCATGGGTATCATGATGCTCGCCATCCTCGGGATCACCTCGGGCGGCAGCTATCATCATCTGAACGCGCTGAAGAACCTGCTGTCGGTGGTGATCGCCATCATCGCGATTACGATCTTCGTCAGCGGCGGCGTCGTATCCTGGTGGGCGGCGCTCATCATGTTCCCGGCGGCGGCACTTGGCGGCTATGCGGGCGTGCACACGGCAAGGCGCGTGCCGCAATGGATCATTCGCTGGCTGGTCATTGCGGTCGGCCTGGTGCTGACGGCCTATTATTTCGTCTCGGCCTGAGCCTTTTTAAGAAGGTCTGGCCGTCTTTCCTTCGTCAGCGCCAGCGCCTGTTCGTGCCGCCATTTGTTGATGGCGGCGTGGTTGCCTGACGTGAGGACGGCGGGAATATCGCGGCCCTCCCATACCTGCGGGCGGGTATAATGCGGATGTTCCAGCAGCCCGCCCTCGAAGCTTTCATGCACACCGGAAAGATCGTTGCCCATGACGCCCGGCAGGACGCGGACGATGGCGTCCAGAAGCGTCAGTGCGGCCGGCTCGCCGCCTGAGAGGATGTAGTCGCCGATCGACACTTCCTCCAGCCCGCGCGCCTCTATGACCCGCTGATCGACGCCTTCGAAACGGCCGCAGACGATGATCGCACCGTCGCCCGCCGCCAGTTCGCGCACACGGTCCTGCGATAGTGGTTTGCCGCGTGGGCTCATCAGCAGGCGCGGTCGCGTATCGCCATCCGAAACATGGTCGATGGCTGCAGCAAGAATGTCGGGTTTTAGTACCATGCCGGCACCGCCGCCTGCCGGGGTGTCATCGACGCTTCTGTGCTTGTCCGTCGCGAATTCGCGAATCTGCACGGCCTCAAGCGACCATTGTTCGCGTTCCAGCGCCTTGCCCGCCAGCGAATATCCCAAATGTCCCGGAAACATTTCCGGGTAGAGCGTCAGAACGGTGGCCTTGAAAGTCATTGCTTTATTTCTTGCCGAAAGGCGATGCGCCGGTTTCGTCTTTGTCGTCGGGATTGTCGATCAGTCCGGCGGCCATCGGGTCGATGAGAATGCGGCCGCCTTCGAGATCGATTTCAAGCACGGCTGCTTCCGAAAAGGGTATGAGGGCAGGGCGACGGCCCGCACCTTTCAGTTCCAGCAGATCACCTGCACCGAAATCGTAGACGGCGCTGACGGCGCCATAGCTTTTGCCTTCGGCATCAACGGCTTCCAGCCCTTCGAGATCGGCATAATAAAACTCGTCGTCGTCAAGCTCGTCGTCAGGAAGGTTGTCCCGGTCGATGAACAGTTCCAGCCCGTTCAGGCTTTCGGCCGCATTACGGTCGTTGATGCCCCTGAAACGAACGACGACAACGTTCTTGCCCTCGCGCACCTCAAGAATTTCGAAGATGCGGCCATCGGCGGTGACCAGATTACCATAATCGCCGAGCGCCATCGGATCGGCCGTATAGGTGCTGACACGGACCTCACCGCGCAGGCCCTGCGCGCCGCCGATCTTTGCCATGAGTACCGGGTTTTCCAGCTTTGCCATCGGGCCGTCCGTCTTCTGGTGGTGGTTGCGTCAGCTTTAAGGTTTGTTGACGCCAAAATAAACAAAAAACGGGCGGCATGGAAAACCACGCCACCCGTTCTTCAAAAGATTCTGCGCAGATTATTCTGCGGCAGAGGCTTCCGCAGCAGCAGCGGCTGCATCTTCAGCCTTCTGCTTCTTTTCGGCAACGCGTTCCAGAGCGCGCTTGCCCGGCTTTGCCTTTTCCGGGTTGCTGCGAGCGGCGCGCTCGGCAAGGCCGGCTTCTGCGAGGAAACGCAGAACGCGGTCGGTCGGCTGTGCGCCCTTGGCGATCCATTCCTTGATGAGGTCAGCCTTCAGCTCGATGCGCTGCGGATTGTCCTTGGCAAGCATCGGGTTCCAGGAACCGACCTTCTCGAGGAAACGGCCGTCGCGGGGCGAACGGGCGTCAGCAACGACGATCTGGTAGTACGGGCGCTTCTTGGAACCACCGCGTGCGAGACGAATTTTCAGTGCCATGTTATTTACTCCTTAGGATGGCTTGTCCGCCTTTCAGGCGGTCTTTTCGGTGCCGCCATGTTCGGCGGCGATTGCTTCATGATGCCGGATGACTTCCTTGATGATGAAGTTCAGGAACTTCTCGGCGAAATCCGGATCCAGATTGGCATCCTTCGCCAGATGGCGAAGGCGTTCAATCTGGTATTCCTCGCGCGCCGGGTCTGCCGGCGGCAAATTATACTTTGCCTTCAGCACGCCCACCGCCTTGGTACAGCGGAAACGTTCGGCAAGAATGTGAACCAGTGCGGCATCGATATTGTCGATCGACTGGCGGTATTCGGAAAGCTGGGCTTTCACCTCTGTATTGTTCACTGGTGTCCCCCTCACTTCTTTTTCGGAAAGCCGGGCAGGCCCGGCATGCCGCCAAGACCCGGTAGCTTGGCCCCGCCGAGACCCGGCAATCCGCCCGGCATGCCGCCAAGGCCGGGCATCGCGCCCGGTTTACCGAGACCGGCAGCTTCTGCCTGCTTCTGGAGCGCTTCAAGCTGCTTCGGATCGATGTTCGACAGATCAGGCATGCCGCCGCCAAGACCACCGAGGCCCATCTTGCCGGCAAGGCCGCCCATCATCTGCTTCATGATGCCGCCTTTGCCCTTGCCGCCCATGGCCTTCATCATGTCGGCCATGCCGCGATGCATCTTCAGAAGCTTGTTGATTTCAGCGGCATCGGTGCCGGAACCGGCGGCGATGCGCTTCTTTCGGCTGTGCTTCAGAATATCGGGATTGGCGCGTTCCGCCTTGGTCATCGACGAGATGATGGCGATCTGGCGGTCGAACATCTTGTCGTTGAGGCCAGCGGAAGCCATCTTGTCCTTCATGCCGGCCATGCCGGGCATCAGCCCCATGATGCCGCCCATGCCGCCCATCTTCTTCATCTGGGCAAGCTGGTCGGAGAGATCGTTGAGATCGAACTTGCCCTTGGCCATCTTCTCGGCCATGGCGCGGGCTTTTTCCGCATCGATGTTCTCGGCGGCCTTCTCGACCAGCGAGACGATGTCGCCCATGCCGAGAATGCGGTCAGCGATACGGCGCGGATGGAACTCGTCGAGTTCGTTCATGCGCTCGCCGATACCGATCAGCTTGATCGGCTTGCCGGTGACGGCGCGCATGGAAAGGGCAGCACCGCCGCGTCCGTCGCCGTCCATACGGGTGAGCACAAGACCGGTGATGCCGACGCGCTCATCGAAATTGCGGGCGAGGTTGACGGCGTCCTGACCGGTCAGCGAATCCGCGACCAGCAGGATTTCGTGCGGATTGGACTTCTTCTTGATGTCGGCCATTTCCAGCATCAAGGGTTCGTCGATGTGGGTACGGCCGGCGGTGTCGAGAATGACGACGTCATGGCCGCCGAGCTTTGCAGCCTGCACGGCGCGCGCGGCGATATCTGTCGGCGACTGGCCGGCAATGACCGGCAACGTGTCGACGCCGGTCTGCACGCCGAGCTGGCGAAGCTGTTCCTGTGCGGCCGGACGACGCGTGTCGAGAGATGCCATCAGCACCTTCTTCTTGTCACGGTCGGTCAGGCGCTTGGCGATCTTGCCTGTTGTCGTGGTCTTGCCCGAACCCTGCAGACCCACCATCATGATGACGACGGGGGCGGGGGCGTGAAGGTCGATGGAAACGCCTTCGGTGCCGAGCATTTCGACAAGTTCGTCATGGACGATCTTGACGACCATCTGGCCGGGCTTGATGGATTTGAGAACAGCTGCGCCGACAGCCTTTTCACGCACCCTGTCGGTGAAGGAACGCACGACTTCCAGCGCCACGTCCGCTTCCAGAAGCGCACGGCGAACCTCGCGCAGGGCGGCGGCAACATCGGCTTCCGTCAGTGCGCCACGGCCGGTCAGTCCATTCAGAATGGAACCAAGGCGGTCCTGGAGGTTTTCAAACATCGTTTCTTCCTTCTTCGTTCCGGGGTCTCCGAAACGTCGGTGCTTTCGCTGGCAAAAACAAGACGCAAAGCCAAAAAGCACCCGAGGGCGCATCGCGCTGTCGGGTGTTGACCTCCGGGATCTCTTTATACCTTTGCGGGTCCCGGTCGGCGGCTTGGAGTCGTGAAACTGCCAGCTGATTGGCGGCGATAAACAGGAAAGCGCGGGAAAAGTCAAGGCGGTGCCGGGTTTCAGGCGCGAAGGCCTGCATTTCATCTTTGCGTGATTGGTCGCCGGCCGCCATTGGCGGTGCTTGAACGGCCCTCTTTCGCTCCCTATACATTTGTCATGAACCGTCGAAAATTTTTTCGTTTTTCCGCTCTTGGCCTGCTCGCTCTGGCAGGCGGCGGCCTTTATGCCCGCCGTTCGAGCGCCAGCGCCTATTATAGCGGCCCGATCTCCGATCATTTCGACGGGGTGCGCTTCTTCAACCCCGGCGGTTCGCCGCCCGGCAATTTCATGGGTCTGCTGAAATGGCGCTTCAATGGCGAGCGCGCCACATGGCCGGAAAGCTATCCGAGCCCCTTTCCCTTCGCAAAACCGGAAGCCCGCATCGAAGGCAGGGACATGCGCGTCACCTTCATCGGCCATGCTTCGTTTCTCATCCAGACGGCGGGATTGAATATTCTCGTCGATCCGGTGTGGTCGCAGCGCACCAGCCCTTTCAGTTTTGCCGGTCCCAAACGGGTCAATCCGCCCGGCATCCGTTTCGAGGATTTGCCGCCCATCGATCTGGTGCTGGTGACGCATAATCACTACGACCATCTGGATATGGAAACGTTGAAGCGCCTGCATGTGGCGCACAAGCCGCTTTTCATCACGCCGCTCGGCAATGACGCGATTATTCGCACCGGTGTCGAGGCGGCGCGTATCAAGGTGGGCGATTGGGGCGATGTGGTGGAGACAGGTTCGG
Organism: Agrobacterium radiobacter; assembly: GCF_040801995.1. Taxonomy (NCBI): domain Bacteria; kingdom Pseudomonadati; phylum Pseudomonadota; class Alphaproteobacteria; order Hyphomicrobiales; family Rhizobiaceae; genus Agrobacterium; species Agrobacterium radiobacter. The sequence goes on along the minus strand of NZ_JBEGHX010000001.1, from coordinate 2,364,824 downwards.
TGAAAATTCATTTCGAACCGTGCCACCACTGGTCGGCCCGCGGTCTTAACGACCGACGCATGGCGCTCTGGGCCGCCTTCGTCATCGAAACGCCAGGCGGTAAAATCTACCATATAGGCGATACCGGCTTCCACGAGGGCCTCAATTATCACGCCGCGCGCAAGAAGCACGGTGAGTTCCGTCTCGCCAACCTGCCTTTCGGTGCCTATGAGCCCCGTTGGTTCATGAAGGGCCAGCACCAGAACCCGGCGGAAGCCGTGGAAGGAATGAAGCTTTGCGGCGCGGCGCATGTTTGCGGGCACCATTGGGGGACAGTACAGTTGACGGACGAGGCCGTGGATGCGCCGCTTGCGGCCCTCAAGGTTGCGTTGACGGAGCAGGGGGTCGACGAAAGCCGTTTCCGGCCAATGCGTCCCGGTGAAGTTTTCGACGTGCCTTCCGTCTGACCGCAGCCCCGTTTGCGCCGCAACAGTCTGGTAATTTGCCGGTCTTTCCGCCATATAGGGCGAAAGCGCGGGGCAAATCCCGAATGCAAACCGGTTTTCAGACAGTTTTCAGGTTTAAGGCGATGGCGGATACGGTCGAATTTGCGAAGATGAACGGGCTTGGCAACAAGATTCTCGTTGTCGATATGCGCGGCCGTAAAGATATGGTCACGCCCGAAGCGGCAATCGCGCTCAATGCCGATTCCTCAACCCAGTTCGACCAGATCATGGCGATCCACGATCCGCGTGTTGGCGGCACGGATGCCTTCATCGACATTCTCAATTGCGACGGCACGAAGGCGCAGGCCTGCGGTAACGGCACGCGCTGCGTGGTGCAGGCGCTGTCTTCCGAAACGGGCAAGACCAGCTTCACCTTTCAGACGGTGGCGGGCATCCTGAACGCCGTCGAACATGAAGATGGCATGATATCAGTCGATATGGGCCTGCCGCGGTTCCGCTGGAGCGACATTCCGCTTTCGGAGGAGTTCCACGATACCAGTCGCATCGAATTGCAGATTGGCCCGATCGATGCGCCGATCCTGCATTCGCCCGCCGTCATGTCCATGGGCAATCCGCACGCGATCTTCTGGGTGGATCGTGATCCGATGGAGTTCGATCTCGAACGTTTCGGGCCGCTGCTCGAAAACCATCCGATGTTTCCGGAGAAGGCCAATATCACGCTGGCGCAGGTGATTTCCGACAGCGCGCTTCGCACCCGCACATGGGAACGCGGCGCAGGGCTGACACTCGCCTGCGGTTCGGCCGCCTGCGCATCAGCCGTTTCCGCCGCCCGCACCGGCCGTACCGGCCGGAAGGTCACCATCGATGTCGCCTCCAGCCCCATCCGCGTGCCGCTGACCATCGACTGGCGTGAGGACAATCACGTCATCATGACCGGCCCGGCCGAATGGGAATGGTCCGGCATGGTCGATCCCGTTACCGGCGTCTGGTCGCGTGATGCTGCGGCCGAACAGGGGGCCGTATGAGTGGCGTCGAGGTCATAACCTTCGGCTGCCGTCTCAACACCTATGAATCGGAAGTGATGCGGGCGGAGGCCGAAAAAGCCGGGCTCAACAATGCCGTGCTGGTCAATACCTGTGCGGTGACGGGCGAAGCGGTGCGTCAGGCGCGCCAGGCCATCCGCCGCGCACGGCGCGACAATCCGCATGCACGCATCATTGTTACCGGCTGTGCCGCACAGACGGAAAAACAGACCTTTGCCGAAATGCCCGAGGTGGATGTGGTGCTGGGCAATGAGGAAAAGCTGAAAAGCGCCTCCTATCGCGCGCTGCCGGATTTCGGCGTCTCGGCGGAAGAAAAACTGCGCGTCAACGACATCATGAGCATCAAGGCGACAGCGCCGCAGATGGTCAAGCACATAGACGGGCATGTGCGCGCCTTTATTCAGGTACAGAATGGCTGCGATCATCGCTGCACCTTCTGCATCATTCCTTATGGGCGCGGCAATTCGCGCTCGGTGCCCATGGGTGCGGTGGTGGATCAGGCGCGCAGGCTGACGGAAAGCGGCTATTGCGAAATCGTGCTGACCGGGGTGGATGCGACCAGCTATGGCGCTGACCTGCCCGGCGAGCCGTCGCTTGGTTATCTCGCCAAGACATTGCTGAAGCAGGTGCCGGATATTCTGCGCCTGCGCCTTTCCTCCATCGATAGTATCGAGGCCGATCATCATCTCATGGATCTGATTGCCGATGAGCCGCGTTTCATGCCGCATCTGCACCTGTCCCTCCAGCATGGCGACGACATGATCCTGAAACGCATGAAACGCCGCCATTCACGGGCCGATGCCGTTCGTTTCTGTCACGAAGTGCGGGCGCTGCGGCCGGAGATCGCCTTCGGCGCGGATATGATCGCCGGTTTTCCGACCGAGACGGAAGAGATGTTTGAAAATGCCGCGACGCTGGCGGAAGAATGCGGCATTTCCAGCCTGCATGTATTTCCCTACAGCCCGCGTGCCGGCACGCCGGCGGCTCGCATGCCGCAGCTCGACCGCGCGCTGGTGAAGGAGCGGGCGGCGAGGCTTCGTGAACGCGGAGAAGCGCTGCGGCTCACGCATCTGCAAGGTATGGTCGGTTCGATGCAGACGATCCTCGTCGAAAACAACGGTTTTGCCCATACCAATAATTTCACGCTGGTCGCGGCGCCTGATCTTCCTGCGCGTACTCTTGCGCAGGTTGCGATTACCGGCCACAACGGCAAACATCTGAACATGAAGCTTCTGGCGGCAAATGCGGCCTGAGGCGGCTAAAGAGAAAAGACACGGGAACGACCATGGCCCTCGGCTTCATCAAAAAAGTCTTTTCGTTCGGCAAGGACAAGGCCGAAACGGAAGAGCGGCCGCAAGAGGACGCCGCGTCTGAGCGCGGCAATGAAAACGCCTCCTTCGAAGCGGCGCTGAGCGACGCGCAAGTGCATGACCCTGTCGACAGGGACCCGGTTTCCGAACTGGAGATGGAGACGGCCGGTGGCCCGGCCCCGGACGAGGCGACGGATGTCGTTCTCTCCGAAGAAGATGAGGAAGAGGACGCGCCGCTTCTTCCCGGTGCCGAGCTTTCCGGCGATATGGGCGTGGTGCCATTGTCGTTGCTACAGGCGGAAGCAGCCGCTGAAGAGCAGGACGAAGCTTTGCCGGAAGCAGCGGATGTCGTGCTGGATACGGATGCGATGGATGCGCTGCTCGACGAGGCGGAAGCCGCGAGCGCGGTCGAACCCCCTGCGGTTCCCACGGCTCTGCCCAAGGGTTTTTCGTCGGCAAGTGAACGGCAGGAGCCTGCGCCTGTAGCACCGCAGGTAAAACTGACATGGTTTCAGCGCCTGCGCGCCGGGCTTTCCCGCACGTCGTCGCAGCTGACGACGCAGATTTCGGCGCTCTTCACCAAGCGCAAGCTGGATGAGGACACGCTCGATGAGCTGGAAGATCTTCTCATCCAGTCCGATCTGGGTGTCGAGACCGCCATGCGCATCACCGGCGCCCTGTCTTCCGAGCGTTACGGCAAGGATGTGAGCGGCGAAGATGTGGCGCGCATCATGGCGGGCGAGATCACCAAGGTCCTGAAGCCTGTCGCCAAGCCGCTGGAACTCGATCTCTCGCACAAGCCGCATGTCATTCTCGTCGTCGGCGTGAACGGTACCGGCAAGACGACCACTATCGGTAAGCTTGCCGCCAAGCTCTCGGGCTCTGGCCTCCAGGTCATGCTTGCGGCCGGCGATACCTTCCGCGCGGCGGCGATCGAACAGCTCAAGATCTGGGCCGATCGGACCGGCTCGCAATTCATCGGCACTAAGCTCGGCGCGGATGCGGCGGGGCTTGCCTACGACGCTTATGAGCAGGCGCGGGCGCAGAAAAGCGATGTGCTCATCATCGATACGGCCGGCCGTCTGCAGAACAAGACGGAACTGATGGCGGAGCTGGAAAAGATCGTGCGCGTGCTCGGCAAACTCGATCCGGATGCGCCGCACACCGTGCTGCAGACGCTGGATGCGACGACCGGCCAGAACGCGATGAACCAGGTGGAAATATTCCGCAATGTCGCGGGCGTTTCGGGCCTGATTATGACAAAATTGGATGGCACGGCGCGGGGCGGTATCCTCGTCGCCATCGCTGCCAAACACAAGCTGCCGGTTTATTTCATCGGCGTGGGTGAAGGTGTTGATGATCTGGAGCCCTTCGAGGCGGAAGATTTCGCCAAGGCCATTGCGGGAGTGTGAGTATGGATATTGAAAGCAATTCCAAGGAAAGCGAAAAGATGGTGGCGGAAATCAGCCCGCTCCTGAAATTCGTGCTCGAGCTTGGCCCGCTCATGGTGTTCTTCTTCGCCAATTCCCGCGGCGAATGGCTGGCCTCCACCTTCCCCGTGCTGACGGAATTCGGCGGGCCGATCTTCATTGCCACCGGCCTGTTCATGATCGCAACGGCGCTGGCTCTCTCGGTTTCATGGGTGCTGACGCGGAAACTGCCGATCATGCCGCTGATATCAGGCATCGTGGTGTTCGTCTTCGGCGCGCTGACCTTGTGGCTGCAGAACGACACTTTCATCAAGATGAAGCCGACCATCGTCAACACGCTGTTCGGTGTCATCCTGCTGGGCGGCCTGTTTTTCGGGCAATCGCTGCTCGGCTATGTCTTCAATTCGGCCTTCAGGCTGACGGATGAGGGCTGGCGCAAGCTGACGCTGCGCTGGGGCGTGTTTTTCCTCTTCCTCGCGGTGATGAACGAGGTTGTGTGGCGCATGTTCACCACCGACACCTGGGTCGCCTTCAAGGTGTGGGGCACGATGCCGATCACCATCATCTTCACCATGGCGCAAATGCCGCTCGTCATGCGCCATTCGCTGGAACCGCTCAACAAGGACGAAAAATGACAATTGCAGAGATGTCGGCTTCCCGTTCGCGCTCGCTCAAATGGTTCGGCGTGGCCGCCGGGCTGCTTCTCCTGCAGATCGTCATTCTCTATGCCATGGGCCGCATTCCGATCTGCGAATGCGGTTATGTGAAGCTGTTCGAGCCGGGCGTGAACACACCGGGCAATTCCCAGCATCTGGCCGACTGGTATACGCCCTCGCATATCATTCACGGCTTCCTGTTCTACTGGTTCGCCTGGCTGCTCTTCCGCAACAAACCGCTTTCCATGCGGCTGTCACTTGCGGTTCTGGTGGAAGCGGCATGGGAGATCCTTGAAAACTCGCCTCTCATCATCGATCGTTACCGCACGGCGACCATGGCGCTGGGTTACACCGGCGACAGCATCCTGAACTCGGCGATGGATACGGTTTTTATGGTGCTGGGTTTCCTCTTCGCCGCCCGCGTGCCGGTGTGGCTGACGGTTGTGATCGCCATCTTCTTCGAAATCTTCACCGGCTGGCTGATCCGCGATAATCTGACGCTGAACGTCGTCATGCTGGTCTGGCCCGTGGAGGCGATCAAGGAATGGCAGAACGCGCTCCCGCAAATGTGAACGCAGCCGCCAGGATTTTGGCCGGGATGGACTGAAACCACGCGAGACATGCAGGCTTTTTTAAGGGCATTGCGGTATCGTCCGGGTTCAAAGACCCGTCTCTTCCTGGCAGAACCCGTTGCAAGATAATTTCGCCTATCTTCTCCCCTTCATCATGCTGACATTCGGCGTGGTGTTCCTGTTCCTGCAGAGGATCGGTCACGCTTCCGCCCGCTATTGGGGTATCGGATATCTTTCGGCGGCCTTTGGTTTTGCGACGCCTCTGGTGCTCGGTGGCCTGCCTTTCGAAGTCCAGGCGATCCTTTCGAACCTGTTGTTCTTCTCCGCCTTCTTCCTCTATGGCCATGCGCTGCTTACCCATTTTGACCGGCCGCTTCATACCGCGGCCCGACTGTCGATCGTCGTGGTTGCGGTGTTGCTGGTCTCTTTCCATGTTTTCATCACGCCGGATCTGAAACGCGAGCTCGTCATTGGCGATTTCGTCTGCGCCCTTTTGCTTGTGATCCCGGTCTGGCTCGTGCGAAAGCGCCCCGTCGCACTCGCCGACAGGCTGATGGTGGGAATTGCCTGTCTTGTGGTGATGGAAACGCTGGTGCGCATCGGCATGCTGCTGGTGATGACGCCCGGGGGCTCGATGATCGAGCTCAGCGAATTCTTCGAGTCGGATTATGCCTTCTACATGCAGCTCGCCGCGAGCATTTTCGGCTTCCTGCTTGCGCTTTCCGTGCTTGCGAGCCAGATTTCCGTCACCGTCGACCGGCATCTGCATGCGGCGGAACATGATCCTCTGACTGACGTGCTGAACCGCCGCGGCTTTGATCGCCGTGTTCCCGATTTTCGCAACGATACGCCTGAGGGCGCGGTCATTGTCTGCGACATAGATCATTTCAAGCGCATCAACGACGTCTACGGTCATGCGGCAGGAGATATCGTTCTCATCGGCCTTTCCGATCTTCTCAGAAAAAACGCGCCCGGGGATGCGCTGGTGGCGCGCTTTGGCGGTGAGGAATTCGTTGTCTTCCTGCCCGGCCAGACGGCTGCCGCAGCCGGCCAACTTGCCAATGGCATGCGTACAGGTCTCTCGTCGCTCGATTGGCGCAACCGGGGTGTAACCAGCCAGATCACGGCAAGCTTCGGTGTCTCGGCCGTCGCGAGGGGGGATCATTCAATCCACGATGCCATCAAGCGTGCCGATGATAGTCTCTATGCCGCAAAACGTGGCGGTCGCGACCAAGTCGTGCTGGAAGGCATGCGTCTGCCGGCTGAAGGCCCGTCGCTGAGGGTCGTTACCAAGGGGTGATACCTTGCGGAGTGGGTTATTTCCCGGCTGCGGCCGCGATGGCTGGCAGCAGGTCCCGTTCGACGCTGCGGGCATCGAAGGGGCCGACCTTTTTATAAAGGATCGTGCCATCCGCGCCGACCAGATAACTTTCGGGAATACCATAGACACCCCAGTCAATCGCCGCCTTGCCGTTCGGATCGACGCCTATCGCCGCAAAGGGATTACCGAGCTCGCCGAGGAAACGCAGCGCATTATCCTGCTTGTCCTTGTAATTGATGCCGACGACGGTGATGCGGTCGTCCTTCGCCAATTCCTGAAGCAGCGGGTGCTCCTGCCGGCAGGGAATGCACCAGGAGGCGAAGACGTTGACCAGCGTCAGCCTGCCTTTGATGGCGGTATCGGTCAGCGCCGGAAGGTTCGAGCCCTCCAGCGGCGGTAGCGACAGGGCGGGTGCCTTGGTACCGATAAGCGCCGAGGGAATGGCGCTGATGTCGAGCCCGTTCACGTCCTGATCGTAGAGCATCTTGCCGGCGATGAGGGCGAAACCGCCAAACAGCAGCAACGGGAGAAGCGCCAGCGCATAACGTGCACGGCCCGTCGTTTTGGCTTTGGTGTCGTCGTGGTTGGCCTGCGTCATTGCGCGTCACCTGTGGAACCGGCTCTTGCCCTGCGGCGCACACCGGAGGCCTCCAGTTCTTTCAGTTCCCGTTTGCGCGCCTGGCCGTCCATGACGACCCAGGCGATGAGACAGAGAACGACGAGGCCGGTGGCCGCATAGGACATGCCGATATAAAAGGCGTGTGTCATCCTCTCAGCCCTCCCGGTTCGCGATGCGGGCGGCAAGCCGCCGTTGCGCTGCGACACGCCGACGCCAGATTTCATTGCGCATGGCGGCGATATGCAAGGTGAAGAACAGCAGCGTGAACCCGATGGCCATCGTCAGAAGCGGCCAGAGAAATTCTGCATCGATGGCGGAACCGCCCATGCGGATGACACTTGCCGGCTGGTGAAGCGTATTCCACCACTCGACCGAAAATTTGATGATGGGGATATTCACGAAACCGACGAGGATCAGCACGGCGCTGACACGGGCGGCCCTGGACGGATCATCCATGGCCCGGTTGAGTGCGATGAGCCCGAGATACATCAGGAAAAGCACGAAAACGGAGGTCAGCCGTGCGTCCCATACCCACCAGGTTCCCCACATGGGCTTGCCCCAGAGCGAGCCGGTGATGAGTGCGATGAGCGTGAACGCTGCGCCGATGGGGGCGGCGGCCTTGTGGCTGACATCCGCGAGCGGGTGACGCCAGACGAGGGTGCCGATCGCAGAGATCGCCATGACCGAATAACACATCATGGCAAGCCAGGCGGAGGGGACATGCACATACATGATGCGCACGGTATAACCCTGCTGGTAATCGCCCTCAGTGGTGAAAGACAGATAAAGACCTGATGCCAGCACCAGTGCTGTCAGAGCCGCGAGCCAGGGCAGAATGCGTGCCGCCAGCGCCAGAAACCGCGTGGGATTGGCGAGATCACTGAGTTTGGTGATGGTGAAGGTCTGCTGGTTCATGCCGTTTGTGTAACCCGAGAATGGCTGCCCCGCAATTGATCCCTGTCAATCGGGGACCGTCCATTGCAGTTTCATCAATCCATAACATTGCGCAGTGCCAAAGCGGCAAAGAAAGGACCGGTCACGGCTGAAAATAACGTGATCGCACAGAGAATGAGGAATGGCGGCATGAAGGGCGCCGGGTCCTGCACGGCTGCGTAGGAAGCGCTGACGCCGAAGATCAAGACGGGAATGGCGAGCGGCAGGACGAGGATGGAGACCAGAAGGCCGCCGCGCGGCAGGGCAACGGCAACCGCTGCGCCCACCGCGCCGATGAAGGTAATGGCGGGTGAACCGACGAGAAGGGTGAGCATGACGGCGCCGATCGCCACCTCGTCCATGTTCATGAACAGGCCGAGCAGCGGCGAGGCAAGCACCAGCGGCAGACCGGTCGTGACCCAGTGCGCCAGGCATTTCACGAAGACGGTCAGGACGAGCGGGGTTTCCTGCATCAGGATCAGATCGAGGGATCCGTCATCCCGTTCGGCCTGGAACAGCCGGTCGAGGCCGAGAAGGGCTGATAGAAGCGCACCGATCCAGACGATGGCCGGGCCGATGCGGGCGAGCAGGTTGAGATCAGGACCGACACCGAAGGGGATAACAGCAACAACTGTCATGAAGAACAGCACGCCGATCAGCGCGCCGCCGCCGGCGCGGATGGAGAGTTTGATATCGCGGAGGAAGAGGGCGGTCATTGGGGCGTCCTCGTGTTCGCGGCGTTACCCCCCTCTGCCCTGCCGGGCATCTCCCCCTCAAGGGGGGAGATCAGCAGGAGGCTTTCCCGACGCTTCATTCTCAAACGTTGAGATTGTCGAGACCTAACCGCGAGTCGATCTCCCCCCTTGAGGGGGAGATGCCCGGCAGGGCAGAGGGGGGTAAGCCGCACGCACATCACCCTCATGCCCAAGCCTCCACCCCTGCAAACCCCGTCATCTGCAATTCCTGCGTATTCTCCAACCCCAGCGGTTGATGGGTCGCAGCAAGTACAATCCCGCCCCTTCCAAGGTGGTTTTTCACAAGATCGGTAAACATTCCGTCCGCAGCCTTATCAAGCGCCGCGGTCGGCTCATCGAGAATCCACACCGGTCGCCAGGCAATCAAAAGCTTCGCCATGGCAAACCGCCGCTGCTGGCCGGCGGAGAGGTAACCGAAGGGCAGGTGGGTAATGTCGGCAAGGCCGACAATCTCCGCGGCCTCATCAATCGCCATGCCCCTGCCGCCGGGAAAGTCGCCGAGGAAATCCTTCCAGAAGCGCAGGTTTTCCGAAACGGTCAGTTCGGTTTTCATGGCATTGCGATGGCCGAGATAATGGCAGGCCTCCGAGGGGCGCATGTCCGGCTCAATTCCTTCGCCGGCTATCTTAATCCGTCCCTGCTCGGGCCGCAGAAGACCCGCCACCGTGCGCAGCAGCGTGGATTTTCCCGAGCCGTTGCGCCCGGTCAGCACCAGCGCCTCTCCGTCGCTTAACTTGAAGGAAATATTCATGAATATGAAATCTTCGCCGCGTCGCACGCCAAGATTTTCCGCCGTCAAATCCATGCTGCGGTTCCGTTTCAGATTTCGTCGTCTCGATAAAAAAATCGATTAGCTTGGTTGAATGGTCTGGCACGTTTCTCTGAAATTATCTATATGGGTGTCAACACGCCAGCGGCCGGCGTGAACATCATCTTGCGCCGGACTTGACGATTGCGAGGAGCAATTTTCACGTGCGGACAGCGGAAATGGTCGTACCCGCATCCTGATGTGCATGAGTGCATAGGTGTCCGCACGAACGTGTTGGCTATCAGTGTAAGCGGGGTTTTTATCCATGCCCAAATCACTCGACAGTTTCAAATGTCGTTCCGTCCTTACCGTTGGCGGTAAGGATTACGTCTATTTCAGCCTTCCCAAGGCTGAAGCAAATGGCCTGAAGGGCGTTTCCAAGCTGCCCTATTCCATGAAGGTTCTTCTGGAAAACCTGTTGCGTTTCGAGGACGGCCAGTCCGTCACCAAGGAACATATCCTTGCGGTGTCCGAATGGCTTGGTAACAAGGGCCTGACCGAAACCGAAATCGCCTACCGCCCCGCCCGCGTTCTCATGCAGGACTTCACCGGTGTTCCCGCCGTGGTTGATCTTGCCGCCATGCGTGACGGTATCAAGGCTCTTGGCGGCGATCCGGAAAAGATCAACCCGCTGGTTCCCGTCGATCTCGTCATTGACCACTCTGTTATCGTCGATGAATTCGGCACGCCGAGCGCCTTTGCCCGCAACGTCGAACTGGAATATGAGCGCAACGGCGAGCGTTACCGCTTCCTGAAGTGGGGCCAGCAGGCGTTCAAGAATTTCCGCGTGGTTCCGCCCGGCACAGGCATCTGTCACCAGGTCAACCTCGAATATCTCGGCCAGACCGTCTGGACGAAGGAAGAGGACGGCGAGACGATCGCTTATCCGGATACCTGCGTCGGCACGGATTCGCATACGACCATGATCAACGGTCTCGGCGTTCTCGGCTGGGGTGTCGGCGGTATCGAGGCTGAAGCTGCCATGCTCGGCCAACCGGTCTCCATGCTTCTGCCCGAGGTCATCGGCTTCAAGCTGACCGGCAAGGTGAAGGAAGGCGTCACCGCGACGGACCTCGTTCTGACGGTCGTGCAGATGCTGCGCAAGAAGGGCGTGGTATCGAAGTTCGTCGAATTCTTCGGCCCCGGCCTTGATTCGATGTCTCTGGCCGACCGTGCGACCATCGGCAATATGGGTCCGGAATATGGCGCGACCTGCGGCTTCTTCCCGGTTGACGGCGAAACCATCAACTACCTGACCATGTCCGGCCGCGCCAAGGACCGTATCGCGCTCGTCGAAGCCTATTCGAAGGCGCAGGACATGTGGCGCACCGGCGATGGTTCCGACCTCGTCTTCACCGACACGCTGGAACTCGATCTTGGTGACGTCGTGCCCTCCATGGCCGGTCCGAAGCGCCCGGAAGGCCGTCTGCCGCTCGAAACCATCGCACCGAATTTCGCGACGGCTCTCGAGAACGACTACAAGAAGCCCGGCCAGATCAACAGCCGCTATGCTGTCGAAGGCGAAGCTTTTGATCTCGGTCACGGCGATGTGGCGATTGCCGCCATCACCTCCTGCACGAACACCTCCAACCCCTCGGTTCTCATCGCCGCCGGCCTTCTCGCCCGCAACGCTGTCGCCAAGGGGCTGAAGTCCAAGCCGTGGGTGAAGACCTCGCTGGCACCGGGATCGCAGGTTGTTGCCGAATATCTCGACAAGTCCGGTCTGCAGAAGGATCTCGATGCGATCGGCTTCAACCTCGTCGGCTTCGGCTGCACGACCTGCATCGGTAACTCCGGTCCGCTGCCGCCTGCGATCTCCAAGACGATCAACGACAAGGGCCTGATCACATCAGGCGTTCTCTCTGGTAACCGCAACTTCGAAGGCCGCATCTCGCCTGACGTGCAGGCGAACTATCTGGCCTCGCCGCCGCTCGTCGTGGCCTATGCGCTTGCCGGCACGGTCCAGAAGGATCTGACCAAGGAGCCGATCGGCGACGACCAGAACGGCAACCCGGTCTATCTCAAGGATATCTGGCCGACCTCCAAGGAAATCCAGGAATTCATCCTGAAATACGTCACCCGTGAGCTCTACGAAACCAAGTATGCTGACGTGTTCAAGGGTGACGCGAACTGGCAGGCCGTTCAGGTTCCGCCGGGCCAGACTTATGCCTGGGACGACAAGTCCACCTATGTTCAAAACCCGCCCTATTTCGTCGGCATGGGCAAAAAGGGCACCGGCCTCAAGAACATCAAGGGCGCGCGAGTCCTCGGTCTCTTCGGCGACAAGATCACCACCGACCATATTTCTCCGGCCGGTTCGATCAAGGCTGCTTCGCCTGCTGGCGCCTATCTGACGGAGCACGGCGTTGCCGTGGCCGACTTCAACCAGTACGGCACGCGCCGTGGCAACCATGAAGTGATGATGCGCGGCACCTTCGCCAATATCCGCATCCGCAACCACATGCTCGGCCCGAACGGCAAGGAAGGTGGCTACACCATCCACTATCCGTCGAAGGAAGAGATGTCGATTTATGACGCCGCGATGAAATACAAGGCGGAAGGCGTTCCGCTCGTCATCTTCGCCGGTGTCGAATATGGTAACGGCTCGTCCCGCGACTGGGCGGCGAAGGGCACCAACCTGCTCGGCGTCAAGGCCGTCATCGCGCAGTCCTTCGAACGCATCCACCGTTCGAACCTCGTCGGCATGGGTGTCGTTCCCTTCGTTTTCGAGGAAGGCACTACCTGGGCGAGCCTCGACCTCAAGGGCGACGAAATCGTCGAGATCGATGGTCTCGAAGGTGAAATCAAGCCGCGTGAAAAGAAGATCGCCAAGATCACCTACAGCGACGGTACGGTGAAGGAAGTTCCGCTTCTCTGCCGCATCGATACGCTTGATGAAGTGATCTACATGAACAATGGCGGCATTCTGCAAACCGTTCTTCGCGATCTGGTCGCGTAAAGCTTTGAAAATCTAAGGCGCCGGGCGGAATCCCGGCGTCTTTCCGTTTCAAGTCTCTTTTTTTGTGATTGTCGCTCACCCCTTCGTGACTTTCTATTGAAGGGCAATAGACGTTATTTTCCGGTTTGCATCCCGGCAGGATTGATCGCATCAATTCGTCTGGATCTCTTCCGGACAAAGGTTTTTGTAATGCCGCTGAAATTCCCCCTGTCGATATGTCTTCTCGGCACGTTTCTCGTCACCTCCGCGCAGGCGCAGGAAGCTGTGAAGGGCGTCGTCGAATTGTTCACATCGCAGGGATGTGCCTCGTGCCCGCCGGCGGATGAAGCCTTGCGCAAGATGATCCAGAAGGGCGATGTCGTCGGTCTTTCCTACCATGTCGATTACTGGAACTATCTGGGCTGGACGGATTCGCTGGCATCGAAGGAAAATACCGATCGGCAATATGGCTATATGCGCGCACTCGGCCGCAACGGGGTCTATACGCCGCAGGCCATTCTGAATGGTCGCGACCACGTCAAGGGCGCGGATGTCCGTGGAATCTACGACAGGCTCGATGCTTTCAAGCGCGAAGGCAAGGGACTGAATGTCCCGGTCTCGTCGAAGTTTTCCGGAAACGAGGTGGAGATCGATATTGGTGCCGGCAGCGGTAGGGCTGATGTCGTGGTCGCCTATTTCACGCGCGAACAGACGGTTGATGTGCAGAAGGGGGATAACCAGGGGAAAAAAATGTCCTACTGGCACAGCGTCTATGACGTGCAAACCGTCGGCATGTGGGATGGTTCACCGATGACGGTGAAGCTTCCGGCGAGCGTGGTGGCAAAGGTGAAAAAGGGCGGCTGCGCGGTGCTTTTGCAGACGGCAAATGCCGGCGGCGATCCCGCGGCAATTGTCGGCGCAAGTATCCTGCTTGGAAATGAAACCCCCTGATCGCCTGTGGGCGATGGAAGATCCGGTCCGGGCATTGGGGGCTGGGGGTAAAGGGTCAATGCACCGGACCGGGTCATCTTGGTGCCTAGGCATCAATTGACAATAGGACTATTCCACCCAATTCGGGCCATGGTTTGACCGAAATACGGCAGGCCATGTGAAAATGGCTGCCTAAATGGTTACCATTTTTAACCTCTGCCTTTGCTGTCGGCAGTCCCTCCAGAGGGATGGATGGGGCGCCATTCCGTGCTGGCGCCTTCTGGATCGGCTGCAATTCGAGGCCTGTCAAACCTTTCCTGGAATTGCCGGTCCTGTGCGCCATGGTAGTGCAAAGACTTGCAATTTCGCCCCCTCAGGCTCACACTGCATGGATGATTTGGGTGGAATCGGAGGTATTGGATGACCGATCAACCGGATGTGCAGCAGGTGCAGACCGCTTCACGTGACAATTCCACCGTTATCGATCTCCGGGAATATAAAAAGAACAAGGACCCTTTGCCGGTCACCTTTCACCGGCGCGAGCTGGATGCGATTCTGCGCATCTATGGCCGCATGGTGGGAGAGGGCGAGTGGCGTGACTACGCCATCGATCACCTGAAGGAAAAGGCGGTGTTTTCCGTCTTCAAGCGATCAGGTGAAATGCCGCTTTTCAGGATCGAGAAAAACCCCAAGCTGGGGGCAAAACAGGGTGCCTATTGCGTGGTGAATACGGATGGCCGCATTCTCAAACGTGGCCATGAATTGCCGCAGGTTCTGAAAGTTTTCGACAAGGTTCTGAAGCTCATTGAATGAGCTTTAACAGGAGCGGACTATTCGCAGGAACAGCACGCCCTGACGGATATAGGTGAAGAAATCTTCGCAAATAAAAAGGCGGCCGAAGGGCCGCCTTTCGCATGTCTGTCAGTAGAACTCTTAACCTTAGTCGTCGCGGTTTCCGAGGAACTGCAGGAGGAAGGTGAAGAGGTTGATGAAGTCGAGATAGAGCGTCAGCGCGCCCATGATGGCCTTGCGGCCAGCCACGGCAACATCGTCGCCGTCAAAGTACATTTCCTTGATCTTCTGGGTGTCGTAGGCGGTCAGGCCTGCGAAGATCAGTACGCCGATTGCGGAAATCGCAAACTGCAGTGCGGAGGATGCAAGGAAGATATTGACGATGGAAGCGATGATCAGGCCGAACAGACCCATGATCAGGAACGAACCGAGACCGGAAAGGTTCTTTTTTGTCGTGTAACCGTAAAGCGAGAGCGCACCGAACGAAGCGGCGGTCACGAAGAACGTCTGGACGATGCTCTGGCCGGTGAAGACGATGAAGATCGACGACAGCGACACGCCCATCAGCGCGGCATAGACCCAGAATGTCGTCTGCGCGGCGGAAACGCTCATGTTCTGAATACGGAAGCTAAGGAAGAAAACCAGTGCCAGCGGTGCGAGCATGATGACCCAGCGCAGCGGAGATGCATAAAGCAGCTGCTGGAAGGCAGGGTTGGACGCAGCGAATGAATAGGTTGCGAAAGCCGCAACGCCGGTGATGACCAGAGCCAGCGCCATCAGGTTGTAAACCTTCAGCATATAGGCGCGGAGACCTTCATCGATCATCGCACCAGTCTGTGCACGGGTCTGCGCCATGCGGTTCTGGTAGTTATTGAAGTCAGCCATTGTTTCCTCTTTTGAGCTCCGTAATTGCTACGGTGTCGGGATACCTCCCGGGCGCCGCTGCGGAGCTTCAGCAAGCCTGCCAAAGAATATGATGGCAGAACGTGTCCGATACAAGGCCTTTTCCAGTTGAAAAGACACCATATGCGCGAAAAGCGCTCACGTTTTGGCGATCATTACAAAGAATTAATCGCTAAAGTTAAGCGGGGCACAACCGATGATCATTCTCCCGCCTGCCGCAGAACCGGAGCTGCCTTCTGCCCGAGAATTCGCCATGTGCCGATGAGCCCGATGCCGACAGTCATGACGAGGGCGACGACGAGGGTTCCGATCGCCACATCCGGCAGGAAGCTGGAGGGCAGCTTCATGATGCGGGCGATCACGAACCATGCGGAGACGCCGCCGGCGAAAAGCGCGAAGACGGCGGTGGCGAGACCGAGCATCATATATTCGTAGGAGAAGGCGCGGATGAGCAGGTTTCGTGTGCCGCCCAGCGTTTTCAGGATGACCGCGTCGTGGGTTCGCGCGCGGTTGCCGGCAGCGAGAGCGCCGGCGAGAACGAGGACGGAGGCTATCAGCGCGACGGCGGCAGCGGCGCGAATGGCGGTGGCAAGCTGGCCGACAAGGCGGTTGACGACGTCGAGCGCATCCTTCACGCGCACGCTGGTGATCGTCGGATAGGCGTTGGTGACAGCGCGCAATATGCGGCCTTCGTCGGCGGCGGTTGCGGAAGGGTCGGCGAGTGTTGCCAGCCACGCATGCGGCGCGCCGCGGAAGGTGTTCGGTGAAAACACCATGACGAAATTGATCGACAGTGATTCCCATTCGACGTTGCGCAGATTGGCGATCTTGGCCGTTATGCTGCGTCCGAGCACGTTGACGGTGACCGTGTCGCCGATCTTGAGGCCCAGATCCCCCGCCTCTTTCGCGGCGAAGGAGACCAGCGGCTCGCCGCTATAGTCCGGCCCCCACCATGTTCCCTCCGTCAGCGTCGCGTTTTCAGGAATTTCCTGGGAATAGGTGATGCCCCGGTCACCGCGCAGCACCCAGCGTCCGGAAGATGGCACGTCCATTTTTGTCACGTCCTCGCCGTTAAGCGCCAGAATGCGGCCGCGCAGCATCGGTACTTCGGTCAGGGCTCCTTCCGGCGCTTCTTGCTTCAAAAGATCGCGGAAGCCCTGAACTTCGCTGCCCTGAATATCCACGAAGAAGAAATTCGGTGCCTTTTCCGGCAGGCTGTCCGTCAGTTCACGACGCAGATTGCCGTCGATCAGGGTGAGCGTTACGAGGAGGGTCAGCCCGAGGCCGAGCGAAAGAACGACCGAGGGGGTGAGTGCGCCCGGCCGGTGAATATTACCGATCGCCAGCCTCAGCGCAGCCGAATGAACGCGCGGGCTGCGCTTGGCGATGGCCTTTACGCCCGTAGCCACCAGTCGCAGCACCACGAAGGCAAAAGCGATGGCCGCAAGGAAGATCGAGGCGATGAAGCGGTCTTCCGCCGAAAAGATGGCGAGGGCGGCAAGCGCCGCCAGCAGCAGGCCGGTTGCGGCCAGATAGGGCCAGGATGGCCAGCTTCCTTCTTCGAAACCCTGCTCGCGGAAAAGCGCGGTTGCCGGAACCTCACGCGCCTGGCCAAGGGGAACGATGGCGAAGGCGAACGTGGTCAGGAGGCCGAACAGGGCGGCGAGACCGAGAGCGCCGGGGTAAAAGGCGAGCTCTTCCGGTACAGGCAATACGCCTTCCAGAAACCGCATGGCGATGAGTGGCGCGACGGCGCCGACCACAAGGCCGATGACGATGCCGACGGCGGCAATGAAGGCGATCTGGAAGAGATAGGTCATGGTGACCACGGAGGCCGGTGCGCCCAGGCATTTCAGCGAGGCGATCGTGGTGCGTTTGGAATCCAGAAACGCGCGGACGGCATTTGCGACGCCGACACCGCCGACGATGAGGGCGGTGAGGCCTACCAACGTCAGGAATTGCGAGAAGCGGTTGACGTTTTCGGTGAGCGAGGGTGCCGCCCGGTCGCTGGTGCGGATGGACCAGCCAGCGTCAGGAAAGGCCTTGTTGGCCACGTCGGTCATGGTTACCCGCGCCGCCGGGTCGTTCAGCTTGATCTTGTAGGCGTGTTCCACCAGGCTTCCGGTCTGAACGAGGCCGGAGGCAAAAAGGGCATCGCGGCTGACCATCAGCCTCGGAGCAAAACCGAAGCCGTCAGACAGCGCATCCGGTTCGTCGACCACGGTGCCGGTCAGTTTCAGCTTCACATTGCCGAGCAGGATTTCATCGCCGACCTTGATGCCGAGCCGTTCGAGCAGAAGCGGTGCGGCGATGGCGCCATAGGTGTCGCCGGTGCCAGCCAGAAGCTCGCTTAACGGCCGGTTGGGTTCGGCAACGAAGGTGCCAAAGAGCGGATAGGAGCCGTCTATGGCTTTCACCTCAGTCAACGTCTGTTCGGAACCGTCGGCAAGGCGCGCCATGGAGCGCAGCCCGGTGGAAACCGCGACGGTGCCTAGCCCATCGAGATAGGCCCGTTCTTCCTGCGTTGCTTCCCTGTTGCGCAGTTCGAAACGCACGTCGCCTGCCAGTATGGACTGACCTTCCGTGGCAATGGCGCTGGTGACCGCGCGTGAGACGGAATTGACGGCGGCGATGGCGCCGGTTCCAAGCGCAATACAGGCAAGGAAAATGTAAAAGCCTCGAAGGCCGCCGCGAATTTCTCGCCGTGCGAGCCTCGCGGCGTTTCTGACATTGGCAAAAGACGGGAGAACAGATCCAGTCATGCCGATACCGCCCGCGCAATCTGGGGCTTCGCGCTGTCGCCCTCTATCTCGCCGGAGCGCACCTTGATCTGCCGTGAGCAGCGGGCGGCAAGCGACGGATCATGGGTGACGAGGATCATCGTCATGCCGCGCTCGGCCTGTTTGGCAAAAAGAAGATCAGCGATCTGCCTGCCGGTATCGGTATCGAGATTGCCGGTCGGTTCATCAGCAATCAGTACGGCCGGTGAGGGGGCAAGCGCGCGGGCGATGGCGACACGTTGCTGTTCGCCGCCGGAGAGCTGGCCGGGATAATGGTTCAGGCGTTCACCGAGACCGACGGCGACGAGTTCGCGCCTGGCGATCTCGAAGGGGTTCGGGGTGTTTGCCAGTTCGAGCGGAACGGCGACATTTTCCAGTGCCGTCATGTTGGCGATGAGATGGAAGGACTGGAAAATAATGCCGATATTCCGGCCGCGAAAATCCGCCAGCGCGTCCTCGCCGAGCTTGTGCAGTTCCGTATTCGCGATGATGATTTCACCGCTATCGAGCCTCTCGAGACCGGCAAGCACCATCAGAAGCGTCGACTTTCCCGAGCCGGAGGGGCCTACGATACCAACCGCCTCGCTCTCTCCGATTGAAAGATTGATGTTCTTGAGAACGTGAACGGAGGCGGCGGCATTGCCGAGCGTGAGGTCGGCTTTCTTCAGCTCTATGATGCTTTTCGTCACAATTCTCGTTCCTATATAGGGTGATGAAAACGGTCTGGCGGTCGATGCGGTCGGTATTTCAGACAATGGGAACCAAGTTAGGAAAGCCGTGATGAGATTTAAAGCTGCCCTGTTTCACTTCATCGTCATTTTCGCTACCGCCTTTTCCGCCACTGTTGTCACGGCTCAGGAGCGGACATGGCAACTGGTCGGCCTCGGCGACAGCCTGATGGCTGGCTATCAGTTGCCCCCAACCGACAGCTACACCGCACAGCTTGAGGCTGCATTAAAGGGCAAGGGCGTCAATGTCGCCATCGCCAATGCCGGTGTGTCCGGCGATACCTCTTCCGGCGGCCTGGCGCGGGCGGAATGGTCGGTTCCCGATGGTACTGATGGGGTCATTCTGGAACTCGGCGCCAATGACGCTCTGCGCGGAATTCCCCCCGAACAGACCGAAAAGAACCTCGACACCATCATTTCCGGCTTCCAGAAGCGCAACATAGCCGTGTTGCTGGTCGGCATTATGGCGCCGCCGAATATGGGCGAAGATTACGCCAAGCGCTTCAATCCGATCTTTCCGAAGCTTGCCGAAAAATACAACCTGCCGCTTTATCCCTTCTTTCTGGATGGCGTGGTGACGGATGATGCGCTGAAGTTGGATGACAAGATGCACCCCAATACCAGGGGTGTGGCGATGATGGTTGAAAAATCTTTGCCGGCTGTTGAAAGCTTCATCAAGACAATCGGTGCGCAAAAAAAATAAGCACTTGCGCCCATCTGCATTGCGTGATTCGCTATGCTTGTTCTGCCAAGAGATTCGGGGAGCTCGCCATGCCGAGACTGTTTACCGCCCTCGAAATTCCGCGCAATGCGGCTATGAGCCTCTCATTGTTGCGCGGTGGTCTGCCGGGAGCCCGGTGGATCGATGTGGAGAATTATCACATAACCCTGCGTTTTATCGGTGACATCGACGGGCGGACCGCCGATGAGGTCGTGGACAGGCTGGATCGGATCGAAAGGCCGGAATTCCAGCTCAATCTCACCGGTATGGGGTCCTTCGGTTCCAAGAAACCGCATTCCATCTGGGCCGGGGTTTCTCCCTCTCCGGAAATGCATGCGCTGCAGGCGGAAGTCGAGAGAATCTGCCAGAGGATCGGTCTCCCGCCCGATCCGCGCAAGTTCATGCCGCATGTCACGCTGGCGCGGCTGCGCTCATCGCGGCTGGACGATGTCGTTCATTATCTTTCCGGACGCGGCAACTTCCGCACCTCGCCCTTCACGGTCGGACGTTTTGTGCTGATGTCTTCGAAGGAATCGGTGGGCGGCGGGCCCTATATCGTTGAAGAGGCGTTCCCGCTTCACGAGGCCCGGTCCAGCTCCATCTTTTCGAGCAACGACCTGCATCCTGCCAAGAGCATGTTGTAGACGCCAAGGAACCCGTCCTCGGCACCGTAATAGGGATCGGGGACGTTCTCACGACGGCCAACGGCATAATCCATGAAGAGATGGATTTTGTGCCGGTGTTTTTCCGGGCTCGATTGAAGCAGGTTCGCCAGATTGTTTTCGTCCATGGCGAGTATCAGGTCGAAGGTCTCGAAATCCGCCCGGGTGACCTGTCTTGCCCGCTGACTTGAAATATCGATGCCGTGTCGTCGCGCCATGGCGATGGACCGGGGATCAGGCGCATCACCCGCGTGCCAGCCGCCGGTGCCGGCGGAATCGATAGCGAGCTGGTCAGACACGGCCGCGTCATCGGCAAGATGTCTCAAAACGCCTTCGGCAATCGGTGAGCGGCAGATATTGCCCATGCAGACAAAAAGAATAGCTGTATGTTTCATGGAATATGCGTCGATCCGGTCGTTGAAGCGTTAATGGGTCTCAAGCGGAGGCAAGTTCATGAAATATCCCAGACTCGAGCCGGACGCCATCCGGCAGGCCCTGTCGAAACTCGAGGGCTGGTCCCTGCGAGAAGACGGGGCGGCGATCGTCCGTTCCTTCAAGTTTTCAAGTTTTGCGGAAGCCTTCGGTTTCATGGCCGAATCCGCACTTGTTGCGGAAAGGCTTAATCATCATCCGGAATGGTCCAATGTCTATTCGCGGGTCAAGGTTTGCCTCACCACGCATGATTCACAGGGAGTGACGGAGCGGGATTTTCTTCTGGCCGAAGCCATGCAGAAGGCGGCTGCGGGCCGAAGCAATTGAACGGCGGACCTTAAATCCCATATAATAGCCGTGACCGGAGGACCGTCGATCATGGATGATGTGAAAATCGGTGAAATTCTTCTGCCGGGTGAAACCGACAGGCAGCAGGAGCGTGAAAATGCGGTGCGGGCGAAATTCTGGCCCAAGCTGAAGCGTGTGATGTCAAAAGTGCCCTTCGCGCGCGATGCGGCGGCGGCCTATTATTGCGCGATCGACCGTGACACGCCGCTGCGCGCAAAGGGTATCATCCTGGCGGCGCTTGCCTATTTCATCATGCCGATGGATGCCGTGCCTGACGTGCTGGCCGTCATCGGTTTTACCGATGATATTGCCGTCATCACGGCAGCGCTTGCCATGATCCGCGCTCATATCAAGATGGAGCACTACGAGGCCGCTGACGCCATGCTGAAGCGACAGCAGGAAGCCGGGTAACGTCTCTGTGATGTGTCCGTCCGGCAGAGCCCGGCGGGTGACAAATTCTTGCCTGAATTTATGTGTCTTACACACGAGGGAAGGGCGTGCCACGCCGTTCTCCTCAGGGCGTCGGGAAGTCGCCAATCTGTAACACCGCAAGACGTTTCCGGCATTTTATGCGTGTTGTTGACGGTTTGGTAACCGCTTTCCGACCACAATGAGAAAAGACGATCCGCACCTGAACGTGGCCGATCCAGAAACTGGGCTCGCCGCTGCTTCGGGCCAATGGAAGACAATAACCCGGCAGGAAATTCTATGTTTGTAAGAAGTGTAGCAACCGCAGCGGCCATTTTGCTGACCAGCGTCGGCGTAGCATCTGCACAGTCGCCCACGCGCATCCAGCAGTTCAATGCATGGGGTGCCTATTCGTACAAATCGGGCAACAGCACCGTCTGCTACGTTCTTTCCATTCCGACCGCCAAGGAACCGGCGAGCGTCGACCACGGCGATATTTTCTTCATCGTGTCGCAGCGCCCGGGCCAGAATATCTCCTATGAGCCGCAGGCCATGGTGGGTTATTCGCTCAAGCAGGGTTCCAAGGTCAATGTGACGATCGACAACAAGAACTTTGTCATGTTCACCAAGGACAAGGCCGCTTGGGTTGAAAACGCCGCTGAAGAACCGGCTCTCGTGGCTGCCATGAAGGGCGGCAAGTCCATGACCGTCAAGGCAGTCTCAGGCCGCGGCACCGCGACCTCCTATTCCTATTCGCTGTCGGGTATTTCGGCAGCTCTCAAGCAGATTGAGAGCTGCAAGTAACCCTGACGCTTCATCGCATTTGATAATGGCCGGTCATTGACCGGCCATTTGCGTTTTTGCCAGTTTGATGCTAAAGGCGCGGCAACATTGACAGGCGGATGCGCGAAAAGTGCTCCGCCTTTGATTTTCTCGACATGCAGACGATTTTCCGCCTATCCGACAGGCCGGTCGTGCGATGCATGGAATGATGGGATAGCGTGATGTCCGTAATGCAAGCCCCTGCCGGCCTGGCAGTCAAAACCCCGCTGATCGCCAATAGCGATCTGATGTCCGGCAAGCCGTCACTGATTGGCCTGACGCGTGAGGAAATGGGCGAGGCGCTGGCCGAGATCGGCGTGCCGCAGAAGCAGGTGAAGATGCGCGTCAGCCAGTTGTGGAACTGGCTTTATGTGCGCGGCGTCTCCGATTTCGACAATATGACCAATGTCGCCAAGGAGCTTCGCGAGAAGCTGAAGGCGGCCTTCACTATTGCCCGCCCGGAAATCGTCGAGGAGCAGATCTCCAATGACGGCACCCGCAAATGGCTGATGCGCTTTCCGCCGCGCGGTGCGGGACGCCCCGTCGAGATCGAGACGGTCTATATTCCCGAAGAAGGTCGCGGCACGCTGTGCATATCGAGCCAGGTCGGCTGTTCGCTGACCTGTTCCTTCTGTCACACCGGTACCCAGCGTCTGGTGCGCAACCTGACGGCTGAGGAAATTCTCGCCCAGCTGCTGCTGGCTCGTGACCGGCTCGGCGATTTTCCCGATGGTTCGACCCCGGTAGGCGCCTATGTGCCGAGCGAGGGCCGCAAGGTCTCCAACATCGTGATGATGGGCATGGGCGAGCCGCTCTATAATTTCGAGCATGTGAAGACCGCGCTCCTGATTGCGACCGATGGCGATGGCCTGTCGCTCTCCAAGCGTCGCGTCACGCTCTCCACCTCCGGCGTCGTGCCGGAAATCTTCCGCACCGGCGATGAGATCGGCGTCATGCTGGCGATTTCGCTGCATGCGGTGCGCGACGACCTGCGTGACATGCTGGTGCCGATCAACAAGAAATATCCGCTGAAGGAGCTGATCGAGGCCTGCCGCAATTATCCGGGTCTCTCCAACGCTCGCCGCATTACCTTCGAATATGTGATGCTGAAGGATGTCAACGACAGCTTGGAAGATGCCAAGATGCTGGTGCAGCTTCTGAAGGGCGTTCCGGCCAAGATCAACCTCATTCCGTTCAATCCATGGCCGGGCACGAACTACCAGTGCTCCGAATGGGCGCAGATCGAGAAGTTCGCCGATTTCATCAATCAGGCGGGTTATGCCTCGCCGATCCGCACGCCGCGCGGCCGCGATATCCTCGCCGCCTGCGGTCAGCTGAAGTCGGAATCCGAGCGCATGCGCAAGACCGAAAGGCTGGCTTTTGAGGCGATGATGATCGCAAACCACGGTGCGGATGACTGAATCAGCCGCAATTGCGCCATAAAGCTTGATTTGCTGCGGTTCTCTGATTGATTTCAGACTGTCTTGTTCCTAAGAAGACGAAAACAGGGAACCAACAGGAGGATATCCATGCGCGCATTCATTCTGGCTCTCGCTGCCGCGAGCGCCCTCGTTCTGCCGGCCAAGGCCGAAAACGTCACCGTCGCCGTCACCGCCATTGTTGAACATCCGGCGCTCGATGCCGCTCGCGATGGTGTGAAGGCCGCCCTTGCCGAAGCCGGTTACAAGGAAGGCGAGAACCTCAAGTTCCTGTACGAGTCCGCGCAGGGCAACCCCGGCACCGCAGCACAGATCGCGCGCCAGTTCGTGGGCGATGCTCCTGATGTCATCGTGCCGATCTCCACGCCGTCCGCCCAGGCCGTCGTTGCCGCCACGCGCGACATTCCGATCGTCTTCACGGCAGTTTCCGATCCGGTCGGCGCGCAGCTCGTCAAGAGCATGGAAAAGCCCGGCGGCAACGTGACCGGCCTTTCCGACATGCTGCCGGTTGGTGAACATCTGGCGCTCATCAAGGAAATCTCGCCGAACGCCAAGTCCATCGGCTTCATCTACAACTCGGCCGAAGCCAACTCCGCCTCGACGCTCGCTTTGCTGAAGGCTGAAGCTGAAAAGGCTGGCCTCAAGATCGTCGAATCCGTCGCCACCAAGTCCGCCGAAGTGCAGGGAGCAACCCGCGCGCTGGTCGGCAAGGCTGACGTGATCTACGTTCCGACCGACAACACCATCGTTTCCGCTTTCGAAGCGGCAGCTGGCGTTGCTTCCGAAGCCAAGATCCCGCTCTACGCCGCCGATACGGATTCCGTTGCCCGCGGTGCGGTTGCGGCCCTCGGCTTCAACTATTTCGACGTTGGCAAACAGACCGGCGCGGTCGTCGTCCGCATCCTCAAGGGTGAAAAGCCGGGCGACATTCCGGCAACCGTTGCTGTCGGTACTGATCTGGTGATCAACAAGAAGGCCGCTGAAAAGGCTGGCGTTACCTTCCCCGAAAGCGTCACGAAGCGCGCCACCAAGGTCATCGACTAACCGAAACCAGACTGAATTGCGGGCGGCGGCATTTCGCCGCCCGTTTTACGTGGCACGAGACGGTGCCCGTATCCGCCTGATGGCGGCAATAACAAGGACATTACCGTGAGCCAAATCGCCTTCTGGGGTGCCGTGGAGCTGGGACTGGTCTTCGCTTTCGTGGCGATCGGCGTCTACCTCGCTTTCCGCGTGCTTGATTTTCCTGACCTGACCGTGGACGGTTCTTTTCCGCTTGGCGCCGCTGTGGCTGCCGTGCTGATCATCGCCGGTCTGAATGCCTGGGTCGCGACGGCGATTGCAATGGTTGCCGGTGCTGCCGCCGGGATCGTGACCGCAACGCTCAACGTCCGTTTCAAGATTCTCAACCTGCTTGCCTCGATCCTGACGATGATCGCGCTTTTTTCCGTCAATCTGCGGGTGATGGGGAAGCCGAATGTGGCGCTGCTCAATCAGGACACGATGATCTCACCGTTTTACGGCCTCGGCCTGTCGGAATATCTGGTGCGGCCGCTCTTTGTCGGCGCGCTGGTGCTGATCGCGGTCATTCTCGTCTGGCGTTTTCTTGAAAGCGATGCCGGCCTTGCCATGCGGGCCACCGGTGCCAATGCGCGGATGGCGCGTGCCCAGGGCGTGAAGACCGGTAACCAGATCTATCTCGGCATGGCGCTTTCAAACGCTCTGGTCGCCCTCGGCGGCGCGCTGTTTGCGCAGACCAATGGTTTTGCCGATGTGACCTCCGGTGTCGGCACCATCGTCGTCGGGCTTGCCGCCGTCATCATCGGTGAGACGTTGTTCGGTGCGCGCGGCATTCTGATTGCCCTTATCGGCTGTGTCTTCGGCTCCATCGCCTATCGTCTCGCCATCCAGCTCGCTTTGTCGAGCGATGTGCTGGGTCTCAAGGCATCCGATCTCAATTTCGTAACGGCGGTATTGGTGGCCATCGCATTGATCCTGCCCCGACTGCGCCGCGGGGGAGCAACATCGTGATTTCCCTTTCCGATATTCAGGTCGTTTTCGGGCGTGGCACGCCGCTGCAAAAGCAGGCGCTGTCCAAGATTGACCTTACCATCGAGGATGGTTCCTTCGTCACCGTCATCGGCTCCAACGGTGCAGGTAAATCAACGCTGCTCGGCGTATTGGCGGGCGATGTCCTGCCGACGGCGGGCAAGGTGATGATCGGCGGCGCCGATGTTACCCGCAAGTCGACCGCCAGCCGGGCGGGGCGGGTGGCGCGTGTATTTCAGGACCCGCTGGCGGGCAGCTGCGGTGCGCTCACCATCGAGGAAAATCTGGCGCTCGCGGCATCGCGTGGTGAACGCCGCGGCCTTCTGCCGGCGCTTGGGCGCGGGCGGCGGGATTTCTTCAAGGAGCGTATCGCCTCGCTCAACCTCGGTCTGGAAAACCGCCTGAAGGACCGCATGGATCTTCTGTCGGGCGGCCAGAGGCAGGCCGTCTCGCTTGTCATGGCGACGCTATCCGGCTCGGACGTGTTGCTGCTCGATGAACACACGGCCGCACTTGATCCCGGCATGGCGGAATTCGTGATGGAGCTGACCCGCAAGGTGGTGTCGGAGCGCAAGCTGACGACGCTGATGGTCACCCATTCCATGCGTCAGGCGCTGGATTACGGCACCCGCACGATCATGCTGCATGCCGGTGAAATCGTGCTCGACGTCTCCGGTGACAGCCGCAAGGATCTCGAGGTCGAAGACCTGATCGACATGTTCCGCAAGATACGCGGCCAGAAGCTTGATGATGACGAGTTGCTCATCGGTTGATCGCAAAAAGGCGCTTTCCGGCGCCTTTTTTGTTTGCCCTCAGCGCGTTTGCGTGAAGAAAATCTTGACCGCGAAAATCGAGAAGACGCCGGCGATCGTGTAATCCAATCCACGCAGAACCTTCCGGTTGCGTTGCAGCCACGCGGAGAGAACATCGGCGGCGACAACGATGCCGATGCCGATCGGCAGTGCGACGATGATCGACCAGATGCCGAGGAAGATCAGCTTGCCGGTCACATGCGGATCGGAGGCGCTGACGAATTGCGGCAGGAAGGTCATGAAAAAGATGATGACCTTGGGGTTGAGCAGATTGACCCAGATGCCGTTCAGCAAGGCCGATTTCAAGGAGGCCTGCGCCCTTTCGCCGGTGCTTTTCACCATCACGAAATCCGAGCCCTTGCGGATCGCCTGGATGGCGAGCCACACCAGATAGGCGGCGCCGCCTGTTTTCAGGATCATGAAGGCGGTCGGTGAGGCGACGATGAGGGCGGCGACGCCAAAAGCGACCAGCATCGTATGCACGGTGATGCCGATGTTTGTTCCCACCAGCGTCATGAAGCCCGCCGCCCGGCCTTCGCGCAGGGAGCGGCTGATCCAGAGCGTCATATCAGGACCCGGCGTCACCGCCAGAAGCAGAATGGCGATGGTGAAGGCGATCAGTGTTGGCAGGCTTGGAACGAAATCCATCGCGGCACCCGTAAATTCTGGAGATTGCCGTTGCTTAACGCGGTTTCGTGCTTCTGCCAATGTTTTTGAACGGCGACGCGCCTGCGGGAGAGAATAGCCGCCGCACCTTTCAGGCACGGCGGCTGAAAGTTCAGTTTTTCAAAAAGCTGGTGAAGGCGGCGGAATATTCCGTGTGCCAGCGCGACAGCGGCGGGCGGTTCTGGACGATGTCATAAGCTGCCCAGAGAATGCGCTTTTCATCCGTCGGGCGGTCTACCTCGCCATCCGGGCAGAGAATGTAGAAATCGCCGCGGCCGATGCTCTCAAGCATGAAATCGACGGTCTGTTCGCCGGTCCATGCGCCTTCAGGCTTTTCCGTCCTGCCATGGGCGGTGAGGCCGGTGAAAACGAAACCGGGAATCAGGAGATGGGCGGAAACCGCGCCGTTCGGAACATTGCGCAATTCGTGCTGAAGCGCCTCCGTGAAGGTTTTGACGCCGGACTTCGAGACATTATAGGCGGGATCACCGGGAGGCGTGGTGATGCCCTGTTTCGAGCCGGTATTGATGATGAGCGCCGGCTCGCCGTGGGCGATCATGCCCTGGCCAAAAACGCGGCTACCGTTCACGACGCCCATCAGATTGACGCCGATAATTTTTTCCCAGTTGGACTGCGGTCCGAAGATGGCGCTGCCCGGCTGGATGCCGGCATTGTTCATGAGGACGTGGACACGCCCGAAACGCTGGATAACCGCGCGTTCGAGCGCCTCCAGCTCATCGAGTTTCGATACGTCGGTCGGGATGGCGACGATCTGCGCTTCACCGTCCTTGGCGACGGTCAGAATATCCGCATGGGCTGCGGCGAGCTTTTCGCCATCAAGATCGACGAGCACGACGCTCATGCCAAAGGTGGCGAATTTGCGGGCGGCGGCAAGTCCGATGCCGGATGCCGCACCTGTTATGACAGCGACATTATCTTCCTTGAATGCGGGGTGGATGGTCGTCATAGGTTTCTCCTTCGCGTCGTTTCTGCTGTTTCCAGCGGTTTGCAACGTTGCCTGAACCTGAGTGGCTTCATTCACGGTCTTCAAGTCGATCGCGCCGCTTTATGATAAAGCGCGAATTTTCTAAATGCATGTGACAATTGCTTCGTTCCCGTCGGCGCGGCCGGTCATCGCCCATCGTCATACGCGCCCATCAATTGTTTTGTCGCTTATCTCACGGAAAAGCGCTTCACACATTTCGGGTTGCACTGTAAAAGTGCCGAAATCCCGAGGAAATGGCGGTGTCCTGATGCCGTCATCATGCAGATGGACATCACTATGGCACTCCCGAAAGACGTTAAGAAAGTCGTTCTCGCCTATTCCGGCGGTCTCGACACCTCGATCATCCTGAAATGGCTTCAGACGGAACTCGGCGCTGAAGTCGTGACCTTCACTGCCGATCTCGGTCAGGGCGAGGAGCTTGAGCCGGCGCGCAAGAAGGCCGAGATGCTGGGCATCAAGGAAATATTCGTTGAGGACGTCCGCGAAGAGTTCGTGCGTGATTTCGTGTTCCCGATGTTCCGCGCCAACGCCGTCTACGAAGGCGTCTATCTGCTCGGCACTTCGATTGCCCGTCCGCTGATTTCCAAGCATCTGATTGAAATCGCCAAGAAGACCGGCGCGGACGCCATTGCCCATGGCGCCACCGGCAAGGGCAACGACCAGGTTCGTTTCGAGCTTTCGGCCTATGCGCTGAACCCTGACATCAAGATCATTGCGCCCTGGCGTGACTGGACGTTCAAGAGCCGTACCGACCTCCTGAACTTCGCCGAACAGCACCAGATTCCGGTCGCCAAGGACAAGAAGGGCGAAGCGCCTTTCTCCGTCGATGCCAACCTCCTGCATTCCTCTTCCGAAGGCAAGGTTCTGGAAGACCCGGCACAGGAAGCGCCTGAGTACGTGCATATGCGCACCATTTCTCCGGAAGCCGCTCCTGACAAGGCAACCGTCATCAAGATCGGTTTCCGCAAGGGCGATGCCTGCTCCATCAACGGTGTTGAAATGTCGCCCGCGACGCTTCTCGCCACGCTCAACAATTATGGCCGTGAAAACGGCATCGGTCGTCTCGATCTGGTCGAGAACCGCTTCGTCGGCATGAAGTCGCGCGGCGTTTACGAGACACCCGGCGGCACCATCCTGCTTGCCGCACATCGCGCCATCGAATCGATCACGCTCGACCGGGGCGCGGCCCACCTCAAGGACGAGCTGATGCCGCGTTATGCCGAGCTCATCTATTACGGCTTCTGGTTCTCGCCCGAGCGTGAAATGCTGCAGGCACTGATCGACAAGAGCCAGGAACATGTCGAAGGTGAAGTGACGCTGAAGCTCTACAAGGGCAATGTCATGGTAACCGGCCGCGAGAGCGCCAAGTCGCTTTATTCCGACGCGCTGGTGACCTTCGAGGACGACCACGGGGCTTACGATCAGAAGGATGCAGCGGGCTTCATCAAGCTCAATGCGCTGCGCCTGCGCACACTGGCCAAGCGTAACCTCAGCAAATAATTCTGCTGGAATGGAAATAATGAAACCCGCGGGCGGTGACGCCGGCGGGTTTTTTATGTCTCTCTTCTGGAAACGATGCGGAAGCCGATATAGCTGGCAACGGCCGTGAATTCCATCACCGGAATGATGATGCCGAAGCCGGTGAGTGGCGAGCCGATGACCGAGGCGGCAGCGCCGCCCGCAAAACCAGAGCCCATCTGGATGAAGCCCATCATTGCCGAGGCCGAGCCGGCAATATGCGGAAAAGGGGCAAGGGCTGCCGTTACCATCGAAGGCGTCAGCAAGGCAATGCCGATCGTCGCGACGGCCACGGGTCCCATGATCGAGAGAAAGGATGGGGGTATCAGGAACACTGACAGCAGAATGAGAAGACCGCCTGCCGCCGAAAAACAGAGACCGAGGACGACCGAACGACGGTCACCCAGCCGCGGTGCGATATAACGCAGGGCAATGGAGCCGAAGAAATAAGCGCCGGTCTGCATCAGCATGCCGACACCGAAAGCGATGGGTGTCATGCCGACCTCGTTGATGAGGATGAAGGTCAGCATCGTGGCCTGCGCATAAAGCGCGCCGATGGACCCGCCGAGCACCAGTGCGGCCAGAAGAAAACGCGGCGTGCTCAGCAAGGTCCCATAGGCCGACAGGAGGCGGTGCGGGCGGATCAGGCTCTTGTCCGGGATCGTCGTCTCGCGCAGAAAAACCACGACGGAGAATATGGCCAGAGCTCCGAGGCCGGCCATGAGGAAAAATACCGATTGCCAGCCGAAAGCCGCAAGTGAAAGCCCGCCGATTGTCGGGCCCATGGCGGGGCCAACGGCCAGCATGATACCGATGAGGTTCATGATGCTGGAAGCATCGGCGCCGGTGAACTGGTCGCGCACCACGGCGCGCGCCACCGTCATACCGACGGAGGCCCCGATGCCCTGGATAAGCCGGGCAAGGAGGAGCACTTCGATCGTCGGTGCAAAAATGGCAAGCAATCCGCCGCCCAGAAAGATGGACAGGAAAACGAGGCTTGCCTTGCGCCGCCCGAAGGCGTCGGAGGCTGGGCCGGCGAGCAGTTGCGCGATCGCGAAACCCGCAAAATAAAGTGAGAGGCTGAGTTTTATGGCGGACTCTGTCGTGGCGAAAACCCGCGTCAGCTCCGGCATGGCCGGTGTATAGATGGCCATGGAAATTGGCGCCAGCGCCGTCAGCAGCGCACCGAGCATGGCCGTGCGCTTTCTGGACATGATCGTTTCTGGTGACATTGAGGTCAGCAGCTCTGGCCGGGCTGTTCCGGTTGGAGATTGTTGCGAAGCGTCTGCAGGAAGCTGCGGAAAAGCGCGACCTCCTCCTCGTTCAGGCCCTGCGTGGCATGTCGGACGAGTTCATCGATTTCCTGACGCACGGCTTCCAGCATCTCGGTGGAGTTCTTTGTCAGCACGATGCGCTTGGAACGCCTGTCCTGCGGGTCCTGCTGGCGCTCAATGAGATCGAGGGACTGCAGCTTGTCGAGATAGGCGCAGATCGTCATCGGCTCGATGCCTAGCCGGGCGGCGATATCCGACTGCTTGCTACCATCAACGACGGCAACCGTGAGCAATGCGCGGGCTTCGCCGGGGGTAAGACCCAGTCCAGCTTCAGAAATTCGGCGCTCAAACGCACTGTTCAGCAGGCGTGCGCTGCTGTTCAGCAAGAATGCCAATGAATCTTTTTCGCGTTTCGTGCCCATGTCTCGCCTTTTCGTAAGTCAGCCTTACTAAATTCCGGGCGATAATCAATGGTACACAAATCATATTGTCGAAAATCGAGTAAAGTATGCGTCAGTTCGGTTGTCGGACGGCCCGCAATATAGTCGCCGATTGTTACGCTGAAGCAAAAAAGATCGGACTTCCCCGTTTTTTTCACACGGCCTGTCATCTCCGCCGGGCATATTGAATTGGCGGTGGAGGCGTGCCCATATAGGCCTAAACCGGAATTGTACAAGGAAGACGAAATGCCATCCAAGACGACGCTTTATCCCGCCCTCGTGACCTGGGATGGTCACAACGGTTTGCCCAAATTTGATGCGGTCAAGGATGAGGATTTCGCTCCGGCTTTCGAGGCAGCGCTTCTCTCCCATGAGCAGGAAATCGATGGGATTGCGGGCAATGCGCAGGCGCCGAGTTTCGAAAACACCGTGACCGCGCTTGAAATCGCCGGCGATGAGCTTTCGCGCATTTCGGCGCTGTTCTGGAACAGGGCAGGCGCCAATACCAATGGCGTGATCCAGGCGCTGGAGCGGGAGATTGCGCCGAAAATGTCGCGGCACTATTCGAAGATCGGAATGAACGAAGCGCTGTTCAAGCGCATCGATACATTGTGGGAAAAGCGCGAGACGCTGGGGCTGACGGGCGAGGAAAGCCGTGTTCTCGAGCGGCACTGGAAGGGTTTCGTACGCTCCGGCGCGAAGTTGCCGAAAGACCGGCAGGAACGGCTGGCGGCGATCAATGAGGAGCTTGCCGGTCTCGGTGCAAAGTTCGGGCAGAATGTGCTGGCGGATGAAAAGAACTGGAAGCTCCTGCTTTCCACCGAAGAGGAACTTGCCGGCATTCCCGGCTTTCTGCGCGACGCCATGGCGGGTGCGGCCCGTGAGCATGGCGAGGACGGCAAATTTGCCGTTACCCTTTCCCGTTCCATCATCGAGCCTTTCCTCACCTTTTCCGAACGTCGTGATCTGCGCGAGCAGGCCTTCAAGGCATGGGTGGCGCGCGGCGAAAACGGTGGCGAGACCGACAATCGCGAGACCGTTCACCGCACGCTCGAACTGCGTGAGGAAAAAGCCAAGCTTCTCGGTTACGCGAATTTTGCCGCTTACAAGCTTGATGACACGATGGCGAAGACGCCGGATGCCGTGAACGGCCTTCTGGGTCAGGTCTGGGAAAAGGCCGTGCGCCGCGCGGGCGAGGAAGAGACCGAACTTGCCGCCATCATCGCCGAGGAGGGCCGGAATCACGAGGTGCTGCCCTGGGACTGGCGGCACTATGCCGAAAAGTTGCGCGCGCGGAAATTCAGCTTCTCCGAGACGGAATTGAAGCCCTATCTGCAGCTCGAAAAGATCATTGAGGCCTGCTTCGATGTCGCCGCGCGGCTGTTTGGAATTCGTGCCGTCGAGGTGAAGGGCGTTGCCGCCTATCATCCGGATGTGCGGGTTTTCGAGATTCGCGACGACAGGGGCGATCTGAAGGCCATGTTCCTCGGTGATTATTTCGCTCGCCCCTCCAAGCGATCCGGCGCATGGATGAGTTCGTTCCAATCGCAGCACAAGCTGCCGCTGAAGAGCGGAACGGTCGGTGAAATTCCGATCATCTACAATGTCTGCAATTTCGCGAAACCGGCTGAGGGTAAGCCCGCGCTGCTTTCGCTTGATGATGCGCGCACGCTGTTTCATGAATTTGGCCACGCGCTGCATGGCATGTTATCTGATGTGACCTATCCTTCCGTTTCCGGGACGGGGGTCTCGCGCGATTTCGTCGAATTGCCGTCGCAGCTTTACGAACACTGGCTGACGGTGCCGGAAATTCTGGAAAAATACGCGCTCCACTACGAGACCGGCGCGCCGATGCCGAAAGCGCTGCTGGACAAGGTTCTGGCCGCTCAAACTTTCAATGCCGGTTTCAGCACGGTGGAGTTCACGTCTTCGGCTATCGTCGACATGGCGTTCCACACCCGGGGCAGCGTGAGCGATCCCATGGTCGTCCAAGGCGAGGTGCTCTCCGCCCTCAACATGCCGAAGTCCATCGTCATGCGGCATGCGACGCCGCATTTCCAGCACGTCTTCTCGGGCGATGGCTATTCCGCCGGCTATTATTCCTACATGTGGTCGGAAGTGCTGGATGCCGATGCGTTTTCGGCCTTCGAGGAAACCGGCAATCCCTTCGATGGCGAGATGGCGCGCAGGCTGAAGGACAATATCTATTCTGTCGGCGGTTCCATCGATCCGGAGGAGGCCTATCTCGCGTTTCGCGGCAAGATGCCGAGCCCGGACGCCATGCTGTTGAAGCGCGGCCTGGTGTAAGAGCACGTTATAAAAGACTGTCATATTTCTGAGCTAGAACCGGAGCGCAGGGGGCTTATGACAAGGCCCCCCCTTTCGCATTTGCAAAAAAAGGTTATGAGCGCGCCAAACTAAATTGGCGCATCTCACGATAGTGGCGCCCAACCTCAGAGATTTTGAACAATGGCAATTCGCAACATCGCGATTATCGCGCACGTTGACCATGGAAAAACGACGCTCGTTGACGAGCTTCTGAAGCAGTCCGGCTCGTTCCGCGACAACCAGCGCGTTGCGGAACGCGTGATGGATAGCAACGATCTCGAAAAGGAACGCGGCATCACCATTCTTGCCAAGGCGACTTCGGTGGAGTGGAAGGGTGTTCGCATCAACATCGTCGACACCCCCGGCCACGCCGATTTCGGCGGCGAAGTTGAGCGTATCCTGTCGATGGTGGATGGCGCGATCGTTCTGGTCGATAGTTCCGAAGGCCCGATGCCGCAGACGAAATTCGTCGTCAGCAAGGCACTGAAGGTTGGTCTTCGTCCGATCGTGGCGATCAACAAGATCGACCGTCCGGATGGCCGCCATGAAGAAGTCATCAACGAAGTTTTCGACCTTTTCGCAAACCTCGATGCTACCGACGAGCAGCTCGACTTCCCGATCCTTTACGGTTCCGGCCGTGACGGCTGGATGAACGTCAACCCAGAAGGTCCGAAGGATCAGGGTCTTGCACCGTTGCTCGATCTGGTTCTCGAGCATGTTCCGGAGCCTACGGTTGAAGAAGGTCCGTTCCGTCTGATCGGTACGATCCTCGAAGCCAACCCCTTCCTCGGCCGTATCATCACCGGCCGTATCGCTTCCGGTTCGATCAAGCCGAACCAGGCCGTGAAGGTACTTGGCCAGGACGGCAAGACGATCGAAACCGGTCGTATTTCCAAGATCCTCGCATTCCGCGGCATTGAGCGCACATCCATCGATGAAGCCCATGCGGGTGACATCGTCGCCATCGCTGGTCTTTCCAAGGGCACTGTTGCCGATACCTTCTGTGACCCTTCCGTCACCGAGGCGATGACCGCACAGCCGATCGATCCGCCGACCGTTACCATGTCCTTCATCGTCAACGACAGCCCGCTTGCCGGCACCGAAGGCGACAAGGTCACGAGCCGCGTCATCCGCGACCGTCTGTTCAAGGAAGCCGAAGGCAACGTCGCGCTGAAGATTGAAGAGGCTGAAGGCAAGGATTCGTTCTTCGTTTCCGGGCGTGGCGAATTGCAGCTGGCAGTTCTCATCGAAACGATGCGTCGTGAAGGCTTCGAGCTTGCAGTTTCGCGTCCGCGCGTTGTCATGCACAAGGATGAGAACGGCGCCATGATGGAGCCGATCGAAGAAGTCGTGATCGACGTCGATGAAGAGCATTCCGGCGTCGTCGTTCAGAAGATGTCCGAGCGCAAGGCTGAAATGGCTGAGCTCCGTCCCTCCGGCGGTAATCGCGTTCGTCTGAAGTTCTACGCTCCGACCCGCGGCCTGATCGGCTACCAGTCGGAACTTTTGACCGACACGCGCGGCACGGCGATCATGAACCGTCTGTTCCACGACTATCAGCCGTACAAGGGTGCGATTGCTGGTCGCGTTAACGGCGTTCTTTTGTCGAACGGTTCGGGCGAAGCTGTCGCCTACGCCATGTTCAACCTGGAAGATCGTGGCCCGATGATCATCGAGCCGGGTGAGAAGGTTTATGCCGGCATGATTATCGGCATTCACTCGCGCGATAACGATCTCGAAGTGAACGTGCTGAAGGGCAAGCAGCTGACCAACATCCGCGCTGCCGGCAAGGACGAAGCCGTAAAGCTGACGCCGCCGATCCGCATGACGCTCGACCGCGCGCTTTCCTGGATCCAGGACGACGAGCTGATGGAAGTGACGCCGAAGTCCATCCGCCTGCGCAAGATGTTCCTGGACGCCAACGACCGCAAGCGTTTCGAAAAGGCAAAGCTCGCTGTCTGATTGGCTCTACGCCACGAATTTCAAAGAACCCGGCCTCGCGCCGGGTTTTTTTATGCATTCTTTTTTATGTGTGCATGAGTCGAAAGGCGCTTTGCCAAAGGTTAAGGATGCGTTAATTTTTTCTGGTCGTCCACATGAATAGGCTGTGGGTAAGCTTGCCGGCGTTAACCTTTATGACTGGTAAGTTTCCGTGGCCGGGGCCAGAATCGCGTTATGAAAACGTTATCCATCGATGTTCGCCGTGCTGAACCGCATGATGCGCGCGCCATCTCAGAGGCGCACCGTTTGTCGTGGCAACAGGCCTATGCGGGGCTTATCCCGCACAAGCCGTTGACGCAGATGCTGGAGCGCCGTGGCGAAGTCTGGTGGAAAAAGGCGACCAAGGGCTCCGCAACCATGCTGGTGGTGGAAGTGGCCGGTGTGGTTGCCGGATATGCGACGCTGGGCTTAAGCCGGGCGCGTGGGCTGCCGCAGGACGGCGAGATTTACGAACTTTATCTCCGGCCTGAATATCAGGGTATTGGCCTCGGCTCGCTGCTTTTCACGGAAGCGCGCAGATTGCTGACTTCACTTGGCTGCAACGGCATCGTTGTCTGGTGCCTCGAGGATAGCGACGTCGCCAATCGCTTTTTCCGCTCGCATGGCGGCCGGGATATTGCCGAAGGCATGGAAGATTTCGATGGCAAGTCGCTTCGCAAGGTCGGTTTCGTCTGGAACTGATAGAGGGAGTTCGCGCCGTTTTCATTTTGTAGAGGGCGATGCTTCGTCGCGATGACATCAAATCGCCCATTCTGCCTTATCCGGCCAAAGCCATGTTGCAATGCGGCGACTTTCCCAGTATCGAAAACCAAATCCAACCCGCCGAATGAGGGAAGCGAATGCGTATTGATGCAATTTCCATAGGCAAGAATCCGCCGGAAGACGTAAATGTTATCGTTGAAGTGCCGGTTGGCGGCCAGCCGATCAAGTACGAGATGGACAAGGACGCCGGTGCGCTGATCGTCGATCGCTTCCTCTACACGCCAATGACCTATCCGGGTAACTATGGCTTCGTGCCGCACACGCTGTCCGACGATGGCGACCCGATCGACGTTCTCATCTGCAACACCCGCCCGCTGGTTCCCGGCTGCGTGATCAACGTTCGCCCCATCGGCGTGATGATCATGGAAGATGATGGCGGCAAGGACGAGAAGATCCTCGCCGTGCCGGTTCCGAAGCTGACGCGCCGTTACGACAAGGTCCACAACTACACGGACCTGCCGGAAATCACGCTGAAGCAGATCGAGCACTTCTTCGAGCACTACAAGGATCTGGAGCCCGGCAAGTGGGTGAAGATGGGCGGCTGGCAGGACGTAGACGTCGCCAAGAAGCTGATCGTCGAAGCCATTGAGCGCTACAAGGCGCAGGGCTGATAGGCCTAACCCGCCAGCTTTTTAAAGAGCTTTTCGAAATCCTCCGGGTCGGTATCGATCCGGAGGATTTTTTTGCGCGCTGTTTCGCCTGAAATGAAGGTGATGGAGGATTTGGGCAGGCCGAGTTTTTTCGCCAGCAAAACAATCAGGGCCTTGTTCGCCCTGCCGCCTTCCGGCACGGCGCTGACGCGGGCCTTCAGATGCGCGTTTCCGTCCGCATCCTGCTCCACGCCGTCAATCGCATCCCGCCCGCCATTCGGTGTGAGGCGAACGGACAGGCGGATATGATCATCGTGCTTTTTCCAGAGACTGCTCAAACGGTCATCGGATAAAGCGTGTTCCACATGAAGGAGCGGATGAAGAAGATGATCAGCAGCAGGATGATCGGCGAAATGTCGATCCCGCCGAGATTGGGCAGAATGCGGCGGATGGGGCGCAGGGCCGGTTCCGTGACATTGACCAGGAAACTCCCGATGGCGTTCACGAACTGGTTGCGGGAATTGATGACGTTGAAGGCGTAAAGCCAGGAAAAAATGGCGCTGGCGATCAGCACCCACGTATAGAGGTTCAAGGCCAGATCGATGGTCTGAAACAGGGCAAGCATCAATATCTCCGTATCTTGGTTGCAAGACATTTAGACATTGACGCGTGAACCGGCAAGTGTTGCGCCGGATCGTAATGATCTTTGGTCTGACCGGTCTGCGGTCATCGCGAGCTGGTTCATGGCTTTGCAGCGGGATTTCAGACGAAAACCGCTCACACTTTTCGTCGTCCCGCTGAAGAGGAGGGCTGGCGATTCCTGTCATATCGCTCTATTGCAGACATCTCATATTGTCTCGCGAGCACCCAGCCGATGTCCCTGCCTTCTGCCGAAAACCGCTTCGGTGCATTCCGGCATAGTTCCTATCGCCGTTTTTTCAGCGCTCGGTTTTTCTCGGCCTTTGCCATTCAGATCGTCAGCGTCTCTGTCGGCTGGCAGATGTATGAGGTTACCGGCAACGCCTTTTATCTCGGCCTGATCGGTCTCTTCCAGTTTCTGCCGTCTCTGCTTTTGATCCTTGTTACCGGAACGGTCGCCGACCGGCACAATCGCCGGCGTATCATGGCCATATGTCTTCTGGTCGCGGCGCTGTGTGCTGTGGCTCTTCTGGGTCTTACGCTGACACACAGCTTTTCTCCCTGGCCGGTCTTCGCCATTCTCGTTGTCTTCGGCATAGAGCGGGCCTTCATGGGACCGGCTGTCCAGTCGCTGGCGCCCAATCTCGTGCCCGTCGAGGATTTGCCGAACGCCATCGCCTGGAATTCCTCTTCCTGGCAGATGGCGTCCATTCTTGGCCCCGTTGCCGGCGGCCTACTCTATGGCCTCGGTGCTTCCATCGCCTATAGCGTGGCGCTTGTGCTTTTCATCCTCTCAGCAACGCTGGCGGTGACGATCCGCAAGCCGGAACAGCGTGGTCCGGCAAAAGCCGTCACCCTCGAAACAATGCTGGCCGGCTTCAAATTCATCTCGCAGGAGAAGATCGTTCTTGGCGCCATTTCGCTCGATCTTTTCGCGGTGCTGCTGGGCGGTGCCGTCGCGTTGATGCCGATTTTTGCCAAGGAAGTGCTGACGCTTGGCCCATGGGGTCTCGGGCTTCTGCGCGCCGCACCCGGCATCGGGGCCATCACCGTTGCGGTCATTCTGGCATTCAAGCCCATTCGCCACCATGCCGGCCTGCTGATGTTCGTCGGCGTCGGCCTCTTCGGCGTTTCCACCGTGGTCTTCGGGCTTTCGCAAACCGCGTGGCTGTCCATTGCCGCGCTGGTGGTCATGGGAGCATCGGACATGGTGTCGGTTTATGTGCGCGAGACCCTGATCGCGCTCTGGACACCAGATGAGGTGCGCGGGCGTGTGAATGCGGTGAATATGGTTTTCGTTGGAGCCTCCAACGAATTGGGTGAATTCCGCGCCGGCACCATGGCCCATGTTGTGGGTGCCGTGCCAGCCGTTGTCATCGGCGGGGCGGGCACGCTTGCTGTCGCGGTCATCTGGGCGCTTGGTTTTTCCAAGCTGCGCAAGATCGATAGTCTCGACGCGCCGCACTAACCGCGATGGGCCTCAGCGCTGTGCCTTGCCCTCAAAAACCAGATCGAGAAAATTGCTGAGCCATGCCCTGAGCGGCGTGTCGAACAACATGCGGCCTTCCAGATGCTGACTGCCGACCTGCGCATTCGGCATGCCGAAACGCTGCGCGCCGCGCACCACCCAGCTATGCATCATGGCGCGGGTCAGTTCGGCGTGAAACTGCAGGCCCCAGGCATTTTTTCCATAACGATAGGCCTGATTGGGATAGGTCTCGCCTGCCGCCAGAAGCTCGGCTCCCCGCGGCAGTTCGAAGCCTTCGCGGTGGAAATGATAGACCATCTTCGGCCAATGCGGCATCAGAAGCCGACCGTGTTCGGTGGCGTGTAGCGGATACCAGCCGATTTCCACCTTGCCGTCCCTGTCTGCCTCGACCTTGCCGCCCAGATGTTTGGATAGCATCTGCGCGCCGAGACAGATGCCGAGAAAGGGCTTGTTTTCCTTCAGCGGCACCTTCAGCCAGTCGATTTCGGCTTTGACATAATCATGTGGATCATTGGCGCTCATCGGGCCGCCGAAGATGATGGCGCCCGCATGTTTTTCCAGCGTTTGCGGCAGGTCGTCGCCGAGCGCGGGCCGCCTTATATCGAGGCGATAACCCTTTTCCACCAGGATCTGGCCGACGCGGCCGGGCGTGGAACGTTCCTGATGCAGGACGATGAGCAGCGAAGGTTGTTGTTCCTGTTGCCTGGAAGGGTCAAACAGCATCGTCTTCGTTTTCGCTTTCTTCAGCGGGCCCGGACCTCGTGGCGGCCTGCTGACGTTGCAGAACCCTGTCGCGCACGGAAACACCGAGGAGATCGGCGACTCGCCAGATCACATGGTCTTCCATTTCGCTTCGTTCGCCGTCAGCGTAAACAATATCCCATAATATGCCAATAAGCTCCACGCGCTGATCCTCATCGAGGTGGCGGCGGATATCGGTGGTGAAGCGGTAATAATCGACGGCTTCCTTGCCGGCCTCCTGGCCGGCGGCAAGAAGGGCATCAAGCTTGCCACCGTCGAGATGGTAATATTCGTGAAGAATCTGGCGCAGGCGATCACGCTCGCTTTTCGAGACGGTGCCATCCGCTTCCATCACCTGGAAACAGAGGGCGGCTACCGCCACCCTCAGATCATCAGGGCTGAAATCACCCGCCTGCGGGCCAACGAGGTTCTGAATAAACGACTGTATTTGCTGGAACATCGATAGCCTGCTGGTCAGAAGAGTTTGAGCCGGGTCTTGGGTTCGGCTTCCGCGCCTGGCTTCTTGACGCCCGGATCATCCGGTGCGCCGCCAAAAAAGGGCACGGCTTCCGCCGCCTTGTCATCCGCCACTTCGGTTTCCACCGGCGCTTCGATTGTGACCGGCTTTTTCTCCTTCGGGATTGAAACAGTCGGCTTTACCTCGATCGGCGCGGCCGGGGCGGGTTTTGGCTCCGCAAGGGTCTCGGGCGCGGCTTCGACAACGATCGTCTTCGCAACCGGTTCGGCTCTTGCGGGTGCCGCGGCAATCGCATTTTCGATCGCCAGATCTTCAACAGGGCCTTCGAGCTGACCGAAGGGCGCTTTCCATTCGAAGGCGTCGAGACGGCCGGTGATGGGGGAGACCGGAAGCCATTTTTCCGAGACGATACCATCCGCCACCCATGCCGGGTCACGCGGCGCGCGCAGCGCCTGTGCCATCCAGTAGCGCACACGGCCCTGATCGCCGGTTTCCGCTTCTTCGATATCGGCCATCAGCAGGAAGATGCTTTCGCGTGGCTCAATGCGGGCGGCGGCTTCGGCCTTGGCCCGTGCCTTGGCGAATTCCTTGGCGTCGAGCGCTGCCTGCGCCACGGCAAACAGGGATTCGATGTTGTTGGGCTTCAGGCTCTCAAGCCGCTCCGCCCGTTTCAGCCGGTCGATGGCGGTATCGCCGCTGCGGGCGCGGACATAAAGCTCGGCGATCTGCGGATGCGGATCGTTCTTCCAGACGGGTTCCAGAACCGTGGCGGCCTTGCGCAGATTGTCTTCGCGCAGATAGGACTTCGCTGCAATCAGTGCCGCCGGAACGAGGCCTTTTGCGAGCTTGAGAGCGTGCTTGGCATCCTCGCGCGCGCCCACCGGGTCGCTTTCCAGCTTTTCACCGGCCTTGGCGGTGAGAAGCACGGCTTTCAGCCGCTCCGCCTCGCCGCGTTCGATGACGCTTGCCGCTTTCTGCTGGTCGAGCAGGCGGATGGCATCGTCCCATTGTCCGTTGCGGCAGCGGTTTTCCAGCGTCGCCTGTGCCGCCCATGGCAGGTAGGGGGCTTTTTCCGCTGCATCCTCGGCATATTGCTGGGCGGCTTCATAGGCGCCCTGCCGACGCGCCTCGATATAAAGGCCGCGAAGGCCGAGTTCGCGCGTTTCAGGGTCACGGGCCATCGCCTCGAACTTGCGGCGCGCCTCGTCATATTTGCCTTCGATGAGGTCGGCCTGCGCATCGAGCAGATGGATCAGCGGTTCCTGATCGGCGCTGAGCAGCCCCTGCGTGCGGGCCGTCATCTTGCGGGCGAGGATGGCATTACCAGCGCCGGCGGCAATGAGGCCGGTGGACAGAGCCTGATAGCCGCGGTCGCGCTTCCGGGCGCGGAAATACCGGCGTGCGGCATTGGGCGAGGTCCAGATGGCGTTGACGACCCACCAGACCAGCATGATGGCGGCAACCAGCGCGGCGATGATGGAGGCGGCGACCATCAGGCTCATTTCGATCAACTGGCCCTGCCAGACGATGGAGAGCACGCCCGGCCTGTCGGCCAGCCAGGAGAAACCGAAACCGAGAGCCAGAACGATAATGGCGAAAGTCAGAATTCTGGTCATGCGCTCACCCCTGCCTGCCAGTGCTGGTGATGGCGCGGTTCAACGTGCCGCCCACCAGATTCTCGACCTCGATGCGCGCATCCAGAGATTTTTTATAATCGGCGGATACCGTCCTGGCGGCATCGGGAAGACCATTCCACTCAAGTGCTGCGCCCTGCAGGTCGCCGTTGCGCAGCTTGTTTTCCATACGCGCGATCATGGCCTCGGGGGTCTCGCCCTCGATGTTGCCGACCGGGCGCACCTTCACCAGCGAAAAGGCGCTTTCGGTCAAGCGCTCCATGATGCCCTGATTGGGGTCAGGCTGGTTGATGGCTGACAGCATCGCATTGGCGACATCGGGGAATTTCTGCATCAGCTCCGAACGCGACGGTACGCCGGTGGCGGCGAAGGATTGCAACGATGCAATCGCCGGATCATCTGATGTGACCCTGGAGAGCGTATCGAGTTCCGTGAGGAACGGCCCGCCGCGATCGATCGCGGCCTTCAGCGCGGCCGAGGCAATGGCGCGGGCGACTTCGATATCGTCGCGTGGCTCGTTGATCTTGGCTTCCGCATCCGCAAGACGGCGTGTCAGTTCGGCGGTCGCCGTGGCCTGTGCGGATCGCTCCGCCTGCACGGCAGATTCCAGTGCGGTGATTTTTTCAGAAAGCCCATCCACCTGCGGGGCTTCACCCTTTGCGCCTTCGAGGGTTGCGATGCGCTGTTCCAGTGCCGAGGTGTCCGCCGCTGGAACATTGGCAAGCTGCTGCCGAAGATTGCCCAGATCGGTTTTTAGTGCGGCGATCTCCTCGCCTCCGGCCCTGCCTGCATTAACGGAGGGCAGGATACCGGCATATTGCATGCTACCGGCGGCGGCGAGCGCCACAAGGCCGCCGACGATACCCGCCGCGATCAGGCCGGAGGTCGCCGCCTGTTTGCGTTCCGCCTG
Source organism: Agrobacterium radiobacter (assembly GCF_040801995.1). Lineage (NCBI taxonomy): Bacteria > Pseudomonadati > Pseudomonadota > Alphaproteobacteria > Hyphomicrobiales > Rhizobiaceae > Agrobacterium > Agrobacterium radiobacter. The sequence continues at coordinate 2,321,691 of NZ_JBEGHX010000001.1, read as the reverse complement.
CTGTGGTGCGGATGGCCTGGATGGTCCTGAAGATGCGGTCGTGGCCGATGGTTTTGCAGCGGTGGCCCCGCCAGATGCGCTGGAGGACGTCGAGGAGCCAAAGGCCGGCTTTGCCGCAGCTGCGGCAGCCGCGGTGGCGCTCGTTCCGGAGGCGCCCATCATCGGTTTTTCATCGGCCTTGGGCGGAACAGGGGAAGGCGAGACTGGGCCTTTCTGCTTGTCTTCTGGGCTCTCAGCCTTCGGAGCCGTAGCTACGGATTCCGTTTTGCCGACATTGGGTTCTGGCTCTATGGGGGTTTTCTTAGGCTGGTCCCAGACGGGGGCGGGGTTGCGCGTTGCGGCTGCTTCAGGCTTTGTTTCCGAAACACCCGGCGCTGCGGCGGCCGCAGGGGTTTTGTCACCGGGTTTTTCGTCCGTCTTGGCAGCGTCCACGTCGGCGGAAATTGCTTTCACGTCTTTGGCGTCCAGGTCGATGGTGACCGGTTCGGCTTTGGACTTGGAGTGGCGTGGCGGCTTTCCCGATACCATGACAACCTCATTTCTGCCTGCAGTAATGTAAACCTAGTCAGTGACGGCGGCAAAGGAAAGAGGCGAGCTCGAATTAGGTTCCAGAGTTATGGTGCAGAAGTTCGAACATCGCTGCCTCGCTCGGTTCTCTGGCGGCGATGGCGTTTGCGCGAAAGATTTCCGGAACCAGAGAAAGCACGTTGTGGCTGATACAGATGAATTGTGTCCCAGCCAGTGCTGCCGCGTATCTGTCCGTTGATACATGGTTGAAAAAGGCCCGCGCCGCTTCCGAGGAATAGAGCAGGACCACATCGGCAGCGTTTTCGACAAGCGCCGTCTGGAGCATGCTCTCGGAGATATCCGAGGGCAGCATCTCGTAACAGTCGATCACTCTAAAGGGAATGCCCGCAGCGGCAAGGCCCTCCTCGAAGACGGAGCCACGGGGCCTGCCGGCGAGATAGAGCAGGGGCTGTCCTTCGGAAAGAAGTGCGCGGCGCTGCGTTACGAGAGCAATCAGACCCAGGGCGTCTCCGGAGGCGATGAATATTTGCGTGAAGCCGGCTTTTTTCGCCGCTTCCGCCGTTGTTGCGCCGACGGCGAAGAGCGGTTTTGACAGATGCGGGGCCAGCCGGTCCCGTGATGTTTCCAGTGCCCGCAATGCCTCGGCACTGGTCACCGCAATCGCCGCCAGCGGGCCGGATAGCGCCGAGATGGCGCGCTCGCCATGATGGGCTGGATGAAACAGCGGCAAAAGCACCGGCTCGTGGCCGAGTGCTTCAAGTTTTGCGGCCGTCCTTTCGCCCGAACGTTGCGGCCGGGTGACGACGATCCGCATAGGCTCAGTTCCAGCCTTCGAAGAAATTGCTGCCCGCCTTGGCACGCACCTCTTCGCCGGCCTGTCGGCCGAGCTTTGCCGCATCTTTGCGGTTGCCGGAGATTTCGATGTTGTGGCTCGTCTGGCCATCAGGGGTGAGGATCAAGCCGGAAAAATAGAGTTCCTCGCCCTCGCAGGTGGCGTAACCGGCAATCGGCGTGCGACAGGAACCGTCGAGTGCGGCCAGGAAGGCGCGCTCGCAGGTCACCGCATCATAAGTGGGCCTGTCGTTTATGGGGGCAAGCAGCTCGTCCATGCGGGTGTCACCGATGCGGCTCTCCACACCGATTGCGCCCTGCGCCGGAGCAGGGGGGAATTCCTTCGGGTCGAGAATTTCCGTCGGAACATTGTCCTTGCCGAGCCGCTTCAGGCCGGCAAAGGCAAGCAGCGTCGCATCCGCCTGGCCTTCTTCGAGCTTGCGCAGCCGCGTATCGACCTGACCGCGAAAGATGATGACGCTCAGATCCGGCCGCAGGCGGCGGATCAGCGCTTGGCGGCGCAGGGATGCGGAGCCGACCACGGCGCCCTGCGGCAGCTCCAGCAGCTTCGGCGCGGTGCGGCCGATGAAGGCGTCGCGCACATCTTCCCGCGGCAGGAAGGCGGACAGATAAAGGCCTTCGGGTAAAACGGTCGGCATGTCCTTGGAGGAATGCACGGCCATATCGAGTTCGCCGGAAAGAAGCTGGCTTTCCAGCTCCTCCGTGAAGAGGCCCTTGCCGCCGATTTCCGACAAGGCGCGGTCGGTTATCCGATCGCCCTTGGTGGATAGCACGACGATTTCGAACATGTCTTCCGGCAGACCATGCGCCGCCATCAGCCGGTTGCGCGTCTCGTAAGCCTGCGCGAGCGCCAGCGGGCTGCCGCGTGTGCCGATTCGGAAAGGTTTTGTTTGCATCCGCGTCTATCCATTGTTACCGGAGTTGTCTTAGACCAACTCAGCGCATGATCGCAATGAACGAACAGATTTGATGACCCCCTTTCTTCGTATCCTCGGCATAGAGACAAGCTGTGACGAAACCGCTGCATCCATTGTGGTTCGGCATGCGGACGGGCGCGGCGAGATCGTCTCCGACGTCGTTTTGTCGCAGCTGGAGGAACACAGCGCCTATGGCGGCGTCGTGCCGGAAATTGCCGCGCGCGCCCATGTCGAGGCGCTGGACACGCTGGTGGAAGAAGCGCTGGAGCAGGCAGGCGTGACCCTTGCCGATGTCGACGCCATCGCCGCCACCTCCGGTCCCGGCCTCATCGGCGGTCTGCTGGTGGGGCTGATGACGGGCAAGGCCATCGCCAAGGCGGCGGGCAAGCCGCTCTACGCGATCAACCATCTGGAGGGCCACGCGCTGACGGCGCGGCTGACAGACGGTTTGTCTTTTCCCTATCTGATGCTGCTGGTTTCCGGCGGCCACACCCAGCTGGTGTTGGTGCGCGGTGTAGGCGACTATGAGCGCTGGGGCACCACCATCGATGACGCGCTGGGTGAAGCCTTCGACAAGACCGCGAAACTTCTGGGCCTGCCCTATCCCGGCGGTCCTGCGGTCGAGAAGGCGGCGGCGAAGGGGGATCCCAACCGCTTTCCGCTGCCGCGTCCGATGGTCGGCGAAGCACGGCTCGATTTTTCCTTTTCCGGCCTGAAGACAGCGGTGCGGCAGGCGGCGACCGCCATCGCGCCGCTTTCGGAGCAAGATATTGCCGATATCTGCGCCTCCTTCCAGAATGCGGTGTCGCGCACTCTCAAGGATCGCATCGGCCGTGGCCTTGCGCGTTTCCGCCAGGAGTTTCCGCAGCTGGAGACCCAGCCTGCGCTGGTCGTGGCTGGCGGTGTCGCCGCCAACAAGGAAATCCGCCAGACCCTGCAGTCGCTTTGCGATATCAATGGCTTTCGCTTTGTCGCGCCGCCGCACCGGCTCTGCACTGACAATGCTGCGATGATCGCCTGGGCCGGACTGGAGCGGATGGCCGATGGCAAGGAAGCCGATCCGCTTGAAATTCCGCCGCGCTCGCGCTGGCCGCTGGATGGCAGCGCGGAAACATTGATCGGTTTCGGTAAGAGGGGAGCCAAGGCCTGATGCAGCGGGAAAAAATCGTCGTCATCGGCGCCGGCGCCTTCGGAACCGCGCTAGCCGTCGTCATTGCGCTGGAAAACCGGCATGATGTGACCCTGCTCGGCCGCGATCCGTCTCTGATGGCTGACCTCAGGAGCGATCGCGTGCACGAGGCGGCCCTGCCGGGTGTCGACCTTCCGGATGCGCTTGAATTTTCTGCCGAGCCTGATGTGCTTGCCGGTGCCAGCATTGTGCTCTTCGCCATGCCGTCTCAGGCCCATGCCGATGCGGCCCGTCACTATGGTCCTTATCTGGCTAATGACTCTATCATTGTCACCTGCGCCAAGGGCATCGACCGCAGTTCCGGCCGTCTGCTGACGGAACTTCTGGAAGCGGAACTGCCACATCACCCGATTGCGGTTCTGTCCGGTCCGGGCTTCGCGGCCGATATTGCCCGTGGCTTGCCGACGGCCATGGCGATTGCGGCGGAAGATGCTGCCATTGCCGAACGGCTGGCAACCACGATTTCCGGCAGGACCTTCCGGCTTTATGCCTCCACCGACCGCATCGGCGTGCAGCTCGGGGGGGCGCTGAAGAATGTTCTCGCCATTGCCGCCGGCATCGTCGAAGGCGCGGGCCTTGGCGATTCCGCCCGGGCGGCGCTGATCTCGCGCGGGCTTGCTGAAATGTCGCGTCTCATCGTCGCCATGGGCGGCAAGGCGGATACGGTGCGCGGCCTCTCGGGCCTCGGCGATCTGGTGCTGACCGCCACAAGCCATCAGTCGCGAAACCTGCGGTTCGGCATCGCGCTCGGCCGCGGGGAGGGCAAGGACATGTCCGGCGGGCTGGTGGAGGGCGCTTTTGCGGCTGCCGTCGCCGCCCGACTCGGAGAAAGTCACGCTGTCGACATGCCGGTTACCGAAGCGGTGGCCGCCATCATCGATGGCAATCTGGATGTGGCGAGCGCCATGCAACAATTGATGACACGGCCGATCACCACCGAATGAGGGTGGGGCGGTCGAACAATATTTTACGCATGTCTTGGTCCCAAAGCCGCTGATACTTTTGGGAGACATGCTCCAGCGAGGAGACGAAAATGCTGTTTGCCTTTATCTGCAAGGACAAGCCCGGCCATCTGAACGTGCGCATGGAAACGCGCCCGGCGCATCTGGAACATCTGAACAGGCTGAATGCCGAGGGCACGCTGAAGATCGCCGGTCCGTTTCTCGATGCCGAAGGCAAGCCGAATGGCAGCCTCGTCATCGTGGAAGCTGCCGATATCGATGCGGCCAAGGCCCTTGCCGATGCCGATCCCTATGCAAAAGCCGGCCTGTTCGAAAGCGTCGATGTGAAGCCCTATAATTGGGTCTTCAACAATCCGGGAGCGTGACCGGACATGGCGAATTACTGGCTTTATAAGTCCGAGCCGTTCAAATGGTCCTGGGAAATGCAGAAGGCCAAGGGCGAGGCCGGCGAAGAATGGACCGGCGTGCGCAACTATCAGGCCCGCAACAACATGCGGGCCATGAAGATCGGCGACAAGGGTTTCTTCTACCACTCCAATGAAGGGCTGGATGTCGTCGGCATCGTCGAAGTCTGTGCGCTGTCGCATCCGGACTCGACCGCTGAAGGCGATCTGAAGTGGGATTGCGTCGATATCCGCGCCGTTTGCGATATGCCGCAGCCGGTTTCGCTGAAGGATGTGAAGGCCAATCCCAAGTTGGAAAAGATGTCTCTCGTCACCTCCATGCGGCTTTCCGTGCAGCCGGTGACGGAGGAGGAATATCTTGAGGTTTGCCGCATGGGTAACCTCGCCAATCCACCGAAATCACCGGACTGACCCTTCGGTGAGGACCGATCCCGAACGCTTCATTCTCAACAACACCGGCATCATGCGCCCGCCGCATGTGCCGGAATTGCGTCTTCATCTTGCCACGGAGGCTCATGAGCTGTGGCTGAAGACGGAGGAGGAGCTGGAAGCGATCGGCCTGCCGCCGCCCTTCTGGGCCTTCGCCTGGGCCGGCGGGCAGGGGCTTGCCCGTTATGTTCTCGATCATCCCGACAGCGTCTCCGGCAGGCGCGTGCTGGATTTCGCCAGCGGCTCCGGCCTTGTCGCCATCGCCGCGGCAAAGGCAGGTGCCAGCGCGGTTCTGGCGGCCGATATCGATCCGTGGACAGAGACGGCCATTCGGCTGAATGCGGCTCTCAATGAGGTGGACATTGCCTTCACCGGACTTGATCTGGTCGGGAAGCCGGTCGCTACGGATGTTCTGCTGGCTGGCGACGTGTTTTACGATCGCGCTTTTGCAGATCTTCTCGTGCCGTGGTTTCGGGAACTGACGGAAAAGGGCGTGAGCGTGCTCGTCGGCGATCCGGGGCGGGCCTATTTGCCCAAAGATCGGCTCCGGGCGGAGGCGACCTATCAGGTGCCGGTGACGCGGGCGCTGGAAGACGGCGAAGTGAAGAAGACCACCGTCTGGCGTTTTATCTGATCAGTGCATCGCACATTTGCAGTAAAACCGCGTCATGCTTTCGCCGGAAATACTTTAGGGCCGGATAATGCAGACGCCATGTTCATAGGCGCAGGCGTCGTCAGCGGTTTCGGCACGGACATTGATGATCTTCGCCTTTGGCGCAAGCTGCGAGCCTCTTGTGAGCGTTGCGCCTTTCCGTGAAAGCCCGCCGCCAATTGCGAAATAATTGCCATTGCCACGAACGCGCAGCGCCGATATCGCGCCCACATAAGTGCCACCGGAGAGGGTGGATGGCAGCCCGTCCGTTGAGAAGCTCACCTGCGATTGACGATGTTGATAATGATGCTGATAATCACGGCGACCATAATAATCATCTGCCGCCGCCGGAGGCATTACTGTGAAAATGACGCCTGCAACCATCATGGTTAAAGCAGCGATTCGGCGCTGTAACATGAGCCTCATTCTCCGGATTTTCTTCATTAACAAAAGGTAAATTACACGATTCATGAATTACGTAAAGGTAAATATTTTGAGGGCGTAAATCTTGGAAACGCTCGATTTTTTATTTTGACGCAAAAAAATTCCAAAAAAAATTCGTGAACCAATCGATTAAATTGGAATCGGCCATGAAATGTGCTTGTGGTGATGCTCCCATGTGATTAAACGTCGCGGTTGGTGCAATGCACATTCTTTCGTCATGTGCTGTTGCTTGGGGGCGTCCTGTCTGATGGGCGCACGGGAAAACGCCGCGAGGTTCTGATGGCGAATGCGACTAATAACCGGCCTCTGTCGCCGCATCTTCAAATTTACAAGCCGATTCCGACGATGGTTGCTTCCATCGTGCACCGCATCACAGGCGGCGCGCTTTATTTCGGAACGCTTCTGGTTGCCTGGTGGCTGATCGCAATCGCCTCGGGTCCTGCCTATTACGACTGGGTCAACTGGGCGATGGGTACGATCATCGGTAGACTCATCCTGATCGGATATACCTGGGCTCTCGTGCACCACATGCTAGGCGGGCTTCGCCACTTCATGTGGGATCTGGGCTACGGCTTCGAAAAGCACTTTACCACCAAGCTGGCAAAGGCCTCGTGGGTGGTGTCGATCTGTCTGACCGCGCTGATCTGGGTCATCGCCCTGATCGTGCGCTGAGGAGATTTTTCATGGATATGCGTACACCTCTCGGAAAGGTTCGCGGTCTCGGCTCTGCCAAGGAAGGCACCGACCATTTCTTGCGCCAGCGCGTCACCGCGGTTGCCAACGTTCCGCTGCTGATCTTCTTCGTGATCTTCCTCATCAAATATGCCGGCGCGCCCTATCCGGAAGTCGTCGCCGCGCTGTCGAACCCGCTTGTTGCGGTTATCATGGCTCTGGTGCTGGTGTCCGGCCTCATTCACATGAAGCTCGGCATGCAGGTCATCATCGAAGATTACGTCCACGCCGAGGTTTCGAAGCTCGTTCTTCTGATGCTCAATACGTTTTTCGCGATTCTGATTGGCGGCCTTTCCATCTTCGCCATTCTGAAAATCGCATTCGCAGGATAAGTCCGCCATGGCATCGATCAGTTCACCTTCCCAGAATGGCAAGGCCTACACCTATGTCGATCACTCCTATGACGTGATCGTGGTGGGCGCCGGTGGCGCGGGTCTGCGCGCAACGCTCGGCATGGCGGAACAGGGTTTCCGCACGGCCTGCATCACCAAGGTTTTCCCGACGCGCTCCCACACGGTTGCGGCGCAGGGCGGCATCGCCGCCTCGCTCACCAACATGACGCCCGACTGTTGGCAGTGGCACCTTTACGACACCGTAAAGGGCTCCGACTGGCTGGGTGACGTTGATGCGATGCAATATCTCGCCATGGAAGCGCCGAAGGCGGTCTATGAGCTTGAGCATTACGGCGTGCCTTTCTCGCGTAACGAAGAAGGCAAGATCTACCAGCGCCCCTTCGGCGGCCATATGCAGAATTACGGTGAAGGCCCGCCGGTGCAGCGCACCTGCGCCGCTGCTGACCGTACCGGCCACGCCATCCTGCACACGCTTTATGGCCAGTCGCTGCGCAACAACGCGGAATTCTTTATCGAATATTTCGCGCTCGACCTCATCATGTCGGCAGACGGCCGTTGCACGGGCGTCGTGGCGTGGAACCTCGATGACGGCACGATCCATCGCTTCTCCGCCAAGATGGTGGTTCTCGCGACCGGCGGTTACGGCCGCGCCTATTTCTCGGCGACCTCTGCCCACACCTGCACCGGTGACGGCGGCGGCATGATTGCCCGCGCCGGCCTGCCGCTTCAGGACATGGAATTCGTGCAGTTCCACCCGACCGGCATTTATGGCGCAGGCTGCCTCATTACCGAAGGCGCGCGCGGCGAAGGCGGTTATCTCGTCAACTCCGAAGGCGAGCGCTTCATGGAGCGTTATGCGCCTTCCGCGAAGGACCTTGCGTCGCGCGACGTTGTTTCGCGCTGCATGACGATGGAAATCCGTGAAGGCCGCGGCGTCGGCAAGAACAAGGACCACATCTTCCTGCATCTCGATCACCTCGATCCTGCGATCCTGCATGAGCGTCTTCCGGGCATTTCCGAAAGCGCGAAGATTTTTGCGGGTGTCGACGTGACCCGCGAGCCGATCCCGGTCCTGCCGACGGTTCACTACAATATGGGCGGCATTCCGACCAACTACTGGGGTGAAGTGCTGAATGCCGATGCCAACAACCCGGAACGTATCGCGCCCGGCCTGATGGCTGTTGGCGAAGCGGGTTGCGCCTCGGTTCACGGCGCCAACCGCCTCGGTTCCAACTCGCTGATCGACCTCGTGGTCTTCGGCCGTGCAGCCGCGATCCGCGCCGCTCAGGTCATCAATCGTGACGAGGCTGTTCCCGCTCTCGATACGGCTGCCTGCGACAAGATCATGGAGCGCTTCAACGGCCTGCGTTACGCCAACGGCTCGACGCCGACGGCGGTGCTGCGCGACAAGATGCAGCGCGCCATGCAGGACGACGCGGCCGTGTTCCGCACGCAGGAATCGCTGGAAAGCGGTTGCCAGCGTCTTTCCGCCATCTGGAAGGAACTGCCTGACGTCAAGGTCACCGATCGTTCGATGGTCTGGAACTCCGATCTGGTCGAGACGCTCGAGCTGCACAACCTCATGGCCAATGCGATCACCACGGTCTATGGCGCGGAAGCGCGCAAGGAAAGCCGCGGCTCGCACGCCCGCGAGGATTTCGTCGACGGTCCGTTCGCCGGTCGCGACGACGTGAACTGGCGCAAGCACACGCTTGCCTGGGTCAGCCCGGAGGGCGACGTCAAGCTCGACTACCGCCCTGTTCACACCGACCTCATCGCCGACGGCATCGATCCCAAAAAGATCGAGCCGAAGGCGCGCGTCTACTGATTTGAGGAACTGGATATGGTTGAACTCGCTCTCCCCAAGAATTCCCAGATCAGCGAAGGCAAGGTCTGGCCGAAGCCGGACGGCGCGAAGAATGTGCGCGAATACCGCATCTATCGCTGGAACCCGGATGACGGCCAGAACCCGCGCATCGACACCTATTATATCGATGTCGACGATTGCGGGCCGATGGTTCTCGATGCGCTTCTCTACATCAAGAACAATATCGACCCGACGCTGACGCTGCGCCGCTCCTGCCGTGAAGGCATCTGCGGCTCCTGCGCTATGAACATCGACGGCACCAACACGCTCGCCTGCACCAAGGGCATGGAAGAGATCAACGGCACGGTGAAGGTCTATCCGCTGCCGCATATGCCTGTCGTGAAGGACCTTGTTCCTGATCTGTCGAACTTCTACGCGCAGCATCGCTCCATCGAACCCTGGCTGAAGACGGTTTCGCCGACGCCCGCCAAGGAGTGGAAGCAGAGCCATGAGGACCGCCTGAAGCTGGACGGTCTTTATGAGTGCATTCTCTGCGCCTGCTGCTCCACTTCCTGTCCCAGCTACTGGTGGAATGGCGACCGTTATCTCGGTCCGGCCGTTCTGCTGCAGGCCTATCGCTGGCTGATCGACAGCCGCGATGAGGCAACCGGCGAGCGTCTCGACAATCTCGAGGATCCGTTCCGCCTTTACCGCTGCCATACCATCATGAACTGCGCGCAGGCTTGCCCGAAGGGTCTGAACCCGGCCAAGGCGATCGCGGAAATCAAGAAGATGATGGTCGAGCGTCGCGTTTAAAGGCGATTCGCTGACGACAGAAAATCTAGCGGGCCGCGGTCTCGACCGTGGCCCTTTTTACAACCCGGCGTGGGAAAATTCGGTAAAAATCGACCGAAATGGTAATTATCCCGGCCATCGCTTGCGCAAGATAAGGCTTTGGTAATAATTCAGCCTTCTTGTTTGATCATGATCTTTCCGGAAGCGAGAGAATCGGGAGCTTGATATGCAATTCAGATATGTGGTGACGGGCCTTGCGGTTGTGATGACTCTCGCCGGTTGCCAACGTACCTCCTACGATTACAACAACAACGCCAGCAACAATCCCGGTTATACGCCGCCTTTGCAGGCGCAGCCGGTGCCCTCGGTCCAGTCCGGCGCCCTGCCGCCGCCCGGTGGCGCCACGGGCAGCCAGTTCCCGTCGGCACCTGCCTCGGCCGCCCCTGGCGGAACCAATGTCGCTTCTGCCGCTCCGCCGGCAGCCGCACTTGACGTTACCAAGGAATCCATGGTCGGCAACTGGCGCGTTTCCAATGGCGGCGCCAATTGCGACATGTTCCTGACGCTCACCAATCTCGGCAGCGGCTCGCGTGGCGGCACGCGCGGTTGCGCGGGTGAGCTGACGGCGATGGGGTCCTGGGAAGTGTCCGGCAAGATGGTTCTCTTCAAGAACCGTTCGGGTGACACGATTGGCCGCGTCTACAAGAGCGCCGATGCGCGCTTTGATGGCACCACCAATAGCGGTCAGCCGCTCAGCCTCAGCCGATGAGTCTATCCGGTGCAGCCGGAACGCTCTTTTCGCTCTAAGCCTGTCCATTCGTCGCGGGTGCCTTTGTGCGCCCGCGTCCGAGGCGTTTATCCATGAAGCCCTTGCCTGATTACAATCATAGTGTCGTTGAACAGCTCAACGCATTGACGGCAGCTGGCACCTTGCAGGCCGATGCCGCCCAGCTTGGTGTGGCGGCGCATCTTGATCGTATCCTTGCGGATCTGAAGGCACGCAAGCCGGCCAAGAAGAAGAGCGCGCTGGGCTGGATGTTTGCGCGCAAGTCCGGGCCTGCCGCCTCCGTCAAGGGGCTCTATGTGTATGGCAGTGTTGGCCGCGGCAAGACGATGCTGATGGATATGTTCTACGAAATGGCGCCCGTCTCTTCCAAACGTCGCTGCCATTTTCATGAATTCATGGCGGATGTGCATAATCGTGTGCACGCGCATCGGCAGAAGCTGAAGAATGGTGAAACCAAACAGGCCGATCCCATTCCGCCAGTTGCGGCGGAGCTTCTGGCGGAAGCGGAGCTTTTATGCTTCGACGAATTTACGGTCACGGATATTGCCGATGCGATGATCCTCGCCCGGCTGTTCAGCGAACTCTTCGCCAATGGGTGCACATTGGTGACGACCTCCAATGTCGTGCCCGACAATCTCTACAAGGATGGTCTCAATCGCGGCCTTTTCCTGCCCTTCGTCGATCTGCTGAAGAAATATGTTGACGTGGTGACGCTGGACAGCCCCACCGACTACCGGATGGAGAAGCTGGAAAGCCTTCCGGTCTACGTCACGCCGCTCGACGGTTCGGCGGATCAGGCGATGGACATGGCCTGGCGGCACATGACCGGCGGTCATCTCGTTGCCCCAACGGAAATACCCATGAAGGGCCGCTCCATTCTGGTGCCACGCGCCAGCGGCCGGGTGGCGCGCTTTTCGTTTTCAGATCTCTGCGAGAAGCCGCTCGGGGCTTCCGACTTCCTGGCCATCGCCAATCGTTTCGATACGGTCTTCATCGACCATATCCCGCTGCTCAACGCGGACAAGCGGAACGAGACCAAGCGTTTCATTATCCTCATTGACGCGCTTTACGACCATAGCGTCAGGCTTTTCGCATCAGCCGCAGCCATGCCTGAAGACCTGCTCGGCAAACGCAAGGGAACCGAAGGTTTCGAGTTCGATCGTACCGCCTCGCGCCTGTTCGAGATGCGCAGCGCAGATTACCTGGCGCTTCATCACGAAAAGCGGCAGAAAGTTTGACACTTTCGTGACGCATTTTCTTACGTTTACGTAAGAAAATAATGATCTAAACGATTGAAAATATTCACCACAAAAGAATCTGTTGCCTATTTTAGCCAATGGGGCTAATCGGAGTACGACAATTTGGCTGCCGGTTTGGCGCGGTGAAATTGAATTGAAGCTCAAGAGGAAGCATTCGATGGCTCGCAAAAAGATTGCACTTATTGGTTCTGGCATGATCGGCGGCACGCTGGCGCATCTCGCCAGCCTGAAGGAACTGGGCGATATCGTCCTCTTCGATATTGCTGACGGCATCCCGCAGGGCAAGGGTCTGGATATTGCCCAGTCCGGCCCGGTCGAAGGCTTCAATGCAAAGCTCACCGGCGCTTCCGATTATGCTGCCATCGAAGGTGCTGACGTCTGCATCGTCACCGCTGGCGTTGCCCGCAAGCCAGGCATGAGCCGCGACGATCTTCTCGGCATCAACCTCAAGGTGATGGAACAGGTCGGCGCCGGCATCAAGAAATATGCCCCGAACGCTTTCGTCATCTGCATCACCAACCCGCTTGACGCCATGGTCTGGGCGCTGCAGAAGTTCTCTGGCCTGCCGAAGAACAAGGTCGTCGGCATGGCCGGCGTTCTCGACAGCGCCCGTTTCCGCCTGTTCCTCGCTGAAGAATTCAATGTTTCGGTCCAGGACGTCACCGCCTTCGTTCTCGGCGGTCATGGCGATACGATGGTGCCGCTCGCCCGTTATTCCACGGTTGGCGGCATTCCGCTGACGGATCTCGTCAAGATGGGCTGGCTGACCGCTGAGCGCCTTGAGCAGATCATCCAGCGCACCCGTGACGGCGGCGCGGAAATCGTCGGCCTGCTCAAGACCGGTTCGGCCTATTACGCGCCGGCCGCTTCGGCGATCGAAATGGCAGAATCCTACCTTAAGGACAAGAAGCGCGTTCTGCCCGCCGCTGCCCACCTCTCGGGCCAGTACGGCGTTGATGATATGTATGTCGGCGTTCCCACCATCATCGGTGCCGGCGGTATCGAGCGCATCATCGAGATCGAACTCAACAAGGAAGAAGAAGCCGCCTTCCAGAAATCCGTCGGCGCCGTCGCTGGTCTTTGCGAAGCCTGCGTCAACATCGCTCCGTCGCTGAAGTAATAGCCTAGCGGCTCCAAACAGGGATTATTCCATGAATATTCACGAATATCAGGCCAAGGCTCTTCTGAAGGGCTACGGCGCGCCGGTTGCTGAAGGCGTCGCCATTCTCAAGGTCGAAGAAGCCGAAGCTGCCGCAAAGCAGCTTCCCGGCCCGCTCTACGTCGTCAAGAGCCAGATCCACGCTGGCGGCCGCGGCAAGGGCAAGTTCAAGGAACTCGGCCCCGACGCCAAGGGCGGCGTTCGTCTGGCAAAGTCGATCGACGAAGTCGTTTCCCACGCCAAGGACATGCTCGGCAACACGCTGGTAACGGCGCAGACGGGCGACGCCGGCAAGCAGGTCAACCGTCTCTACATCGAAGACGGCGCAGACATTGCCCGCGAACTCTACTGCTCGCTGCTGGTTGACCGTTCCGTCGGCCAGGTTGCTTTCGTGGTTTCCACCGAAGGCGGTATGGATATCGAAGCTGTCGCCCACGACACGCCCGAGAAGATTCACACCATCGCCATCAACCCGGAAAAGGGTGTGAGCGACGCCGACGTTGCCGCGATCTCCAAGGCTCTCGAGCTTGATGGTGTTGCTGCGGAAGACGCCAAGGCGCTGTTCCCGATCCTCTACAAGGCCTTCAATGAGAAGGACATGGCTCTCCTCGAGGTTAACCCGCTGATCGTCATGGAAAATGGCCATCTGCGCGTTCTCGACGCCAAGATGTCCTTCGACGGCAATGCGCTGTTCCGCCATGACGACGTCAAGGCGCTGCGCGACGAGACCGAAGAAGACGCCAAGGAAATCGAAGCCTCCAAGTGGGACCTCGCTTACGTCGCACTCGACGGCAACATCGGTTGCATGGTCAACGGCGCTGGCCTTGCCATGGCGACCATGGACATCATCAAGCTTTACGGCAAAGAGCCGGCTAACTTCTGCGACGTCGGCGGCGGCGCCGGCAAGGAGAAGGTTGCGGCAGCTTTCAAGATCATCACTGCCGACCCGAAGGTCGAGGGTATCCTCGTCAACATCTTCGGCGGCATCATGAAGTGCGACGTTATCGCCGAGGGCGTCATCGCCGCGGTGAAGGAAGTCGGTTTGCAGGTTCCGCTCGTCGTTCGCCTCGAAGGCACCAACGTCGAACTTGGCAAGAAGCTTCTCAACGAATCTGGCCTTGCGATTACGGCTGCTGACGATCTGGACGACGCAGCCAAGAAGATCGTCGCGGCGATCAACGGCTAATTGAGGGACCGGAAATAATGTCTATTCTTGTTAATAAAGACACGAAGATCCTCGTTCAGGGTCTGACCGGCAAGACCGGCACCTTCCACACCGAACAGGCGCTTGCCTATTACGGCACGCAGATGGTTGGCGGTATTCACCCGAAGAAGGGCGGCGAAACCTGGACCGGTTCCAAGGGTGAAAGCCTGCCGATCTTCGCAACGGTTGCCGAAGCCAAGGAAAAGACCGGTGCAGACGCATCCGTGATCTACGTTCCGCCGGCAGGTGCAGCAGACGCCATCATCGAAGCCATCGATGCGGAAATTCCGTTCATCACCTGCATCACCGAAGGTATCCCGGTCATGGACATGGTTCGCGTCAAGGCTCGCCTCGACCGCTCCAAGTCGCGCCTGCTCGGCCCGAACTGCCCGGGTATCCTGACGCCGGAAGAATGCAAGATCGGCATCATGCCGGGCTCCATCTTCCGCAAGGGTTCCGTCGGTATCGTTTCGCGTTCGGGTACGCTCACCTATGAGGCCGTGTTCCAGACCTCCAACGAAGGCCTCGGCCAGACCACTGCTGTCGGCATCGGCGGCGACCCGGTCAAGGGCACCGAGTTCATCGACGTCCTGGAAATGTTCCTCGCTGACGACGCCACGCAGTCGATCATCATGATCGGCGAAATCGGCGGATCGGCTGAAGAAGATGCGGCACAGTTCCTGATCGACGAAGCCAAGAAGGGCCGCAAGAAGCCGATGGCCGGCTTCATCGCAGGCCGTACGGCTCCGAAGGGCCGCACCATGGGCCACGCCGGCGCTGTCGTTTCCGGCGGCAAGGGTGACGCAGAGTCCAAGATTGCAGCCATGGAAGCGGCCGGCATCAAGGTATCGCCTTCCCCGGCGCGCCTCGGCAAGACGCTGGTTGAAGTCCTCAAGGGCTGAGACCACATGATATCGGTAACGGGCGGCGCGGCTTCAATGCCACGCTGCCCGATGCCGCAAGGAACGACAGACAGAACGGCATACCGCCCCGGCGGCAGACAGCAATAATCAAAGCGGCAGGCCGGCGAACGGCCCTAACGGCATCGAGGAGGCGGACGGATAAGTCCGCAAGAACACAATGGCAAGGCAAGAAGCGAACGAGCAGTTTCAGATCACGTCGTTTCTGGACGGCGCGAATGCAGCCTATATCGAGCAGCTCTATGCCCGGTACGAAGAGGACCCCTCTTCCGTGTCGCCGGAGTGGCAGAGCTTCTTCAAGGCGTTGTCCGATAATCCGGAAGACGTGAAGAAGGCGGCCAAGGGCGCCTCCTGGAAGCGCGCCAACTGGCCGATCCCGGCGAATGGCGAACTGGTATCCGCACTCGACGGCAACTGGGCCACGGTCGAAAAGGCCATCGAGAAGAAGGTTCAGGCGAAAGCTGAGGCTAAGAGCGCCGACACCGGCAAGCCGGTCAGCCAGGCGGAAGTTCTGCAGGCGACCCGTGACAGCGTTCGCGCCATCATGATGATCCGCGCCTACCGCATGCGCGGCCACCTGCATGCCAAGCTCGATCCGCTCGGCATCGCGGTCGCGGTTGAGGATTACAACGAGCTGTCGCCGAAATCCTACGGCTTCGAGGAAAGCGACTACGACCGCAAGATTTTCATCGATAACGTGCTCGGCCTCGAATATGCGACCGTGCGCGAGATGATCGATATTCTGGAGCGCACCTACTGCTCCACCATCGGCGTCGAATTCATGCACATGTCCAGCCCGGAAGAAAAAGGCTGGATTCAGGAGCGCATCGAAGGTCCGGACAAGGGCGTTGCCTTCACGGCTGAAGGCAAGAAGGCCATTCTGTCCAAGCTGGTCGAGGCCGAAGGCTACGAGCAGTTCCTCGACGTGCGTTTCAAGGGCACCAAGCGTTTCGGCCTCGATGGCGGTGAATCGCTGATCCCGGCGCTGGAGCAGATCATCAAGCGCGGCGGCCAGGAAGGTCTGGAAGAAGTCGTGCTCGGCATGGCTCACCGCGGCCGCCTGAACGTTCTGACGAACGTTATGGGCAAGCCGCATCGCGCCGTGTTCCACGAGTTCAAGGGCGGTTCGTTCAAGCCTGACGATGTCGAGGGTTCGGGCGACGTGAAATACCACCTCGGTGCCTCCTCCGACCGCGAATTCGACGGCAACAAGGTTCACCTGTCGCTGACGGCCAACCCGTCGCACCTGGAAATCGTCAACCCCGTCGTCATGGGCAAGGCCCGCGCCAAGCAGGACCAGCTGGCCAAGCAGTGGGACGGCGACATCATTCCGCTGTCGGAACGCGCCAAGGTGCTGCCGCTGCTGCTGCACGGCGATGCCGCCTTTGCGGGTCAGGGCGTTGTTGCCGAAATTCTCGGCCTTTCCGGTCTGCGCGGTCACCGCGTTGCCGGCACCATGCACTTCATCATCAACAACCAGATCGGCTTTACGACGAACCCGGCCTTCTCGCGTTCGTCGCCCTATCCGTCCGACGTTGCCAAAATGATCGAAGCGCCGATCTTCCACGTCAACGGCGACGATCCGGAAGCGGTGACCTATGCGGCCAAGGTTGCGACCGAATACCGTATGAAGTTCCACAAGCCTGTCGTCATCGACATGTTCTGCTATCGCCGCTTCGGCCATAACGAAGGCGATGAGCCGGCGTTCACGCAGCCGAAAATGTACAAGGTTATCCGTGGTCACAAGACAGTGGCGCGCATCTATGCCGACCGCCTGATCGCGGAAGGCCTGATGAACGAAGGCGAATTCGAGAAGATGAAGGCCGACTGGCGCGCTCATCTGGAACAGGAATTCGAAGCAGGCCAGTCCTACAAGCCAAACAAGGCCGACTGGCTGGACGGTCAGTGGTCGGGTCTGCGCGCTGCCGACAATGCCGATGAGCAGCGTCGCGGCAAGACCGGCGTACCGATGAAGCAGCTGAAGGAGATCGGCAAGAAGCTGTCGACCATACCGGAAGGCTTCAGCGCTCACCGCACGATCCAGCGTTTTATGGAAAACCGCTCGCAGATGGTCGAGACGGGCGAAGGCATCGACTGGGCAATGGCGGAAGCGCTCGCTTTCGGTTCGCTCGTCGTCGACGGCCACAAGATCCGCCTTTCCGGTCAGGATTGCGAACGCGGCACCTTCTCTCAGCGTCACTCGGTTCTCTACGATCAGGAAACCGAAGAACGCTACATCCCGCTGGCAAACCTTGCGCCGACGCAGGCCCGTTACGAAGTCATCAACTCGATGCTTTCGGAAGAAGCCGTCCTCGGTTTCGAATACGGTTACTCGCTGGCCCGTCCTAATGCGCTGACGCTCTGGGAAGCCCAGTTCGGCGACTTCGCCAACGGTGCTCAGGTCGTGTTCGACCAGTTCATCTCGTCGGGTGAACGCAAGTGGCTGCGCATGTCCGGTCTCGTCTGCCTTCTGCCGCATGGCTATGAAGGTCAGGGTCCGGAGCACTCTTCCGCCCGTCTGGAGCGCTGGCTGCAGATGTGCGCCGAAGATAACATGCAGGTAGCCAACTGCACGACGCCGGCCAACTACTTCCACATCCTGCGCCGTCAGGTGAAGCGCGACTTCCGCAAGCCGCTGATCCTGATGACGCCGAAGTCGCTGCTGCGTCACAAGCGCGCCACCTCTTCGCTGGCCGAGCTTGCAGGCGAGTCCTCCTTCCACCGTCTCCTGTGGGACGATGCTGAAGTCATCAAGGACGGCCCGATCAAGCTGCAGAAGGATTCGAAGATCCGCCGCGTCGTCATGTGCACGGGCAAGGTCTATTATGATCTGCTCGAGGAACGCGAAAAGCGTGGTATCGACGACATCTACCTGCTGCGTGTCGAACAGCTCTATCCGTTCCCGGCGAAGGCGCTCATCAACGAGCTTTCCCGTTTCCGCAATGCGGAGATGGTCTGGTGCCAGGAAGAACCGAAGAACATGGGTGCGTGGTCGTTCATCGATCCTTACCTGGAATGGGTTCTGGCGCATATCGACGCCAAGTACCAGAAGGTCCGTTACACGGGCCGTCCGGCTGCCGCCTCTCCGGCGACCGGCCTGATGTCCAAGCACCTGGCGCAGCTTGCTGCGTTCCTGGAAGACGCGCTGGGAGAGTGAGAACTCTCCCGCATCGCCCCGCAAAAAAGACACCTGAATAACGGAACTAGATCATGGCCACTGAAATCCGCGTACCAACCCTCGGCGAATCCGTCAGCGAAGCGACCGTAGGCACCTGGTTCAAGAAGGTCGGCGATACCGTCAAGGCCGACGAACCTCTCGTTGAACTGGAAACCGACAAGGTTACCGTTGAAGTCCCGGCGCCTGCGTCCGGCGTTCTCACCGAAATCGTTGCGCAGAACGGCGAGACCGTCGGTCTCGACGCGCTTCTCGGCCAGATCGCCGAAGGTGCCGCCGGCGCTGCAACCGCTGCACCTGCCGCAAAGCCTGCTGCGGCTGCCACACCGGCACCTGCCGCCGTTGCCGCTCCGGCAACCGGCTCCATGCCGCCGGCACCTGCCGCCGGCAAGCTGCTTGCTGAAAACAACCTGTCTGCCGATCAGGTTGACGGTTCGGGCAAGCGTGGCCAGGTTCTGAAGGGCGACGTTCTCGCTGCCGTCGCCAAGGGTGTTTCTGCACCCGCCGCTGCTCCGGTTGCCGCTGCTGCCCCCCGTCCGGTTTCGGCCGAACAGGATCAGGTTCGCGAAGAGCGCGTGAAGATGACCCGCCTGCGCCAGACGATTGCCCGTCGCCTGAAGGATGCGCAGAACACGGCCGCCATGCTGACCACCTATAACGAGGTGGACATGAGCGCCGTCATGGACCTGCGTAACCGCTACAAGGACGTGTTCGAGAAGAAGCACGGCGTCAAGCTCGGCTTCATGGGCTTCTTCACCAAGGCCGTGACCCACGCGCTGAAGGAACTGCCCGCCGTCAACGCTGAAATCGACGGCACGGACATCATCTACAAGAACTATTGTCACGTCGGCATGGCTGTCGGCACCGACAAGGGCCTCGTCGTTCCTGTCATTCGCGATGCCGACCAGCTCTCCATCGCAGGCGTTGAAAAGGAACTCGGCCGCCTCGCCAAGGCAGCGCGTGACGGTTCGCTCGGCATGGCCGACATGCAGGGCGGCACCTTCACCATCACCAATGGCGGTGTTTACGGTTCGCTGATGTCCTCGCCGATCCTCAATGCACCGCAGTCGGGTATCCTCGGCATGCACAAGATCCAGGAGCGTCCGGTCGCCATCGGCGGTCAGGTCGTCATCCGTCCGATGATGTATCTTGCGCTCTCTTACGATCACCGTATCGTTGACGGCAAGGAAGCAGTGACCTTCCTCGTTCGCGTCAAGGAAAGCCTGGAAGATCCGGAACGTCTGGTTCTCGATCTCTAAGACTAGATAGGGGAGAAGAGGGATGGAAAACCTGGCCGGCGGGAATGGACCTTTTGTGTTCCTGCTGGCGCTCAGCGTCATTCTTCTTCTCCTGCATATCTGCATTCAGGCCATGTCCGTCACGCGGGAAGTTGGTCTTGCCTGGAATGCGGGTACGCGTGATGCGCGTCCGGACCTCAAAGGGGTCTTTGCGGGACGCGCGCAGCGCGCCTCGGATAATTTTCGGGAAACCTATCCGGCTTTCGTCGGTCTGGTTCTCGCTCTTGCGATCGTCGGCGACGCCTCCGGCTGGGGGCTGACGGGCGGCTGGATATGGACCGTGGCGCGCGTCGTCTACATCCCGCTTTATCTTGCAGGCGTTCCCTATATGCGGTCGATCGCGTGGGTCGTTTCCCTCGTCGGTCTGGTCCTCATGCTTGTCGCGCTGATCTGAGGTCGAGCTCATGCATCAATATCTCATCGAACTTGCATCCCTGATGGCGATCTTCTTTTTCGCGATCGTTTCTCCCGGGGCCGATCTGGCGATGGTCATGCGTCAGGCCATGGTGCACGGGCGCAAGCAGGCCATCATCACCAGTTTCGGTGTGGGAACGTCGCTGATGTTCCATGTCACCTATACGATCCTCGGACTTGGCCTCATCATTTCCCAGTCGATCTATCTCTTCAACATCGTCAAATGGCTCGGCGTCGCCTATCTGATCTATATCGGCATCAAGGCGCTGCGCGCTGGCAAGACCGAACTGCCGACCGCTGCTGAAGGCGAGGTTCGGGCCAAAAGCGGCCAGACAGGGCTCAAGGCCTTCACGCTCGGCTTCGCCGCCAATGCGCTCAATCCCAAACCGGTGTTTTTCTTCCTGTCGATCTTTTCGACGGTGGTTCACGCGCATACGCCGGTCGCCATCAAATTCGGATACGGGCTCGTCATGGCAAGCTGCCTCATCCTGTGGTTCGTCGGCGTCAGCCTGTTCATGACGACGCCACGCATGCGCGCGGCATTTCAGCGCGCCAGCCAATGGATCGACCGCACCAGTGGTGTGGTGTTCATCGCTCTCGGTATAAAACTCGCAACGGAAAAAGCGGCCTGAGTTTCAGGTCAAACGCAAGCAGGGCAATGATCCGCATCTTGCCCGACATCAATCAGGAAAACGAACATGGCATATGATGTAGTTGTAATCGGCACGGGCCCCGGCGGTTATGTTTGCGCGGTCAAGGCGGCACAGCTCGGCCTCAAGGTCGCCGTCATCGAAAAGCGCGCGACCTATGGCGGCACCTGCCTCAATGTCGGCTGCATCCCGTCGAAGGCGCTGCTGCACGCGTCCGAAACCTTTGCGCATGTTGCCCATGGCGTCGATACGCTCGGTATCGAAGTTGCTGCTCCGAAGCTGAACCTTGAAAAGATGATGGGCCACAAGGACGGCGTGGTGAAGGCCAATGTCGATGGCGTTTCCTTCCTGTTCAAGAAGAACAAGATCGATGCCTTCCAAGGCACCGGCAAGGTGGTTTCCGCCGGCAAGGTCGCCGTCACCAATGACAAGGGTGAGACACAGGAAATCGAAGCCAAGAACATCGTCATCGCCACGGGTTCTGATGTTGCCGGCATTCCGGGCGTTCAGGTCGATATCGATGAAAACGTCATCGTTTCCTCCACCGGCGCGATCGCCCTTTCCAAGGTTCCGGAAAAGCTGATCGTTGTCGGCGGCGGCGTGATCGGCCTCGAGCTCGGTTCGGTCTGGTCGCGCCTCGGCGCGAAGGTCACCGTTGTTGAATACCTCGACAATATTCTCGGCGGCATGGACGGCGAAGTCTCCAAGCAGGCGCAGCGTCTGCTCGCCAAGCAGGGTCTCGATTTCAAGCTCGGCGCCAAGGTGACGGCCGTTGAAAAGACGGGCGCCGGTGCGAAGGTGGTGTTCGAGCCAGTCAAGGGCGGTGCGGCTGAAACGCTGGAAGCAAACGTCGTGCTGATCTCGACCGGCCGCAAGCCCTACACTGAAGGTCTCGGCCTTGCCGAAGCCGGTGTCGTGCTGGACAGCCGCGGTCGCGTTGAAATCGACGGCCACTACAAGACCAATGTCGACGGCATCTACGCGATCGGCGACGTGGTGAAGGGCCCGATGCTGGCGCACAAGGCGGAAGACGAGGGCGTTGCTCTCGCGGAAATCCTCGCCGGTCAGCGCGGCCACGTGAACTACGACGTCATTCCGGCCGTGGTCTATACGCAGCCTGAAATCGCTTCCGTCGGCAAGACAGAAGAAGAACTGAAGGCCGCCGGCATCGCTTACAAGGTCGGCAAGTTCCCCTTCACCGCCAATGGCCGCGCCCGCGCCATGCAGGTGACGGATGGTTTCGTGAAGATTCTTGCCGACAAGGAAACCGATCGGGTTCTCGGCGGTCATATCGTCGGCTTTGGCGCTGGCGAAATGATCCACGAAATCACCGTGCTGATGGAATTCGGTGGTTCTTCGGAAGATCTCGGCCGCACTTGCCATGCGCATCCGACCATGTCGGAAGCGGTGAAGGAAGCAGCGCTGGCGACCTTCTTCAAGCCGATCCACATGTGATCGGTTTTGGAGCCCGCTGCTCCAACATTAAATTTCAGTCATCTGCCAAACCCCGGCTTGCCATGCAGGCCGGGGTTTTCCATACTCGCGCCATAGCCTGTCTAACCTTTTGATAAAAGGCAATAAAATGGCGTTTCCAAGTCAAGTTTCCTTTTCGGTTCCACAGCGCATCATTCACTGGGCGATGGCGCTTCTGATCTTCTTCAATCTGGTGTTTCCCGATGGTATGGAACATGCCTATCGGCTGATGCGGCGGGGCGAGACACTGACGCCGGAGCAGATTTCTTCAGCCAATATCCACGCCTATGTCGGTTTTGCCGTGCTGTTTCTTGCGGTTTTGCGCCTCTGTCTGCGCTTCTTCCAAGGCGTGCCGCCGCATCCCACCGAAGAACCGCGACCGTTTCAGATCGCCGCGAAGGTGGCGCATTTCACCTTCTATGCCCTGTTTCTCGTTCTGCCCCTGTCAGGTATCGCCGCTTATTATTTCGGTGCGCAGTCGGCCGGGCAATTGCATTCCGGTCCCTTCAAGGCGCTGATGTGGGTGTTGATCGCCGGTCACGTCGGCGCCGTTCTGGTTCATCAGTTCTACTGGCGCACCAATGTCCTGAAGCGCATGACGCACGGCTAAGCGGCGGTTTGTCGCGTTCCCGGCTTCTCGGAAAAAGAGGAAGGTGACCCTTGCCGCATAGCGCGGCGGGGGTTCAGGAATGCAGGAGATCGAAGACATATTGCCGGGCGCAGACTGGCGGGATCGCTATCAGGGAGAGATGGTGACGCCGGAGCCGTCCTCTCTCGATGCGAGCAGGCTCCTTCTCGATCATCCTCCGGCGTGGATCAGCAGCCTTATGGCGCTTCGAAACCGTGTCGTATCGCTTTTCGGTTTAAGAACGGTCGAACTGGCGGCTGGCACGTCGGCGGGCGGTTTTCCCGTTCTTTCTTCCACCCAGGAGCGGACAGTGCTTGGCTTCGACGACCGCCATCTCGATTTCCGGATCGTTGTCGATCTTGAAGAAAGGGGGAACGGCCAGATGGTGATTGTCACCACCATCGTCAGGCGCAAGAACCTGTTTGGGCGGCTCTATCTTCTTGTCGTCGAGCCGTTTCACCGCCGCATCGTACCAGCGACGATGCGGCCCTTCTGCTCCAATGTCCGGCCCGTCAGCATCGGGCGTGAGCGGGTCAGTCAACCCGCGTGAGGGTGAAACCCTGGGCGCGCAGAAGTTCGATAACGCCTTCCTCGCCGGGCAGATGCAGCGCGCCGACGGCCATGAAAACATTGCCCGTGGCAAGCTCGGGGGCTGCCCGTTCCGCCATGACGTGGTTGCGGTCGGTAATGATGCGCTGTTCAAAGGCGGCGTAGCCCTGTTCGTTTTCAGCCGCGGCCTTCTTGGGATCGAGGCTTTTCAGCATGGGCATGGTCATGCCGATATCGCCGGCGACGTAAAGATCGGTCATGGTCGTCATCACGTCATCCATACGCTCACCGAGTTCCAGCGTCTCGATCAGCGCCTGAAGATGAAATTCCATCGGCAGTTCGGACATGGCCGTCAGCTGCTCAACCATGGTTTCCAGCCCGACAAGGCGTTTGCTGTCCGCAATCGCATCTTCGGCCAGCTTCTTGTCCAGAAAGGAAAGGCCGGTCGCCTTGCGGGCGAATTCGCAGGCGGGAAGGGCGACGAAGCTCGAAAGCATCCACGGCTTCATCCGCGAAACGGCGTTCAGCGGGATGCCGCGTTCCTTGAGGCCTTTTTCGAGGCGGGCGACATTATCGGGCGACAGAATGTCGGTGATCGATTTGCCATCCAGAAACATGGTGAGCTCAGGCTTGCTCAGCAACGAAGTCGCGACCTTCTTGTCGTCAACGATTTCGTCCGATTCCACGATGACAATCGCGGCTTTTTCAAAGGCGGGGCTGGCGGCGGCCGGCATTTCCAGAACACGCGGATCGGTGACATGCATGGTGCCGAGAAGATAGGACGGGGCCGTGCCTGCCTTTTCGATACGCCAGAAATTACCCTTGCCGTTCGGGATCGCGGCCGCTTCCTGTTCGATCTTTGCGAAGCCTTCAGGATCGGTCTTGCGCATTTCCACGAGAATGTCATTGCCCGTGCACGTGATCTGCTGCTGCTCTGCGGCTTCCGCTTGCCCCAGCGAAAGCAGGGTCATGAGCAGGATTGCAACGGCGGTGACATGCAGGGCCGCCAGCAGCCAGAGCAGGGCATCGCCGGCCTTGCCCATCAGGGTGGCGGTGAGATTTTGTGGTCTTATCAGGCTGTGCATCGGTCCAATCCGGTTGTCCTTCGCTTATAGAACGGCGGCTTGGATGTCTGGTTAATGATTATGGTTAACCATTTCCTGCTTCATGCGCGTGGGTGGGCATTGTCGTAGATTTCCAGCAATCTTGCGGTATCGACACCGGTATAGACCTGTGTGGTGGAAAGGCTGGCGTGGCCGAGCAGTTCCTGAATGGTGCGCAAATCCCCACCGCCGGCCAGAAGATGGGTGGCGAAGGAATGGCGCAACGCATGTGGCGTGGCGTTTTCCGGCAGGCCGAACGCGCCGCGCAGCTTCTGCATTTCCCGCTGGATGATGGCGGGCTGCAGCTTGCCGCCGCGTGCGCCGAGGAACATGGGCTCATCCGCTGACAGGGCATAGGGGCAGAGCTTCTTGTAGGCGTCGACCGCTTCCGTCACCACCGCCAGCAGGGGCACGATCCGCGTCTTATTGCCCTTGCCGGTAATGCGCAGGCTGCGGGCACCGGGTGGGAAATCAGATGGCGTAAGACCCAGCGCCTCGGAAATGCGCAGGCCGCAGCCATAAAGCAGTGAGAGGACTGCCGCGTTGCGGGCGGCGATCCAGGGCTCTTCGTTCAATTGCGCCTCGGCAGTGGTGATTTTCAGCGCCTGCCGGTCGGTCAGCGGTTTCGGCAGGGATTTCGGCTGTTTTGGCGCGCGCATGGCAGCCGCGCCAGCCGCGTTGACGAGGCCATTTTTCTGCAGGTGGTGCAGCAGGGAGCGCAAGCCGGCCAGATGCCGGCCGAGCGATCGCGCGCCCGCACCCTCCTTGCGCCTGTTGGCCAGAAAGGCGCGAAGGTCCACCGGACGCAGATCGGCTATGTCGCTTATAGCCGCGGGCTTGCCGATGTAACCGGTGAGGAAAGTCAGGAACTGGCGGGTGTCGCGCTCATAAGCTTCGACGGTATTGTCCGCAAGTCGGCGTTCGCCGGCAAGGGCGGCGAGCCAGGACTGGCGCTCGTTCAGGAGATCGGGTTCAGCAAATGTCAGGATTTCGGTCACACGGCGCTCCATTCCATGTCTCGAAACTATGCGCTTATGATCAGCATTTGGTTAAGAGGTGGACTTTGGAAGGCGCGCCCACTACATCCGGGCGGTTTCCTTTTTCCTGTCGTCGGGGCATGGTCGCCACATCATGGCAAAAGATTCGTCCGATCTGTTTGGGGCTCTGTTTGACCCGCCGTCGCTCACGCGCACGGTGCCCGTTCTTGTGCCCATGCCGGCGCCCGGGCCCTACAGCTACGCCGTGCCTGAAGATATGGTGGTAGAAACCGGTTCCGTCGTTCAGGTGCCGCTTGGTCCCCGGCAAGTCTTCGGTGTGGTGTGGGACGATGCCGGCGAAAAGGGTGTCGATCCGAAGAAGCTGCGGCCCATCACCAAGAGTTTTGAATGCCCGCCGCTGAAGGCGGAGATGCGCCGTTTCATCGATTGGGTTGCCGCCTACACGCTTTCTCCGCCCGGTCTTGTGGCACGTATGGCGCTGCGTGCGCCTGCCGCCTTCGATCCCGAACCGATGATCGAGGGGCTGCGGCTGACCGAAGGCAGGCCGGAGCGCCTGACCCCCGCCCGCGAGCGGGTGATGGAGCTGGCAGCCGAAGGGCACGGATGGACGAAGAGCGGGCTTGCCCATGCCGCCGGCGTCTCGACCAGTGTCATCGATGGTCTTGTGAAACAGGGCGTGTTCGAGACGGTTTTTCTGCCGGCGCCGCCTGTCGTCGCCGAGCCCGACCCTGATTATGTGGAGCCGCGCCTGGAAGGCCCGCAGAAACAGGCCGCTTCGGAGATACTTGAAGATGTGCGCAAGGGTGGTTTTCACGTCTCGCTCATCGATGGCGTGACCGGTTCAGGCAAGACCGAGGTCTATTTCGAGGCGGTGGCCGAGACGCTGAAGCAAGGCAAGCAGGTTCTTATCCTGTTGCCGGAAATTGCTCTGACGGCAGCCTTTCTCGAGCGTTTTCAGGACCGCTTCGGCGCAAAACCGGCGGAATGGCATTCGGACCTGTCACCGCGCATGCGTGAAAAGGTCTGGCGGCAGGCCGTCACTGGTGAAGTGAAGGTGGTGGCCGGTGCGCGTTCGGCGCTTTTCCTGCCTTTCGACAATCTCGGTCTCATCATTGTCGATGAAGAGCACGACCCGGCCTACAAGCAGGAAGACCGCGTCTTTTATAATGCACGCGATATGGCCGTCGTCAGGGCGCGGATCGCCGAGTTCCCGGTCGTGCTGGTCTCGGCCACGCCGTCGGTGGAAAGTCAGGTCAACGGCAGTTCGGGACGTTATAACACCATTCACCTGCATACGCGTTTCGGCGATGCGGCGATGCCGGACCTGCATCTTGTCGATATGCGCCGCCATCCGCCGGAAAGGGGAGGGTTTCTCTCACCCGTCCTGCTGCGTGGTATCGGCAAGACGATCGAAAAGGGCGAGCAGGCGTTGCTGTTCCTCAATCGCCGTGGTTATGCGCCGCTGACGCTCTGCCGTGTCTGCGGCCACCGTTTCCAGTGCCCGCAATGTTCCAGCTGGCTGGTGGAGCACCGCTTCCGCAATCAATTGCAGTGCCACCAGTGCGGCCACAGCGAGCCGACGCCCGATCATTGCCCGGAATGCGGCACCTTCGATCATCTGGTGGCCTGCGGTCCCGGCGTGGAGCGCATTGCCGAGGAGGTGGAGAAAAATTTCCCCGAGGCTCGCACAATCGTGCTCTCGTCCGATCTCATGGGCGTCAAGAGGTTGCGTCTGGAGCTGGAGGCCATCGTCAAGGGCGAGGCGGATATTGTCATCGGCACGCAGCTGGTTGCCAAGGGGCACAACTTTCCCCTTATGACGCTCGTCGGCATTGTCGACGCCGATCTTGGCCTTGCCAATGGCGATCCGCGTGCGGCGGAGCGAACCTTCCAGCTGCTTTCGCAGGTCACCGGCCGCGCCGGACGTACGGGTTTGAAAAGTCACGGCCTGTTGCAGACCTATCAGCCGCAGCATCCCGTCATGCAGGCCATCGTTTCTGGCGATGCCTCGGCCTTCTACGAACGGGAGATCGTGGAGCGGGAAAAGGCTGTTCTGCCGCCGTTCGGGCGCCTTGCCTCGATCATCGTTTCCGCCGATACGCGCGGGGAAGCGGAAACCCATGCACGTGGCTTGAGGGCCGCGGCCCCCCAGGTTACCGGCATCATGCTGCTCGGCCCGGCAGAAGCGCCGCTCGCGCTCATCCGCGGCCGCCACCGTTTCCGCCTCCTGGTGCACGGGCGGCGCAATTCCGACATGCAGTCTTTTCTTCGTACATTGCTGGCCAATGGTCCGAAGGAGCGGGGCAGCGTGCATGTGCAGCTCGATATCGATCCGCAAAGTTTCCTTTGAACTTCGCCGGCGAGGCGTTTTCCCGCTGTCATGACCGTGTCATAACGCAGCAGGCAATCAAAATGATTTGGGGAACGAGATGGAGTTTTATTTTCCCGCCGAGTTTGGCGAGCAGCTGGCCTTTGGCGCGGCGGTAGTATCGGCCGTGATGGGCCTTTTTTTCATGTTTGCGCCGGGCATTACGCTGCGCGCCTTCGGTCTGCAGCCGGCTGGTGAGCGCAGGGACGGCTATGCGCTCGTGCGTTCGTCGCTTGCGGGGTTCTATCTCGGTCTGGGCGCCGCCGCCCTGCTTCTGGCGCAGCCAATGGTCTATCTCGCCTTTGGTGCGGCATTCGGCCTCAGCGTGTTCGGCGGCATTCTCTCAATACTGTCAGATGGTGGCGCAACCATGCGGAATTTCTTACTTCTGGTTGTACACTTTCTGCTGTCCGCACTCGCGTTGAGCTACGTCTTGGGGCTGGTCTGAGGCGGGCTTTTTGGCTTTTGTGCCGCACCAGAGCCGCATCCTGGGCGGAATCGGAAAATTTAAACGCATTCCCCCTTGCCCAAACGGCGCTTTCCGCTATTACGCGTGTTGCGAGTCCCGGCGTCCTATGCTAGACGGACCGCGAAATTGGGAAAAGGCAGGGGGGAATTCCGGTCTTTTTCGGGGAAATTGAAACGATTTCAAGAATTTGATGCGGAGGATCCCCCTCGCTGATGTTCTTGGACGATTAGCAGGGAAAAAGTGCCCGTGGCAGATACCTCCCATGGAACATCCGGTGTAGCCGAAAGGTATGCATCGTCGCTTTTCGAGCTTGCTTTGGAAGCGGGTGCGGTCGAGGCAGTTGGAGCCGATCTGGACAGGTTCGGCGCACTTCTCGATGGAAGTGACGATTTGAAGCGTCTGGTTGCGAGCCCGGTGTTTTCCGCCGAGGATCAGTTCAAGGCAATCACCGCAATCTGCGAGAAGGCCGGTCTTGCCGGTCTTGCTGTCAATTTCCTCAAGGTCGTTGCGAATAACCGCCGTCTGTTTGCCGTTCCCGGCATGATCCGCGCCTATCGCTCCATTGCTGCTGCCCATCGCGGCGAAATTACCGCCGAGGTCACCTCGGCACATGCGCTCGACGAAGCGCAAGAAACTGAACTGAAGGCGGCGCTGAAGAGCGTTACCGGCAAGGATGTGACGGTTTCCGTTACCGTTGATCCTTCGATCCTCGGTGGCCTGATCGTCAAGGTTGGTTCTCGCCAGATCGATACGTCTCTTCGCACCAAACTTTCCACCCTTAAGCTTGCACTGAAAGAGGTTGGCTGATGGATATCCGCGCCGCGGAAATTTCCGCAATTCTGAAAGATCAAATCAAAAATTTCGGCAACGAGGCGGAAGTCTCGGAAGTCGGTCAGGTGCTTTCCGTCGGTGACGGTATCGCCCGCGTCTATGGTCTCGACAATGTTCAGGCCGGCGAAATGGTCGAGTTTCCTGGCGGCGTTCGCGGCATGGCGCTCAACCTCGAAGCCGACAACGTCGGTGTGGTTATCTTCGGTTCCGACCGTGCCATCAAGGAAGGCGACACCGTAAAGCGGACTGGCGCTATCGTTGACGTTCCGGTTGGCCCGGAACTGCTCGGCCGCGTCGTTGACGCCCTCGGCAACCCGATCGACGGCAAAGGCCCGATCAACGCCGCCAAGCGTTCGCGCGTTGACGTCAAGGCTCCCGGCATCATTCCGCGTAAGTCGGTTCATGAGCCGATGTCGACCGGCCTCAAGGCTATCGACGCCCTCATCCCGGTTGGCCGCGGCCAGCGCGAGCTCGTCATCGGCGACCGCCAGACCGGCAAGACCGCGATCATTCTCGACGCGATCCTGAACCAGAAGGCCATTCACGACAATGGTCCGGAAGGCGACAAGCTTTATTGCGTCTACGTTGCTATCGGCCAGAAGCGTTCGACCGTTGCCCAGTTCGTAAAGGTTCTGGAAGAGCGCGGCGCCCTGCAGTATTCGATCATCATTGCTGCCACGGCTTCCGACCCGGCTCCGATGCAGTATCTGGCACCGTTTGCCGGTTGCGCCATGGGCGAATACTTCCGTGATAACGGCAAGCACGCCCTCATCGGTTATGACGACCTTTCCAAGCAGGCCGTTGCTTACCGTCAGATGTCGCTTCTGCTGCGCCGTCCTCCGGGCCGCGAAGCTTATCCGGGCGACGTATTCTACCTTCACTCCCGTCTTCTGGAGCGCGCTGCAAAGCTCTCCGACGAAATGGGTGCTGGCTCTCTGACGGCTCTGCCTGTCATCGAAACCCAGGGCAACGACGTTTCGGCCTTCATTCCGACCAACGTGATCTCGATCACCGACGGCCAGATCTTCCTTGAAACCGACCTGTTCTACCAGGGTATCCGTCCGGCCGTTAACGTCGGTCTGTCGGTTTCGCGCGTTGGCTCTGCCGCCCAGATCAAGGCGATGAAGCAGGTCGCCGGTTCGATCAAGGGTGAACTTGCCCAGTATCGCGAAATGGCCGCTTTCGCCCAGTTCGGCTCGGATCTTGACGCTTCCACGCAGCGCCTGCTTAACCGCGGTGCCCGCCTGACCGAGCTTCTGAAGCAGCCGCAGTTCTCCCCGCTCAAGACGGAAGAGCAGGTCGCGGTGATCTTCGCCGGTGTCAACGGTTATCTCGACAAGATCCCGGTCGCGCAGGTCGGCAAGTTCGAGCAGGGTCTGCTCTCCTACCTCCGCTCGGAAGGCAAGGCGATCCTCGACACCATCCGCACGGAAAAGGCAATCAGCGACGATACCAAGAGCAAGCTCAAGGGCGCTCTTGATAGCTTCGCGAAGTCTTTCTCGTAATTAGGGCTCTTTTACTCGGACGGATAACGGATGCCTTCACTAAAGGATCTGAAAAACCGCATTGCCTCCGTAAAGGCGACGCAGAAGATTACCAAGGCGATGAAAATGGTCGCCGCGGCGAAGCTTCGGCGCGCCCAGGAAGCTGCGGAGGCCGCCCGGCCTTATTCTCAGCGCATGAGCGCCGTTCTTGCCAACATCGCCAAGGCGGTCGAGGCGGACGTTGCTCCGGCGCTGATGACCGGCACCGGCAAGGACGACGTGCACCTGCTCGTCGTCTGCACGGCTGAACGTGGTCTTTGCGGCGGTTTCAACTCGCAAATCGCCCGTTTTGCCCGCGATCACGCCCGCAAGCTGATTTCGGAAGGCAAGACGGTCAAGATCATCACGGTCGGCAAGAAGGGTTACGACAGCCTTCGCCGCGAATTTGCAGCCAACATCATCGAGCGCATCGAACTGCGCGAAGTGAAGAAGGTCGGTTTTGAAAACGCCGACCAGATCGCCAAGAAGGTGATCTCGCTCTTCAACGCGGGTGAGTTCGATGTCTGCACGCTGATCTATTCGGAATTCAAGTCCGTCATCAGCCAGATCCCGACCGGCCTGCAGCTTATTCCCGCCGCAACGCCTGTTGTGGAAGAGGATGCCGCGACGCAGAGCGCCGTCTACGAATATGAGCCGGATGCGGCTTCTATTCTGGAAGACCTTATTCCGCGCAACATTTCGGTTCAGGTTTTCCGGGCTCTGCTCGAAAACGTTGCCGGTGAAATGGGCGCCAAGATGAGCGCGATGGACAATGCAACGCGCAATGCCGGTGAGATGATCAACAAGCTGACGCTTTCCTACAACCGTCAGCGTCAGGCTCAGATCACCAAGGAACTCATTGAAATCATTTCGGGCGCGGAAGCGCTCTGAGGTAAGGAAAGAGGGTAAGGATAATGGCTAAGGCAGCTACCCCCAAGAAAACCGCAGCGGTGAACGGCGCGGGCAAGGTTACCCAGGTTATCGGCGCTGTTGTCGACGTGGCGTTCGAAGGCGAACTGCCTCCGATCCTGAACGCGCTCGAAACCGAGAACAACGGCAACCGCCTCGTTCTGGAAGTCGCGCAGCATCTTGGCGAAAACGTCGTCCGCACGATCGCTATGGACTCGACCGAAGGTCTCGTCCGCGGTCAGCCGGTCAGCAACACGGGCGCTCCGATCGAGGTTCCGGTCGGTCCGGAAACGCTCGGCCGCATCATGAACGTCATCGGCGAGCCGGTTGACGAAGCAGGCCCGATCGTTACGGCCAAGAAGCGCGCCATCCACCAGGATGCGCCGTCTTACGTCGAGCAGTCGACCGAAGCACAGATCCTCGTCACCGGCATCAAGGTCGTCGACCTTCTGGCTCCTTACGCCAAGGGCGGCAAGATCGGCCTGTTCGGCGGCGCCGGCGTTGGCAAGACGGTTCTCATCATGGAACTGATCAACAACGTCGCCAAGGCGCACGGCGGTTACTCGGTATTCGCCGGCGTGGGTGAGCGTACCCGCGAAGGTAACGACCTCTACCACGAAATGATCGAGTCCAACGTCAACAAGCTTGGCGGCGGTGAAGGTTCCAAGGCTGCGCTCGTTTACGGCCAGATGAACGAACCGCCGGGTGCCCGCGCCCGCGTCGCTCTGACCGGTCTGACGATCGCTGAAAACTTCCGTGACGAAGGCCAGGACGTTCTGTTCTTCGTGGACAACATCTTCCGCTTCACGCAGGCTGGTTCGGAAGTGTCGGCTCTGCTCGGCCGTATTCCGTCGGCCGTGGGTTACCAGCCGACGCTCGCCACGGACATGGGCCAGATGCAGGAACGCATCACCACCACGAACAAGGGTTCGATCACCTCGGTTCAGGCGATTTATGTTCCCGCCGACGACTTGACCGACCCGGCGCCGGCCACCTCGTTCGCGCACCTTGACGCAACGACGGTTCTGTCGCGTTCGATCGCTGAAAAGGGTATTTACCCGGCTGTTGACCCGCTCGACTCCACCTCGCGCATGCTCGACCCGATGATCGTCGGCGAAGAGCACTACGAGGTTGCCCGTAAGGTTCAGTCGACCCTGCAGCGCTACAAGTCTCTTCAGGATATCATCGCCATCCTCGGCATGGACGAACTGTCGGAAGAAGACAAGCTGACGGTTGCCCGCGCCCGCAAGATCGAGCGCTTCCTGTCGCAGCCGTTCTTCGTTGCCGAAGTCTTCACCGGTTCGCCGGGCAAGCTTGTCGCGCTCGAAGACACGATCAAGGGCTTCAAGGGCCTGGTCAACGGCGAATACGACAACCTGCCGGAAGCTGCCTTCTACATGGTCGGTTCGATGGAAGAAGCCATCGAAAAGGCGAAGAAGCTGGCTGCCGAGGCTGCCTGATCATGAATTGGCGGGCGCGTGGTTCTACCGCGCGCCTTGCCGACAATGGTGGCGAAAGCGGAACGGCTTTGCCTACGTTGTAAAAGACAAGTCCGTGACGCCCGCGTAGTTGAAAAGAAGTGAATAGCCATGGCTGACAGTTTCAAATTCGATCTCGTTTCCCCGGAGCGTCTGCTCGTTTCCGAAACGGTTACGGAAGTCGTCATCCCGGCTACGCTGGGTGAAATGACCGTTCTGGCCAATCACGCGCCGACGATGACCACGATCAAGCCGGGTCTGGTAACGGTGAAGTTCGCTTCCGGTGAGACCCATAAATACGTGGTTTTCGGTGGTTTTGCCGATATTCTGCCGACCGGCTGCACGCTTCTTGCCGAATCCGCGGTTTCGGCCGATGACATGTCTCCCGACACGCTGCAGAAGCGTATCGATGCGGCCAAGGCCGAAATCGAAGAGGGCAATCATCACCACGAGCATCTGACCAAGCTTGAAAAGCACCTTTACGAACTGACGAACCTGCATGAGGTTCTCGTCGCTGCTTGAAAGCACCGGGCGGGTTCGAAAGAATGACTGCCCACAAAAAATTCAAAACAGAAAGCGGCCGTTTCGGTCGCTTTTTTGTTTTGGGCTAGTGTCTGCCACTTTATCCAAGCGAAAAATTCCCGTTTCCGCGCATGAGCCCGTCCGTCAGCTCGGCTCGGGCTTCGGAATGTTGCTAGCGAATTACGCCGGCGATTCACGGGCAGACAATGGGTAAAGCAGGGATAGTAAAGCGCCTTCAATAGATGCACTCGGAAACCGATTCCGATTTTCATGGCTATAGGTTAGATGTGGTGGCGGGAAGAAGTGCTGCTTTGGGATCCTTAGCGAGATGAGGCAGATTTTCGTCATGGAGGAGTGATCAGCGTGTCGGCAAAGGCAAGTTACCGAAGGGTCGCAAGAACCGCTCTGCGGGAAGGGGCCATAGTCGAGGGCGAGCGGGCGGTGCCCGAGGAGGTGCCGGTTGCCTTTTCTTATGGCGGCAGCACCCATGCCGTGATGATGGCCAGCCCCGCCGATCTTGTCGATTTCGCAATCGGTTTCAGTCTCACGGAGGGCATCATATCCACCAGGGCGGAAATCCGTTCCATTGAAGTGATCGAGGCCGGGCAGGGTTTTGATGTTCAGGTGGATTTGCAGGATGCCAACGCCGATGCGCTGAAGGCAAGACGACGGCATATGGCGGGCCCGGTCGGATGCGGTCTTTGTGGCATCGAATCCATTGAACAGGCAGTCCGCGTGGTACCGGATCTGAGCGGCGCGGAAGTCTCCGTTGATGGCAATGACATCGTTGCGGCGGTGAAAGCGCTGAACGGGGCGCAAAGCCTCAACCGCGAAACGAGGGCAGTGCACGGCGCGGGTTTTTACAATCCTCAAGGAGGGCTGCTTGCCGCCCGAGAAGATGTCGGCCGGCATAATGCACTCGACAAGCTTGCAGGTGCGGTTATCAACGCGAACCTATCTCCCGATGCGGGCATTGTGGTGGTCACGAGCCGCCTGTCGGTGGAAATGGTCCAGAAGACGGCCATCCTTGGCAGCCCCATTCTGGCGGCGATCTCCGCGCCCACCGCGCTTGCCATTGAAACGGCTGAGAGCTCGGGTATCACGCTTGTGGCGCTGGTGCGGGGTGAGGATTTTGAAATCTTCACCCGGGCGGATCGTATCATTCTATAACGTTGAGGCCGCCGTTTCCCGGCGACCTTCCGGCTTCTGAACGGGCCTAGAATTCCGCCCATTCCGCTGCTGCGTTTCCGTGAGACCTTGGCGCGGCGGCATATCGAGGCTGCGGCGCGGGAAGTCTGGTGACGACGGCAGGCTTTTTGTCCGCCGGGCGGGCGGGTGATGCTGATGCTTCGTGTGATATTCTGAACTGCCGCAGCAACTCGTGCAGATTTTCCGCCTCGGTGGCGAGGCCGTGGCTGGCGGCAGTGGTTTCCTCCACCATGGCGGCGTTTTTCTGGGTGGCCTGATCCATGACGTTGACGGCCTGATTGATTTCCCGCAGACCATTCGCCTGTTCGCGCGAAGCTTCAACGATGGCCGAGACATTGGTGTCGATCTCGCTCATCTGTGACTGGATATCCCGCAGGGCGCCGCCGGTTCTGCCAACCAGATCCACGCCATTGGCGACCTGCTCGCGAGAGGTGTTGATGAGGGATTTGATTTCCTTGGCCGCAACGGCGGACCGTTGGGCGAGTTCCCGGACCTCCTGTGCCACAACGGCGAAACCCTTGCCCGCTTCCCCGGCCCGGGCAGCTTCGACACCCGCATTCAGGGCCAGAAGATTGGTCTGGAAAGCAATGTCGTCAATGACGCCGATGATGTTGGTGATTTCACCCGAGGACCGAGAAATCGCGTCCATGGCGGAAATTGCCTGCTGGACGATGTCGCCGGAATGTTCGGCATGTTCTCTCGTTCGCAGCACCAGTTTGCCGGCCTCGCCGGCGCGCTGGCTGGCATCGGACACGGTGGTGGTGATTTCCTCCAGTGCGGCTGCGGTTTCTTCCAGCGAGGCCGCCTGCTGTTCGGTGCGTTGCGAGAGTTGATCGGCGGCGATGCGGATTTCGCCTGAGCCGGAGGCGATTGTCGAGGCATTGTGGGCAATGGTCTGCATGGTGGTCTGCAGCTTGGCGACGACCTCGTTGAAGTCCGCACGCAGCTTTTCCATGCTGGGCACGAAGCTGTTGTCGAGGCGCTGCACAAGATCACCCTCGGCCAGTGCCCGCAGGGCATCGGCAAGCACGCTGATGGCGCTCATACGCGGCGTGACGTCCGTGGCGAATTTCACCACTTTCACCACCTTGCCTGCCTCGTCCAGCACCGGATTATAGGCGGCCTGGATCCATATTTCCTTGCCGTTCTTTCCGTAGCGGACAAATTCATCCGAGATGAATTCCCCCGCCGCCAGTCGCGGCCAGAAATTGCCATAGGCAGGCGAGGCGGCATAGGCCGGATCGCAGAACATACGGTGGTGCCTGCCCTCGATTTCCTTGACGTCGTAATTCACCGTGGCGCAGAAATTCGGATTGGCGGTGATGATGGTGCCATCGGGCAAAAACTCGATGGTTGCCTGGGAACGGGAGAGCGCCTCCAGCTTGCCGGCATCGTCCACGGCCTTGATCTTCTTGGCGGTGATGTCGGTGGCGATCTTCACGACCTTATAGGGTTTGCCCGAACGGAAAACCGGGTTGTAAGAGGCCTCGATCCAGATAACGGAGCCGTCCTTGCGGATACGGCGATATTCCTTGGCCTGGAACTCGCCACGGGCGAGAGAGGCCCAGAATTCCTGATAGGCCCGCGATGCGGCGAGTTCGCCGTCGCAGAAGATGCGATGATGCTTGCCGACGATCTCGGCGAGATCATAACCCAGCGCCGCGCAGAAATTCTTATTTGCAGTGAGAATGTTACCTTTGAGATCGAATTCTATGACCGCCTGTGATCTCGATATGGCGTCGAGCATATTTTTGTTATCTGCGCTTTTTCCTAACCCCAGCATTCCACGTCCCCCAAAATCAGCCCACGGCGCGGCGAGCCGCACAGGACATGCGGTCCACGTCGTATCATGTTGAATAACGAACAGGTTTTGCCGCCGAAGGCAGCAATGCAGGCACTTTTGTCTCTTCGCCTTGGTCAGGTATCGGCCCGCGTGATAGTCGTGCCGGCGCGATAATGATCTATGGCTTTTAATATTAGATATCTATAATATTAAAATGTTCTTATTTAATAAAACAGCGAAAAGGAAAAACAAAACCGCCGGGCGGGTGCTCCGGCGGTCTGGATTGATTGATAGTTTTCGTCTGGCAAGGCCAGCGGAAAAGGCCTGATTAGGCGGCGAGGTCTTCCGCTTCGGTTCCCTTGAACATTTTTGCGAGGTTCAGGAAGCAGATCATGCCGTGTTCGTTGGCAATGATGCCTTCCGAATACGACTTGTCGAAGGAGGCCGAGATCTCCGGAACCGGCTGAACCTGGTTTGCCGGGATCGTCAGAATGTCAGAAACGCGATCGACCAGCATGCCGATGACCATGTTGTGCACTTCCGCCACCACGATGGCGCTTCTCTCATTGGCGACGGTGCTTTTCATGCCGAGCTTGTGGGCCAGATCGATGATCGGGATGACAGAGCCGCGCAGGTTCATGACGCCGATAACGTCTTTCGGCGCGTGGGGAATAGGCGTCGAAGGCGCCCAGCCGCGAATTTCGCGGATGGTCGTCGTCTTCACGCAGAATTCCTGATCATGCAGGCGGAACGCGATGATTTCGAGCGTCTCACCGCCAAAATTGGTAGAGTTAATCATTGCCATCAGAATTCTTCCCAATGCTCGCTGTGGAGGCCGGCGCAAGTGCACCGACACTTGCATATGCGGATTTGGCGTTCTGCCTGGTGCCTGAACAGCCGGAAAACAATATTTCCGTCTTCAATGGAAGATTCGTAGCATGAGATGGTTTCGCAAACCTAAATGCGAAGCGGCTCTGGAGTGTTTTCGCTTTTCTTCGAATTGCGAAAATACTCTCTTTGATTTTACGCATTGTCCGGACGTAAAACCGCTACGCACTTTTACTGGAAATACTAATATTCCTTCTCGTAAAATATGCCGGCTGCGCCTTCGCCATCGCCGCCCGCTTCCCCGCGCAATTTCACGCCCCGCCCGACATCGAGGTTGATGATGGCTTTTGCGCCGGACTCGCCGCTTTGCTGCAGTTCGAGATAGGTTCTTTCGTTTAGATATTTACCGGCGGAAACGCGGGCCTGCCCCTCGGAGTCGGTCGAAATATCGAGATCGTCGACGCCGAGATTGCTTCTGAGCTTGTCGAACAGCGAGGTGGAGCGTCCGCCTGCCAGCTGGGCGGCGGCATCGGCGAGCCTCGCGATCTGCAGAGCCGAGAGTTTCGACATGGACTGGCCGAAGATCAACTGTGCCATCACCTCGTCCTGCGGCAGGGCGGGCGCCGAGGAGAAAGCAAAGGTCGGATCGTTGGCAGTGCCGGAAACGGACACGGTGATAGTCGTTGAGCCGACCGTCGAGTCCGCCTTCATATCGAGGACCGGAACGAGGCCGCCACCAAAACTGATATTGCCTGTCGTGAAATCGAGGCGGCGAGTGAGGATTTCGAGCCGGCCACGGCGCATTTCAAAGCCACCGGAAATGACGGGAACGGCTGCCGTGCCACGGATCGTCAGATTACCCGTGAGTTCCGCATCGATGCCGCGGCCGCGCACGAAGATACCGCTTGGTGCATTCACCTGCAGATCGAGATTGATGGTGGACGAGCTGCCGCTTCCGCCTTGGTCAGCCCCGAGCGCTTTGGCCTGCGCGCGCACCTTTGGTGGGGCGTTCTTGTGCTTGACATCGATCTCCGTCAGCGAGGCCGGAAGCTTTTCCGGAATGGTGATGGCGCTTCTGTCCAGCGTCAGATTGCCACCCAGCACGGGGGAATTCAGCAGCGGGCCTTTCAGCGTCAGCGTGCCGCTTACCACCGTCGTCACCAGCGTGCCGTCATTATAACCGGCGCGATTAAGCGTGATCGATATATCGGCGGGGAAACCCGAACCGCCTGATATGCCGACGCTGCCGGTTCCCGAGATCGTTCCACCGCCCGCCAGCTTGCCCATCAATCGGGAAATGACGGCGCGGTCGCGGTCGAAGGTGATGGTGGCGCCGAGATCGTTGATGGTCAGGTTCCTGCGCACGTCGGTCAGGCGCGTACCATCTGTGGTGATGCTGCCGGTCACGATAGGCGCGGAAGCGCTGCCGGAAATCTTCACATCGATGGCGGCGGTGCCATCCACATCGAGACCCTGCGCTGCGGTTTGCGCCGCGACGGCGGAGAAGGGCAGCCTGCCGGAAAATGCCATGGAAAGCGGACGATTGCCGGCGATGCCGAGCGAGCCGCCGCCGGAAAGCGACATGCCGCCCTGGCCGGACACATTGGTGTCGATCTGCAAGGTGCCGCCGGCAAAACGGCCATTCGCCTTGATGCCGAGGGCGGCGAGCCCCGCCACGCGTGTCTGCGCAATCTCGGCATTTGTCCAGTTCAGATTGTAATCGACTGCCGGATTCGACGCAGCACCCTTGGCGCTCACCGTGCCGGAGATACTGCCTGCCGCATCCAGCCCGGTGGCGAAGGCATTTGCGAGACTGGCGGGCAGCGAACGGATATCGGCATTGATGTCGAGCGTCGACCCGGCGCTGCCGTTGACCTCAACGCGCCCTTCACCCGTGATGATGGTCAGATCTGAGATGCGGGCCGTGCCGTTCTGGATGGCGATGGTGCTTGGTTTTTCAAGTCGTACTGCAATGCCCTTGGGGGCGGCGGAAAAAGCATCGACGCGCACCGTCATCGGCGATCCGCCGGTCTCAGCGCTGCCCTTTACCACCAGCGGCGCGTTGTCGTAACGGCCGTTGACGTCAAACTGCGTCGTTGTGCCGGAATGTCCGATGGTGGCATTCAGGCCTGATATCGCGGCGGCGCCGGCATTGACGCTATCGGCGCTGACCTTGCCATTGATGGCGAGAGCCTGAAGGTCATCGATGGAAATATCGGCGGCGAGCTTGGAGATCGTTGTTGTGCCCTGGCGGATGCTGCCGCCATTGGCCTTTATCGTCGCGGCGATCCGGCCATTGGCGTTGCTCAGGGCGATGTCGCCGGCGATATCGCCATCCGCCTGCTGCGCGGCGAGTGCGGCGAGCAGCGCAAGGTCGGGGAAATTGAAGGAAAGACTGCCCGATGGCAGGAACTGCTGCGAGAATTGCAGCTGCCCATTCAGGATATTCCGGCCCACCGCCACGTGCAGCTCGGGCATCGCCGTGCCGTTTTCGGTCTGCACTACATCGGCATTGGCGTCGATCTTCTGCCGGTCGAGACTGCCGCTGGCGGTGATTTTTGCCTGAGGCGCAGCCGGGTCGGCCTTGCCTGTTGCATTGACCTTCAGCGCTTCCAGCGTTCGCCCGGCAAGGATGGCGCTTTCGGAACTCAGGGTGACGTTGAAATCCGGTGCGGCAAGCGCGCCGCTGGCCTCGATTGCAAAATCGGCGACGCCCTTTGCCTGCGGCGTCAGTTTCTCGAGCGCCGGAAATTTACCCGTCAAGCTGGCGCTCAATGCCTCGTTTTCGAGGCTGACATTGCCCGTGGCTTCGATCGTTCCCGATTTGACGATAAGGTTTTCAACGCTGGTGCGTCCACCGATCGTCAGGTCGATATCGCCCTGGAGGGCGATAGTCGTATCGAACTTTTCCGCGAGCGCCGGTGGAAGGGTAGCGGGCAGTGCGAAGAGCTGAATGCCGGAGGTGAGGCGATTGCCGGCGAGATCGAAACTGCCGTTCAGCGTGCCGCCGACACTGGCGCTTTCCAGCGTCGCGCCGTCGAAACCGATGGCGGAAGAGGTGAGGCGGAGCGGGGCCTTGATGGTGAGTGGCGCACGCACCAGCCGGTCGATATCCGGGCTGACGAAGGACGATTGCGCCACGGACAGGACCGTCGCGATCGTGCCACTGCGGTTGGCGACGTTGAGATCGGCGCTTTCGGCCGTCAGCTTGACATCGTCAAGCCGGCCTTGCGGCAGGGAAAGGCTGCGCAGCGATACGGTCGTGTTGAGATGCGCGGCCTCCGCTCCACCCTTGAGGGAAAGATCGAGGCCGTTGATGAGAGCCTGAACCTCGCCATTCTCCAGCGGCCAGCGAAAATCCACGGGGCCGGCGGTGCCGATGAGATTGGCGGCAAGATCATTTTCACCGTTCGGATCGACGGAGCCTGATGCCGTCAGCAGCAACGTGCCGGTCTCCAGCGTGCTGCTACCGATTTCGATGCGGCCCTGCGGCGAAAGGGTTGCATTTGCATCGAGCTTCGTCTCGCCGGCAAAAAGCTGGCGGAAGGCCGGGGGCAGAATCAGGTCCGGCTGGCCACCGCCCGTAATTTCGATACGGCGTGTGCCATCATCGCCAAGAAGGTGGCGACCGGTCACATTGACGACGGGGTTACCGGCGACATTGCCGCGCAGGGTGCCCGTCCAGTCTGAAAGCGGGCCTTCACCATTGAGGTCTATCGCCACCGCAGGTGTGCCGGGAAGCGAAAGCAGCGTGGCGAGAAGCCCGCCCTCGGGCTCCTTCATCTCCGCTTTCAGCTTCAGGACGTTCTCATTCGGAAGGAAAGCAACGTCGGCGTTAACCTCCGCATCCGGCGCATTCAGCCGGTGGGCCGTGAGCGACAGCCTGATGTCGTCCCGGGCGGCCTTGAGGCTGCCTTCAGCGGTCAGGTCGAAAGGGCGGCCGAGAAGTGATTGCCCAAGGCTGATATCGGGAAAGCTGAAATTGTCGACGGCGACTTCGATCGGCAGCGAGGAATTGCTGGAGCTCTTGGTCGGCGTCTGCTCTGACGCAAGCGGTTTACGCTCGACATCGATCGATCCGGCCGAGACGCGGTCGGCATGGAAGGTACCGGCAAGCAACGAAAGCGGCGACCAGTCGACGGCGATCTGGTTGACGCGGGCATAGGGGCCCTGCCGGTCTGAAAGGGTGACATTGTCAAGCCGCAGACGGCCGGTCAAAAGGCCGCCCGGGGGAGAAATCTCGATCACCTGATCGGGCGTGGAAACGAGTGATGAAATCTGCGTTGCGGCGATCCTTGCGCCCATCGGCGTAAGACCGACGAACAGAACCGCGAGCAGCACCAACACCACGCCGAACAAAGCAGCGTAGCCCAGCCATTTCAGCAATCGAATCAACATTTTCATAAAGGGTAATCTACACTCTGTTGCAAGGGTGTTCGACTGCGGCGTTTAAAAAGACTGGCCGATGCCAGCATAAATGCCGAGACTGTTGCCACCATCGTATTTTTCAAGCGGCATGGCGACATCGAGACGCAGAGGCCCGAAGGGTGTCGCGTAACGCAGGCCGATACCGGCGCCAGCCCGGATATCGGAAAAATCGGGTGTCACTTCATCCGAAACAACACCCGCATCGATGAAGGGCACGATGCCGATTGTATCGGTGACCTTGATGCGGGCTTCGATGGAGCCGACCACATAAGAACGGCCGCCCGTTGCGTCGCCAGCGGCATTATACGGCGATATTTCCTGATAGCTATAGCCACGCACCGATCCGCCGCCACCCGCATAAAAGCGCCTTGTGGTGGGAATGTCCTGCAGATCGCTGCCGCCGACGAGCACGCCGCCGGAAAGCTTTCCGGCCATGATCAGCCGGTCTTCGGCGCCAATCCCTTTGTAGCCCGAGATGGAGCCTTCAAAAGAGGAAAAGAAGGTGCCGTTCAGCGCTTCATAGCTAGGCTTGGCGGCCAGCGATGCGCGGAAGCCTTCGGTGGGGTTGAGCTTGTCGTCGCGTGTATCACGAACGAATTCCAGCGGTATGGAGGTGGTAAGGTATTCGTTCTTGCCGAATGCGTCTTCGGTATCGGCCCATTGCACCTCGAGACCGGCTGCCGCAGTGTCAGTGTCGTTCAGCTCGTAGGCGAAACCGGCTGTGCCCGTCACTGTCTTGGCGTCGTATGTATCGGGGTGTTCGGTCTTGGCAATCAGGCTGGTCTTGAAGGTGGTGCGCGGATTGAACATGCCGGGCTTGATGAAAGTAATACCCGCCGAATAATCCATGCCTTCGACGCTCGATGCTTCGGCGATGCGCGAGACAGAACCTTCGATACGCAGCGATTCTGCCTGTCCGAACAGGTTCCGGTGGCCCCAATAACCCTGAAGGCCGATGCCTTCCGTGGTGGAGTATTGTGCGCCGACGCCGAAATAGCGGTGTTTGCCTTCTGAAACCTCGATGGTGAGCGGAATGGTGCCGTCGCGCGCCAGCGTTCCCGCTTCCTTGATCGTCAGGCTGGAAAAGACGCCCAGCTGGCGCAGCCGGTCGGCGGCCTTGCGCAGTTTTTCCGGCGAATAGGGCTCGCCGCCATTGAGGCGCGAATAACGGCGGATGAAATCGCCATCGACGGTTTTTTCACCTGTTACCGTCACCGTGCCAAGGGGCGCCACGGGACCGCCTTCGGCCCCCATGGTGATATCGACCGTGTTCGTCGCGTGGTTGGCGACAGCCTCTCGTTTCGTCAGCTTCGCAAGCGGCCGGCCTTCGGCCTTCAGATCATCGATCAGCTTGTTGCTGGCGCGGATGATGGCCAGAGAACCGGCGTCGCCCCCGGTCGTCAGGCCATAGTCCTCAAGGTTGCGGCCGGTCACATCGCCTTCAAGCCTGACATTGCCAAGTTTGAAGACCGGGCCGGGCGTTACCGTGATCACCACGGGCACCGGAGCGGAATGATCGAACACCGGATTTGGCGGCAGGCTATCCACATCCTTGCCGGCGACAGTGACCTTGACGATGCCGCCATAACGGGCGTTTTCATAAAGCGCCGCAATCAGCCTGTCCCTGTCGTCTCTTGCCTTTATCAGAAGGCCAAGATCGCCTGAGGCCGGCTTTTCCTTGTCCGCCAGGAGAAGCGAGCTGTTTTCCAGGCTGTCTTTCAGGGATTTGTCGGCGTCCTGGGCATCAAGCGTGACGGCGTATTTGAC
Source organism: Agrobacterium radiobacter (assembly GCF_040801995.1). Classification (NCBI taxonomy): domain Bacteria; kingdom Pseudomonadati; phylum Pseudomonadota; class Alphaproteobacteria; order Hyphomicrobiales; family Rhizobiaceae; genus Agrobacterium; species Agrobacterium radiobacter. Next base: position 2,277,895 of record NZ_JBEGHX010000001.1, on the reverse strand, counting down.
CGGATTGATAACCTCGACCTCCGGTTCTTCCGAACCCCAGAGGCGCATGCCGAACAGTTTGAAGGCGAAGGCGTCACGGGTAAACGCCGGATACAGGGCGAACGTCACAGCAACCGCGAGAGCGGTGCCGGCTTTCCGATACGCAATACCTGTCTTCGGGTTAGTTCGTGTTCTTCGCATAAGCTGCTTTATGGTTGAGCCTTTATTGTCGCCCTAACCCGTTTCCTGTCCGTTAACATTGCAATTTAATCATAAATAAACGGCTTTGAGGACCCTCCGCCCCGTCTTTTGCCCGCCATAACGCAAAAAGCCCCGGATGACCGGGGCTTCTGTGCAACGGTATTTCGCGAAGCGATTAGCGGCAACGTGCCGTGTAACGCTGACCGTACTGGTCGCGATAATAGCAATAGCCCGGCTCGGAAGCATTGCCGATCAAAGCACCGCCGACACCGCCGATCGCTGCGCCAACTGCCGCGCCGCGAACATTACCCGTGATGGCTCCACCAATAACAGCGCCGGAAACGGCACCGATCGAAGCGCCCTTTTCCGTCTGCGTGCAGCTTGCAAGCGACAGGCCGACGAGCGCAAATATGATTGCCTTTTTCATGAAACTCTCTCCAACGTTACAATGAGCTCTTCGGCTCGGTAGGCGTCCCATATTTATCTGCGGCGACTGCTACCTCCGACCGCCACAGATAACTAACAATTCGATGTCGTTTAGGGAAGCCTCATCTTCCAGGCATTCCTGCGAGCGTAAATCGATTGTGTGCCAGACAACGGCGCGGTGCGAAAAAGGTTCCAAATCTCGCGGTTTTTTGATGTGAATCAATTTTGTACTTTTCATCAGCGTCTATAAACGGTTTATTGGAATGGTTCAAAACAACGGCGAATTGACGCAGACGTGGTTAAAGCAGCTCGCAAGGGTTGACGGTCCCGGTGTCGAGGCAGAAAAACGATCTGGTCAATTCTGGAGCATGGCATGGACTTCGAGGCATTTTTCACAACGGAACTGCAAAGCCTGCATTCTGAGGGACGCTATCGCGTTTTTGCGGATATCGAACGCCAGCAGGGCAATTTTCCCCGCGCGACACGGTACAACGCCAATGGCGAACGCAAGGACGTAACCGTCTGGTGCTCCAACGACTATCTGGGCATGGGCCAGAACCCGAAAGTCATCGAAGCCATGAAAGCCGCTATCGATCACTGTGGCGCGGGTGCGGGAGGCACCCGGAATATTTCTGGTACCAACCATTATCACGTCCTGCTTGAACAGGAACTTGCCGACCTCCATGGCAAGGAATCGGCGCTGATCTTCACCTCGGGTTATGTGTCAAACTGGGCCACACTCGGCACGCTCGGCCAGAAAATTCCGGGCCTGATCATTTTCTCGGATGCGCTCAACCATGCATCGATGATCGAAGGCATCCGTTATGGCCGTTGCGAGCGGGTTATCTGGAAACACAACGATCTCGAAGATCTCGAAGCCAAGCTCAAGGCTGCCGATCCGAACGCGCCGAAGCTGATCGCTTTCGAATCCGTTTATTCCATGGATGGCGATATCGCGCCGATCAAGGAAATCTGCGATCTGGCCGACCGTTATGGCGCCATGACCTATCTCGATGAAGTTCATGCCGTCGGCATGTACGGCCCGCGCGGCGGCGGCATTGCCGAGCGCGAAGGTCTCATGGATCGCCTGACGATCATCGAAGGAACGCTCGGCAAGGCCTTCGGCGTTATGGGCGGTTATATCACCGGGTCCACGGCGGTCTGCGACTTCATCCGCTCCTTCGCCTCCGGCTTCATCTTCACGACGGCCCTGCCGCCGTCGCTTGCCGCCGGCGCAATCGCTTCGATCCAGCATCTGAAGGCAAGCCCCTTCGAGCGCGCCCGCCATCAGGACCGGGTGCGCAAGCTGCGCGGTCTTCTCGATGCACGCGGCATTCCGCATATGGACAATCCCAGCCACATCGTGCCTGTCATGGTGGGTGATGCTGCCAAGTGCAAATGGATTTCGGATATCCTGCTCGACAGTCACGGCGTCTATGTGCAGCCGATCAACTATCCGACCGTGCCGCGCAAGACCGAGCGCCTGCGCATTACCCCGACGCCGCTGCATAGCGATGCCGACATCGAGCATCTCGTCGGCGCGCTGCACCAGCTCTGGTCACATTGTGCACTGGCGCGTGCGGTGGCGTGAGGCCGCAGTTAAGATAAAAGAAGACCGGGCCGCGTTTACGCGGCCTTTTCTTTTGTGGCGATCAATTCACGGGCGTGACGACGGGCTTCCTCATCCGCTGCGAAGACGTCTTCGATGGTGTCGGCAGATCGGCCGTCATGCATGCGGTCCATGACCGTTTCGACGATCTCGGCCATATCCAGAAAACCGATGCCGCCCGCGACGAAGGCGTGAAAGGCGGTCTCTTCGGCGGCATTCAGGGCTGCGCCCTGCAAGCCGCCGCGCTCCAGCGCCGTGCGGGCCACACGGATCGCCGGGAAACGGGCTTCATCCGGCGCTTCGAAATCGAGCCGCGCCAGTTTTGCGAAATCCAGCCGCTCGACATTCAGATTGCCGCGTTGCGGATAGGTGAGGGCATAAGAAATAGCGGTGCGCATGTCGGGAGAGCCGAGTTGGGCGATATAGGAACCATCGGTATAACCCACCATCGAATGGATGATCGACTGCGGGTGGACGATCACCTCCACCTGATCGGGCCTGAGATCGAAGAGATATTTCGCCTCGATCATTTCCAGCCCCTTGTTGAACATCGAGGCGCTGCCGATGGAGACCTTCAGCCCCATCGACCAGTTGGGATGGGCGCGGGCGATATCCGCCGTGACATTGGCCATCTCGTCGCGCGACCAGGTGCGGAACGGCCCGCCGGAGGCCGTCAGCACGATGCGCTCCACGGCCTGTTTATGTTCGCCCGTCAGGCACTGGAAGATTGCGCTGTGCTCGCTGTCGACGGGGATCAGCCTGCCGCCGCCCTGCTTGACCGTGCGCAGAAAAACATCACCAGCCGAAACCAGGCATTCCTTGTTGGCGAGGGCTATATCTGCGCCGCGCCGCGCGGCTGTCAGCGTCGGCGCGAGACCGGGGGTTCCGGCAATCGCCGCCATCACCCAGCCGGCATCCATCGATGCCGCTTCTTCGAGGCCGGATTTGCCTGCCGCAACCTCTATGCCGGTGCCGGCAAGGGCCGATTTCAGCGCTTCGTATTTGTCATCTTCAGCCGTGACTGCCAGCCGCGCGCCGAATTCCCGCGCTTGTTCCGCAAGGAGAGCAATGTTGCCCGCGCCGGTCAACGCCGTGATCTCGAACGCGTCGCGGCCACCCAGCTGACGGACCACATCCAGCGTGCTGGTGCCGATCGAACCTGTCGAACCCAATATTGTCAGCTTGCGTGGCATTTCACTGGCATCCGTCATTTTCAGTCCGTCGGTCGTTTCCGGTTCGCACCTCTTGGTGCCTGTCATTCTCCCGAAATCGTTACGCACTTTCGGGCAACATGCATTAGCCTCTACTCGCGAAAACCAGCCATAACAAGGACAAAGCCCGGGCTATTGTTTTTGCGGAGGGCAAAGCCATATGCAAGAAAAACAATGAGAGGATATTGATGCGACGTTTCCTGGTTTCCAGCGGGTGGATTTTTGCGGCAAGCCTTGTGCTGGTCCTGGTCTTCATTCCTTTTGATCCGCGTCTTTCCGAAAGTGCGCAGGCCCTGCCGGGTGGGGTGGTTTCCTTTAACCGCGCGATTACCGATTTCGGAACCTTCAGCTGGATGCTCTATTCCACCGGCCTTCTGGCGATATTGGCCTATGTCGCGGCACGGGTTTTAACGGCGCAGACCTACAATGGACGGCTGAGGACGGCATGGCGGCTTCTGGCTTATTTCTTTCTGACGATCGGAACGGCGAGCATTCTCGTCCATACGCTGAAATTCCTGATCGGGCGGGCAAGGCCGGAGCTTCTCCTTGAAATGGGCGCCTATAGCCTCACTCCATTTACGGGCGACAATCTCTATGAAAGTTTTCCCTCCGGCCATTCGACAGCCGCCGGGGCGTTTTTCGGCGTTTTCGCCATGTTGATGCCGCGCTTCCGCTGGGCGTTTCTTTTGCTTGCCCTTGTCATCGGTGTTTCGCGTGTCATTGTCGGCGCACATTATCCAAGCGATGTCGCCGCCGGGCTGTTGCTCGGCATGTGGACGGCCATGGCCTTCGCCTTTATCTTTGCCCGGTCCGAAATGCTGTTCCGGTTTGACGCGCAGGGCTGGCCGCAGCCGAAAAATGCAAATCTTCCGGCGGCGGATACACGATAGAGACTTTCAGCGGGACATAGGGGGAAGGTGATGGAAGAGGCGACAAACGCTCCGGAAAATGACGGCAGGTCCGTTCAGCGTATCCGCACGTCCGTCGCCGTGGCCGGCGGCGGGCCGGCGGGCATGATGCTTGGCCTGCTGCTCGCGCGCAGCGGTATCGATGTCGTCGTTGTCGAGAAACACGGGGATTTTCTCCGCGATTTTCGTGGCGACACCATCCATCCCTCGACGCTTGAATTGATGGAGCAACTCGGTTTTGTCGATGAGTTCCTGAGCCTGCCGCATACGCGTGCGCCAAGGCTGAATGCGGTCATCGGCGGCGAGCGTGTCACGATAGCGGATTTTTCCCGTCTGCCGGTCCGTCACCGCTTCATCGCCTTTATGCCGCAATGGGATTTTCTCAATTTCATTGTCGGCAAGGCGGGGCAATACGAAAATTTCCGATTGCTGATGAATGCGCCGGTGACCGGCCTGATTGAGCGCGGCGGGCATGTTGGTGGTCTCACGGTCAGCACACCGGAAGGCATCATCGAGATCGAAGCCGATCTGGTGGTGGGAGCGGATGGCCGTAACTCCACCGTTCGCGAGGCGGCGGGGCTGGAGGTGCAGCGTTTCGGCATTCCGACCGAAGTACTGTGGTTGCGTCTTTCGAAACAGCCTGGTGATCCAACGGAAACCATGGGGCATGCCGGCTCGCGGCAGGGTTTCGTCATGATCAACCGGGGCGATTACTGGCAATGCGGTTACGTGGTGCGAAAGGGATTTTTCGCGGACATAAAGCTGCAGGGAATTGAAGCCTTCAGGGACAGGGTTGCGGAAATCTGCCCTTTCCCACGCGAAAGGCTGGATGAGCTCAAGAACTGGGACGACGTGCATCTCCTGACCGTCCGTATCGACCGGCTGAAGCGCTGGTGGAAACCGGGCCTGATCTGCATTGGTGACGCGGCTCATGCCATGTCGCCTGTCGGTGGCGTTGGCATTAATCTGGCCATTCAGGATGCGGTTGCGGCGGCGAATATATTGGTGCCGGTGCTCGTATCCGGTCGCGCCGTTACCGACGACGATCTTGCCGCAATTGAAAAGCGGCGATCCTTCCCGACCAAGGCCACGCAATTTCTGCAGCGGATGATGCGTATCGGCGGCAAGAAGGGCCGGGCCGATGCGGAAAAACCGAAAGGACCGCCAGCCTTTGTGCTGGCCATCATGCGGTTTCCGCTTCTTTCCCATCTCCCCGGCCGGCTGGTGGGGCTGGGTTTCCGCCGGGAAAAGATCGAGACGGTGTGACGCCGCTCAGGCAGTGCCGGCGGCTTCTTTCTCATATTTCAGCCCGATAACGGCGGAACCGATCAGCCCCGGCTCAATGCGGCAGATGGCGGGCACGACCAGAGGGCGATCGAAGCGTCTAAGAATGCGGCTCCTGACCACCTCGTCCAGAGCCGCGAGAAGCGCCTTCGAATTGGAAAGTCCACCGCCGACCGGCACGATGGTTGCGCCGGTAACGTTGATCACCATCGCCAGAGGCGAGGCGAGAATATCGATGAGGACATCGATGGTTCTCGCGGCCTTCGCATCGCCCGCCTGCCAGGCCGCAATAATGTCCTCGCTGGTCATCTCCTGCCGGTGAAGATGCGAATGCAGTTTTTCCATGCCACGGGCACTGCCGATTGCGTCGACGCAGCCGGAAAGGCCGCAACCGCATTCGAAACGCGGCAGTGAAACCGGCGGGTTTCCGGCCAATGTCGCGGCCACCGGCCCGTGTCCCCATTCGCCGGCGAAACCGCCGTCGCTGTTGATGAGCTTGCCGTCGATGACAAGGCCGCCGCCGACACCCGTTCCGAGGATGACGCCGAAGACCACGCGATGGCCTCGCCCGGAACCGATTTCCGATTCGGCGATCACGAAACAATCCGCATCGTTCGACACGATGACGGGAAGGTGCAGCGCCTTTTCCAGCTCGTCCTTCAATACCCTGCCGTGGATGCTCTGAATATTGGCGACAGTGGCCTTGCCGGTGTCGGCGTCGATGACGCCGGCAATCGACAGCGACACGCAGGCGGGTGTGCCGCCGCTATTATCGATGATGGATTTCAGGCCGGCGGCGAAGTCTTCAAAACTGGTCTTGGGCGTCGGGATGCGCGGCACGGGGCGAATATCGTCGGGAGCGTAGGCAATCGCGCCCTTGATGGTCGTTCCGCCTATATCGAAACAAACGATCATGATTCAGGCTCCGGAACGTGCGGCATCGTGGATTTTTTCTCCTGATATCCATGTCGAATGCATCTGAAGGTCGGGTGTCAGCATGACGAAATCCGCATCGAAACCGGGCAGGAGTTTACCTTTGCGGGAAGCGCCCACCGCCTCGGCGGGATAGGCCGAGGCCATTCTCAAGGCCTCTTCCAGCGGTGTGTCCAGCTTTTCATGCATGAAGCGGACGCAGGAGAGCATATCGATATCCGCCCCCGCCAGCGTGCCGTCTTCAAGCGTCAGCCGGCCGCCGTTGCGATAGACGCGCCTGCCATTCAGTTCAAAACCGTCATCGTCCGTGCCGATGGTGGACATGGCGTCGGTAACGAGGAAAATGCGGCCAGGACTATTCTTGGCGCGAAGCGCTATGCCGATCGCGGCGGGATCGACATGGAAACCGTCGGCGATCAGCCCGCAATCCAGCTTCCCGTTAGAAAGTGCCGCTCCCACCAGCCCCGGCTCGCGGTGGCCGAGCGGGCTCATGGCGTTGAAGAGATGTGTCACCATGGATGCACCGGCCTCGGCATAGGCCGTCGCCACGCTGAGGCCCGCATCGGTATGGCCGAGACTGACGACGATGCCGGCCTTGCGCAGCGCCGTAACCTGCTCCTCGGTTACGTTTTCCGGGGCGATGGTTGTCAGCACGAATGGAAGCTTCGCCTTGCAGCCGGTCAGAATCGCAAGATCGGCCGTTTCCATCTTTCGGATCAGCGCCGGATCATGGGTGCCCTTGCGTGCGACGGAAAGATGCGGCCCTTCGAAATGCAGGCCGAGAAAGCCGGGCACCCCAGCCTTGTGGGCGACGATGCCGGCTTCGGCGGCTCTGGAGGTAATGTCCGGCCGGTCGGTGATGAGAGTGACCATCAGCGCCGTGGTGCCGAATTGCGCATGGGCCGAGCAGATGCGGGCAATGCCTTCCACATCCGGCTCATTGTTGAACATCACGCCGCCGCCGCCATTGACCTGGAGGTCGATGAAGCCCGGCGCAATGAGCAGTCCTTCCGCATCGATAATGTCGGCGTCTGGGGGTACGGACATGCGGTCGGCTATGTCGCCAACACGGCCGTCACCGGTCATCAGCACCTTGCCATCGTGCCACCCGGCGCCATCGAAAATGCGGGCGCCGACAAATGCCTTGCTGCTCATTGGGTTTCCGTCACCTTCTTCAACGCCACGGGCGCATCCGGATTGAAGCCGCGTGCGCGCGACAATTGCTCGATGAAGCCGTAAAACGGTGCGATCAGCAACAGGGCGTCGGTCAGCGGGTGATTGGTTTCCACGAAGGGCAAGGGCTTGGCCGGGCTGCCTTTTGCGGAGGTGACGAAAACGCTTGCGCCCTTGCCGGCGAGACCGGCCGCTATGTCCGTCACGGAGGTTTCCGCGCGGTCACGCGCGGCAAAGGCGATGATGGGAAATTTCGGCGCGACCAGCGAAACGGGGCCGTGCATGACTTCCGCCGAAGAATAGGCCTCCGCGTGGAGTTCGCAGGTTTCCTTGCATTTCAGGGCGGCTTCCGCGGCAATGGCGAGAGCCGGACCGCGGCCTAGCATATAAAGCGATTCCTCGCCCTTGACTGCTTCGCCGATCTGGCTCCAGTCGAGCGCGATGGCCTTGGCGAAATTCTGCGGCAGGGCGCTGACGGCCTTGGCAAGCAGGCTGTCTTCCGTCCATTCGGCAAGGATCGCGAGGCCGGCGACGATGGAGTTGACGAAAGATTTGGTTGCCGCCACCGCTTTTTCAGGACCGGCCTGGATGTTGATGGCGTGATTTGCCGCTTCGCCGAGCGCGGAGGGCAGGGTGTTGACGAGCGAGAAGGTAAGCGCGCCACCCCTACGGGCGCTTTCCGCCAGAGCGACGATATCTGGGCTTTTACCGGATTGCGAGACGGCGAAGGCCGCCGCCCGGTCCAGCCGCAGTTTCGTCTGGTAGATCGAGGCGAGCGAGGGGCCGAGCGAAGCGACCGGCAGCCCGGTCTGCAATTCGATCGCATATTTCAGGAAATGCGCGGCGTGGTCGGAGGAACCGCGTGCAATGGTGACGATAACGGCCGGGTCACGGGCCCTCAGGTGAGCGCCGGCTTCCCGGAAGTCGGCGTTGGCATTGTCCAGCAGGCGGGCGACTGCATCGGGAATCTCATCGATTTCCTGGCGCATCAGGGTTGTCATCGTTTCATGTCCTTGATCAAGGTTTGTCACTCGGGACCCATCGTCAGTTCGGCGACGAGGTCATAGGCGTCACTGCGGTACAGTGCGCGGGATATTTCCATGAGGCGTCCGCTTTCCAGATAGGCCATTCGCTGAACGGAAAGGGCTGCCGAGCCTGGCGGAACCCCAAGCAGCAATGTTTCCTCATCCGTGAGATTGCGGGCGGAGATGCGCTGAATGGCGCGCACGGGGCGGATACCGCTTTTCTCGAGCTCCAGATAAAGCGAGTTTTCAACCAGTTGCGGGTCGGGCAGAATATCGCCCGGCAGGCTCGTGACTTCGAGTGCGATCGGCTGGTCGTTGGCGAGACGCAGACGTGTGAGCCGCGCCACCATGGCGGATTGGGAAAGGCCGAGCGCCATCATCTCGTCGCCAGTCGGGTGGAACAGGCCTCTGTCCAGCCAGCGTGTGCTCGCCGTCATCCCGCGCCGGCGCATGTCCTCGGTAAACGAGGTGAGCTTGGTCAGGGGCTGCTGCATGCGGGTGATGGGCTTGACGACAAAAGTGCCCGAACCGTGCCGGCGGACCAGAAGACCATCGCGGACGAGATCATCCACCGCCTTGCGCACTGTGACGCGACTGACGCAGGCGCTTTCGGCAATATCGCGCTCCGGCGGCAAGGCGTCGCCATGCTTCAGGCGGCCGCCATTGATGGCGTCTTCAATCGTCTGGCGCAGTTTCAGGTAAAGCGGGCCGCCGCCTGATTGCAGGTCATCCAGATTAAGCGCTGCCCCGTTCATCCATAACCTCTGTCACGATCCATGTGGTCGGCGATATGGCCGGCTCTGGCTATATCATATGCCGCGTAATCAGCAATACCAAAATAAAACCATTGTCGGATTTGTACGATTAATCGGTTATTTTTTCGATGTTTTGCCTGATAATAAGGCTATGTGCTTGATATTTTCGCATTAACCAAAAAAAATTTCCCGATAACGGAAATGCTCTGGACGATTGGCATTTTTTTGGTATTGTTTTGTGCGTTGGTGGCCGGCGGCGATCTGTTTCGCACCTGTCTCGACGAAAAAATCGGTTTCCAGCTGGCGGCAGCGTTAGTGAAATCGAATTTAACTTGACCGTCGTGAAAATTAATTTCATCGTGACGGAAAATTATCGCAGATAACTGGATGGCCAGCACAGAAATGGTCGCTTCTGCGAAAATGAATTACGAATGAACAGGGAACAAAGTTCATGAAGGTGGGAATTATCGGACTCGGATTCCGTCTCGGTTATCTGGGCTACGTTTTTCATGAGATCGACAGGGATTTCGAGATCGTCGGTTATGTCGATCCCGCGCCGGCGGGCCTGCCGGGCCTGCAGGAGAAGGGCATTTCGGCCGGCAAGGCTTACGATAGCCCCGAGGCGCTGATCGCGAACGAAAAATTCGATCTGCTGATGATCGGCTCGCCGAACCATATGCATCTTGAGCATATCCGCATCGGGCTTGAGGCCGGTTGCACCATCTTCTCCGAAAAACCCATCGTCGTCAGCATCGAGGAAAGCCTCGAACTCGCCCGGCTGCTCAACAAGCACGGCCACGAGCGGCTGCTCGTTGGTCTGGTCCTGCGTTACTCCCCGCTTTACCGCGATCTGCGCGCCGCGCAGGCCGAAGGCAGGCTGGGTGATGTCGTTTCCATCGAGGCCTCGGAGCATATCCCGCCCTATCACGGCGCATTCTTCATGCGCGACTGGCGGCGTTACGAGAATTATTCCGGTTCCTTCATGCTGGAAAAATGCTGCCACGACCTCGATCTCTATAATGGCGTGGTCGGCGCGCGGCCGCGTTTCGTATCGAGTTTCGGCGGGCGCAAGAGCTTCACGCCGGCGAACGCGCCGCAGAATGACGGCATCAACGACATGGAGGTTTACCATCGCAAGCCGAGCGGATGGATGGGTTCCGACAAGGTCTTCGACAGCGACGGTGATATCATCGACTACCAGACGGCGATCGTCGAATACGAGAACGGCGCATCACTTGCCTTCCATACCAATCTCAACGTTCCCGACGATTTCCGCCGCTTCTGCGTGATCGGCGCCAAGGGCATGGCCGAGGGTGATTTTGTTCGCGGCTTCCTGAGCGTGCACAATGCCCGGACCAATGAAAAGACCGTTGCCAAGACCTATTCGGCGGCGACCACGCTCTCGCAGCATTATGGTGCGGATGAGCAAATGGCGGAGGACGTCATCGCCCATATTGTCAAGGGTACGCCGCTGCCGGTTTCCGCACTCGATGCGATAGAGGCCGGAATTCTGGCGCTTGCCATGGATGAAGCGCGCCATGGCCGTAAAGTGATCGATCTCAAGCCGGTGTGGGAGGAGTATGATCTGGCGCTACACGGCCAGCCTAAATCCCCCGCCGTGAAATCGGCTTGAGGGGCGCGGCGATGGATGCGAAACGCAGCGCGGTCGTCTTCGCCTGGCTTCTTCTTCTGCCGGCGCTTTTATACATCACGGTTATCGTTGCTTATCCGCTCGTCGATACCTTCATCCTGTCCTTCACCGATGCGTCGCTTAGAAAAACGACGAACTGGGTGGGATTCATCAACTACGAGAAGATTTTCAACGCGACTTTTGCCGAGGTCATCACGCGGACCTTTATCTGGACGTTCTTTTCCGTCTCGATAAAGATGATCATCGGCACATTTGGTGCAGTCCTTCTGAATTCGGCCGTTCCTGGTCGGGCGCTGTTTCGCCTTTTGACCATGCCGCCATGGATCGTGCCTATGGCTATCGGCATCTTCATGTGGGGCTGGATGTATAACGGCCAGTTCGGCATGATTTCCGGTGTTCTCCAGAATCTTGGCCTGGTGGACGGTCCAGTCGCCTTCCTCGCCTATGGCAGCACGGCTTTCTGGGCGACCATCATCACCGACGTATGGATCGGCGTGCCGATGGTGACGCTTTATCTGCTGGCGGCAATTCAGGCCATTCCGCAGGATCTTTACGAGGCAGCCTGGACCGACGGCGCCAGCCGCACCTACCGCTTCCGCCGCATCACGTTGCCGCTGATGCTGCCGGCCATGATTACCATGTCGATGATCTCGCTGATTTCGACCTTCAATTCCTTCGACATCATCTGGATCCTGACACAGGGCGGACCGACGGGCCAGACGACGACCATGATCATCGACACCTACAAGACGGCAATCGGTTCCTACAAATACGGTGAGGGCGCAGCGCGTGCAGTGCTGATCTGCATCTTCCTGTCCATATTCACCTACTTCTACTTCCGCATCACCAGCCGTATCTCGCAGGAGACCAGCCGATGACCGACAAAAATGCGATGATCAACCGTTACAGATGGTATGAGATTGTCGGGATTTATTGCGGCATCGCCGTATTCCTGACCTTCGTGCTGGCGCCTTTTGTCGAAGGGTTTCTGGTTTCGCTGAAACCGCTCAGCCTGCTTTTTTCGTCACCGTATAAGTTTTGGCCGGAAAACGGCTCCTTCGAAGCTTATCGGACCATGTGGGTCAGCGTTCCCGGCTTTGCCCGCTACGTCTTCAACTCCTTCTTCATCTCGACGATATCGACGATCATCGTTCTGCTTCTGGTGGTGCCGGCGTCCTATGCTTTCGCGCGGTTCCAGTTTCGCGGTCGCGGGCAATTGCTCGGCGCGTTTCTGGCGATCAACATGTTCTCCGGTGCGGTGCTTTTGATCCCGCTTTACCGGCTGATGCGCAATATGGGCGTGCTGAACACCTATCTGGCGATGATCATTCCCGGTGCCGCCTTTTTGATCCCCACCGCCATCTGGCTTTTGCGGACCTACATGCTGCGTATCCCGCGTGAACTGGAGGAGGCGGCCTATGTGGATGGCGCGAGCTATTTCTATACCTTCCGCCGGGTGATCCTGCCGCTTGCGATGCCTGGTATCGCGGTTGTGTCCATCACCACCTTCATCGGCGCTTATGCCCAGCAGTTCATCTTCGCTCTCACCTTCAATTCCAAGACCGAATATATGCCGCTGCCCATCGGCCTGTTCGCCTATTTCGGTCGTCAGGAAGTCGTCTGGAATGAGTTGATGGCGGCCAGTTTCGTCGGCATTGCGCCGGCCATGGTCGTCATCTTCTTCATGCAACGCTATCTCGTCAGCGGGCTTACCGCCGGCGCGGTGAAATAATCAACAATAGGAACGACCACCAGAAAACGGGAGACTAATTATGGCACTGAAACATTACGGATTGGCGCTTTGCGCTTTCGCATTTGCCGGTTCCACTGCCCTTGGCACGGTGGCGGCACACGCCGCCGACAAGGAGATCAGCTGGATCTATTGCGGCGACAAGATGGACCCCATCCATGAAAAATACATCAAGGAATGGGAAGGCAAGAATGCCGGATACAAGGTCGTTCCGGAAGTCGTTGGCTGGGCTCAGTGCCAGGACAAGGCAACCACGCTCGCTGCCGCCGGTACCCCGGTCGCCATGGCCTATGTCGGTTCGCGCACGCTGAAGCAGTTCGCTCAGAACGACCTCATCGTTCCGGTGCCGATGACGGAAGACGAAAAGAAGACCTATTACCCTAATATCGTCGACACGGTCACCTTCGAGGATACACAGTGGGGCGTGCCGGTCGCTTTCTCGACCAAGGCGCTCTACTGGAACAAGGACCTGTTCAAGCAGGCCGGTCTCGATCCGGAAGTGCCGCCGAAGACCTGGGCTGAAGAGATCGCCTTTGCGAAGCAGATCAAGGAAAAGACCGGCGTTGCCGGTTACGGCCTGCCCGCCAAGACCTTCGACAATACCATGCACCAGTTCATGCACTGGGTTTACACCAACAACGGCAAGGTCATCGATGGCGACAAGATCACCGTCGACAGCCCGCAGGTTCTCGCAGCGCTTAAGGCCTACAAGGATATCACGCCTTATTCCGTCGAAGGTCCGACGGCCTATGAGCAGAACGAAATCCGCGCCATCTTCCTCGATGGCAAGGTCGGCATGATCCAGGCAGGATCGGGTGCCGCAACCCGTCTGCAGGAAACCAAGATCAACTGGGGTATCGCAACCCTGCCGCTCGGCCCTGAAGCCAAGGGCCCCGGCACGCTGCTCATCACCGACAGCCTCGCGATCTTCAAGGGAACCGGTGTCGAAGAAAAGGCGACCGAATTCGCCAAATTCATCACCTCGCCCGGCCCGCAGGGTGAATACGAACTGCAGGGCGGCGCTGGCCTCACCCCGCTTCGTCCGTCGCCGAAGGTTGATGAATTCATCGCCAAGGACCCCTTCTGGAAGCCGCTCATCGACGGTATCGCCTATGGCGGTCCCGAGCCGCTTTTCACTGACTACAAGGGCTTCCAGGACACGATGATCGAGATGGTGCAGTCTGTCGTTACCGGCAAGGCAACACCGGAAGATGCCGCAAAGAAGGCCTCTGCAGCTCTCGAGCAGTACAAGTAATCCACATTGATACGGTTGCGGGCGCAGGTCGCCCGCAACCCCATAATCCGCCGCGAGAATGCCTGCCGTTATGACGGAAGGGTCGTCTCGTGTTTTTCAACGGTTCCGGTTCGACGCGATTTTCCCCGTGTTGCGGAACGTCTCTGAACGCAGCCTGATGTCGGCTGGTGACGGGAGAGGCAAGTTTTGGGTCAGCTTTATCTCAACAACGTCCGCAAGAACTATGGACATTTCGAAGTCATCAAGGGCGTTCAGCTCGACATCAGGGATGGCGAGTTCGTCGTTTTTGTCGGCCCCTCGGGATGTGGCAAGTCCACATTGCTGCGCATGATCGCCGGCCTTGAGGATATTTCCGCTGGCGATATCGTCATCAACGGCGTGAAGGTCAATGACTTGCCGCCGGTGAAACGCGGCATCGCCATGGTCTTCCAGTCCTATGCGCTCTACCCGCATATGACGGTTTTCGAAAACATCGCTTTTCCCCTCCGCGTCGAAAAAATGGAAGAGGCCAAGATCAAGGAAAAGGTTGAGGGCGTCGCCAAGATCCTGCAACTTGACCAGCGCCTGCAGCAGCGTCCCGGCATGTTGTCCGGCGGCCAGCGTCAGCGCGTGGCGATCGGCCGCGCCATCGTTCGCGAGCCGAAGATATTCCTGTTCGACGAGCCGCTTTCCAACCTTGATGCGGCACTTCGCGCCGACATGCGCATCGAACTCACCAATCTTCACCGGACGCTGCAGGCGACGATGATCTATGTGACGCACGACCAGGTGGAAGCCATGACCATGGCTGACCGCATCGTGGTGCTGAATGGTGGTGAAATCGCCCAGGTTGGCGCGCCGCTCGAGCTTTACCACAAGCCGGCGAACGTGTTTGTCGCAGGTTTCATCGGCAATCCGAAAATGAACTTCCTCAAGGTCACCTGCAAATCCGTCAGCGCCGAAGGTGTGACGGTGGAATATGAGGGCCAGACGATCACCGTGCCGGTGGAGCCGCGCGCCGGTCTTGAAGGCACGCAGCTGACGCTCGGCATTCGCCCGGAACATACCGGTCTCGAAACGGCCGACCTGAATATCAAGGTCGCGCCCAGCGTTATCGAGCGGCTGGGTGTAAATACGATCGCTTATGGCGTCGCGCCCACGGGTGAAAATTATTGCGCGCTTCTTTCCGGTTCCGCGCCGGTTGTTGTCGACGAACTCATCGTCACCGGCATTAAGGCGTCGGACTGCCATCTGTTCGATGAAAGCGGCACAGCGCTGGAACGGCGCGTCGATCTCTCCGTCCTCAAGCTGATACAATAAAGGGCAGGAACCGGGCCATGAAATCTGTCTCCCCATGCCCGGTTTTCTCTGACGAGATCCATTTTCGTCGGTTTTCTTCTTCGTCTTCCAGACGAAAAAATAACGCCGGGCTTTCGGCCCGGCGTTCGAAACTGTCTGCCAAGTCCGTTGGATCAGGGCATAGGATTGGGCATGTAGCCGGTGAAACCGCTGATCTTCCAGCGGCCTTGATGCAGCCGGCAATAATAGAGCGTCTGCCATTTCATGACGTCGAAGCTGCCATCGGCCTTGCGAAGCCCGCCGTCGAACTTCTTGCGGACCAGCGCGGTCTCGCCTTCCACTTCGATTTCTTCCAGCGTGGTGGTCGTGAAGATCGCATCGCGCGGATTCTCTGCGAATTGCTGGGTTTGAAAATCCTGCGCCTGCCGCAGCCATTCGTCGCGATAGGCGGTAAGCGAGGGGAAGGACAGGCGCCAGTTGTCCGGGTTCGCATCGCGGTTGGCGTTGATGCCGAGAAAGCCGTCCTCAACGAAATCATCCGCGACCTTCGACCAGTCGGCAGCGAGGAATGCGTCGATGTCCCGCGTTACCAGCATCTCCCAGATAGAATGGCGGGCGACGTCCGTTGCGGGAAAGGGGTTTTTGAAGGGGTCACGCATGGTTTGGGTCCGTTTTTGAAATTATTTTCAAGATTTGGAGTTTTCTCTGGTGAAGATTGTTGGCATATGCTCATCTATCAATCAACAGAGAAAATAATTTTCAAATCAGAGGTGTCCGTCGTGTCGTCAATGGGACGAAACAGGATCGATTCAGGGGGCTATGCGGTTGACGGGCGCGCTTTATTAGGGTGCATCGGTAACGGAGCCAAGGCTTAAGTTTTGGCGGAACGGAGACCGGTGAACATGGATATTTTCGCAAGGATACAGGAAGACAGGGGGCAGTTCTCGCAATCGGAACGGCGGATCGCCGATATTCTGGTTTCGGACTTCGAATTCGCCGTCAATGCCTCGATCATCGAGCTTGCGGCCCGCGCCGAAGTATCTCCGCCGACGGTGACGCGGTTCTGCCGGCGTCTCGGCTGCCAGAGCTTTTCGGATTTCAAGGTCAGCCTCGCCAAGACGGCCTATGTGGGTATCCGATATCTTACCTCCGAGCCCTCCAGCACCGGCCCTTCCGATGTCGCGGAGGAGGTGCTTGCCAAGGCGCAGGAAGCGCTTTTCCTGCTGCACAGGACGCTCGATCCCGCTCTGGCCGATGAGGCCGCGATCAGGATCGCCAATAGCGGCATGATCTACGCCTTCGGCGCGGGCGGCAATTCCTCGATGATAGCTTCGGAAATCCAGAACCGGCTGTTCCGCCTGGGTCTGCGCGTTTCGACCAGCGCCGATCACAGCATGCAGCTGATGATGACCGCCGCTGCGCGCAAGGAAGACGTCATCATCGGTTCGTCCTTTTCCGGCCGAAACATGGAACTGGTGAAATGTTTCAGGCTGGCGCGGGAAATGGGGGTCACCACCATTGCGCTCACCCAGAGCGACACGCCTGTTGCCGCGGCTGCGGATATGGTGGTGGCCGTTAATGTACCCGAGGGAAACAATATCTTCCGCCCCACCTCATCGCGCTACGCCTATCTGGCCGCCGTCGATGTTCTGGCGACGCTTGCTGCCTATCACCAACGGCAGCGGTCGATGGTGACGTTGCGTCATATCAAGCAGCAGCTCGTGGAACATCGTGACCCGGATGACAAGCAATTGCTCGGTGATTGAGGGCGGTATGCCGAAAAACACAGGCTGCTTTGCCGGAGACCTCGCTTTGTGGCGGGTCGTAAAGCTTCAAGGGAGTTGTAGGAGATGAAGGACAGGAAAGACCAGCTCGCCGTCGTTACCGGCGCGGCAGGTGATATTGGTCGGGCAATTGCTGCGGCGCTCGCTGAAAGCCATGCAAAGGTAGTGTTGGTCGATATCGATCCCGACGCTCTTTCGGGCGCGCTATCCCTGCTTTCCGGTCCCCGCTTCGTTGCGAAAACCTGCGATGTCACCGATCCGCAGGACCTTGAGAGGCTGGCCGCCGAGGTTGCGGAACTGGGTGATGTCGCGACCCTCGTCAACAATGCGGGTGCCGCAAGGGCGGTCAGCCTGCATGACACGACCGCCGACATATGGCGCAAGGACAATATCCTCAATCTGGAAGCCCCGTTTCTCTGCTTCAGGGCTTTCGAGGAGGCGTTGAAGCGTACCCAGGGGTCGGTGGTCAACATCACCTCCGTCAACGGCATGGCGGTATTCGGCCACCCTGCCTATAGCGCGGCAAAGGCCGGGCTGATCCATCTGACCAAGCTGATCGCCGTCGAATACGGAAAATTCGGCATCCGCTCCAACGCCGTTGCGCCGGGCACCGTGCGCACGCAGGCATGGGAGGCGCGGGCCGCCGTCAATCCTCAGGTCTTCGAGGAGGCGAAGCACTGGTATCCGCTGCAGCGGATCGTGCGACCTGAAGATGTGGCCAATGCGGTTGCTTTCTTGGCCGGCCCGCAGGCCGCCGCCATCAGCGGCGTGTGCTTGCCGGTTGATTGTGGTCTCACGGCGGGGCAGGCACCGCTTGCCCGGACTTTCTCGCAATCCGAACACTACTGATTAAAACCGTCTCACCGGTTCCAATGCGCAATAAAGGGGAGCATCATGGCGCTCGCACAATATCGTCTTGAAAATTCTTGGCATCCGCTCGCAGAGTCCGCATCCGGCGGCTTTACCTTCACTCTCGTCAATCTTTCCGGCGCACCGCTGAAGGATTTCCGTATCGTTTACACGTCGCTGACGCGGACGGTGGACAAGCCGGTGTGCGGCAATGCCGTTTACCTGCGCCGCAACGCCAATTTCCATGAATTAGCACCGCCGGCGGGCTTCGTGCTGGAGCCCGGCAAATCCTGGCGCTTCACCGTCGATGGCCTGCTGCGGCCCGCAAGGCATCGCACGGATGGCGCGAAATCCGCCTATGTCAGCCTTGCCGACGGAACGCATCGCGCTGTCGATGTCGGTGACCTGATGCTGGATGGGCGTCACAGCGAGCCGGCACCGGTGCTGCTTCCTGAAGGCAAGCTCGACCTGCCCTTTTCCATCCAGCCCTGGCCTGCCGAAATCGATGCGGAACCGGGCGAAGGCTTCCCCGTCGCGCTCTTCCCCACGGAAGATGCAGGCGCGGAAGAGGTGCTTGCGGTGGAAACCGTGCTTTCGTTGTTCCGCAGGCTTTTTGCCGTCGGGCACGTGCCCTTCAGCCTCGCGCCGGTTCATGAGGGAAAACCGCTTCGTTTCAAGCAGCATAGCGGTCTGGAAGCCGAAGGCTATCGCATCACCTTTTCGAAAGACGCGGTCGTTGTGGAATATTCGGCCGCTGCCGGTCTGCAATATGGCTTGACGGTTCTGGCGCAGCTGCTGCATGGCGCGCGCATCGATCCCAAGTTCCGTTTCCCTGTTGCCGGCACCATCAGCGATGCGCCGCGTTATAGCTGGCGCGGCTGCCATCTGGATGTCTCGCGGCAATTCTATCCGACTGATGATGTCGTGCGGCTGATCGATGTTCTCGCATGGCTGCGCATGAACCGGTTCCACTGGCACCTGACGGATGATGAGGCGTGGCGTCTTGAAATCAAGGCCTATCCGCTGCTGACCACAGTCGGCGCGACACGCGGTCCGGATGCGCCACTTCCGCCGCAGCTCGGTAACGGGGCCGAACCGGTGTCCGGCTATTACACGCAGGATGAGGTGCGCATGGTCGTTGCGCATGCGGCCGCGTTGAATGTCGAAATCGTGCCGGAAGTCGATATTCCCGGCCACAGCACGGCGGCTCTTGTCGCCTATCCGGAACTGACGGATGGGCAGGAGGCACCGGACAGCTATCGCTCTGTGCAGGGATATCCGAACAACGCGCTCAACCCGGCCATCGAGCCGACCTATGAATTCCTCGGTAAGATATTCGACGAGATGGTTGAGCTCTTTCCGTCGCGGCTGATCCATATCGGCGGCGACGAGGTTGCGGATGGGTCCTGGCTCGCCTCGCCGCTTGCCAAGGCGCTGATGGAAAAGGAGGGGCTGGATGGCACCTTCGGCATCCAGTCCTATTTCATGAAACGTATTCAGGGGATGTTGCACGAGCGCGGCCGCCAGCTTGCCGGCTGGGATGAGGTTTCCCATGGCGGCGGCGTCGATCCGGCCGGAACGTTGCTGATGGCATGGCAGAAGCCGGAAGTCGGACTTGAGCTTGCGCGCCAGGGCTACGATGTGGTGATGACGCCGGGTCAGGCCTATTATCTGGACATGGTGCAGGATGAAGCCTGGCAGGAGCCGGGCGCAAGCTGGGCCGGCACCGTTCCGCCTTCGCATACCTATGCCTATGAAGCCGTCGGCGAATTTCCCGAGGAGTTGAAGGAGCGGATGAAGGGCGTTCAGGCCTGCATCTGGTCAGAACACTTCCTCAACCGTGCCTATTTCAACCATCTGGTTTTCCCGAGGCTGCCGGCCATTGCCGAGGCGGCGTGGACACCAAAAGCGCAGAAGGACTGGTTGCGTTTTTCCGCCATCGTCCCCTTGAGCCCGGTTTATTGAGGGGAAACAGACATGCGTATTGCCGTTGGTGGAATTCATACCGAATGCAGCACCTATTCGCCGGTGCTGATGGGGCAGGAAGATTTTCGTGTCTTTCGCGGCGTCGAACTGCTGGAGGCCGAGTATTTCAATTTCCTCGGTGAGGGCAGGGTGGACGTACTGCCGCTTCTGCATGCGCGGGCGGTGCCGGGCGGCCCTGTGTCGCGCGCGACCTATGACGCGTTCAAGCGGGAATTCCTCGAGCGCCTGAAGGCCGCGCTGCCGCTCGACGGGCTTTATCTCGCCATGCATGGAGCGATGAATGTCGAGGGTATGGAGGATGCGGAAGGTGACTGGATTTCCAGCGCCCGCGCCGTGGTGGGACCGGATGTGATCGTTTCCGCGAGCTATGATCTGCATGGCAATGTCAGCCAGACGATCATCGATCAGCTCGACATATTTGCCGGCTACCGAACGGCGCCGCATATCGATGTGCGCGAGACGATGGTACGGGCTTGGGCGATGCTGCTGAAGGCGCTGAAGACGGGAGAAAGACCCGGCGTGGCATGGGCAAAAATCCCCGTTCTGCTGCCGGGTGAAAAGACCTCGACGGAGGATGAGCCTGCCAAAAGCCTTTATGCGGTTCTGCCGGATCATGATGTGCGGCCCGGCATTTGGGATGCGAATTTCATGATCGGCTACGTCTGGGCGGACGAACCCCGTGCAACGGCCTGCGCCGTGGTGACGGGAACGGACAAAGCGGCTGCACAGGCGGTCGCGAGCGAGATCGCGCAATCCTACTGGAATGCCCGGCAGGACTTTCGTTTCGGCCCCGTGACCGAGCCGCTTGAGGCCATTGTGGATATTGCCGAAAACACCGCAACGCGACCGATCATCCTGGCCGACTCGGGAGACAATCCGACCGGTGGTGGGGTTGGCGATCGCGCCGATGTTCTGGCCGCACTGATTGCGCGCAACTGGCAGGGTGCGTTGCTGGGCGGCATCACCGACAGGCCGGCGGTCGAAGCCTGTTTTGCGGCCGGCGAAGGTGCAACACTTTCCCTGAAGATTGGCGGCAGTCTCGATCCGCAAAGCCCATCGGTCACTGTCGAAGCCGAGGTCCTGAAATTGGACGATTCTGGTGCTGCGGACCAGCGGCAGGCGGTGGTCGCCATCGGTGGCATCACGGTCATTCTGGCGGCGCGGCGCAGGCCTTATCACATGATTTCCGATTTCACCCGTCTCGGCTTCGATCCAAAGGGCGTGCGGCTGCTGGTCGTCAAGTCAGGTTATCTTTCGCCGGAGCTTGCACCGATCGCCAATCCCAACCTCATGGCGCTGACGGAAGGGGTTATCAATCAGGATATCGAAAACCTTCCCAATCGCCGCCGGGATGGCGATTTCTACCCATGGAAGCCGCATTTCGACTATACCCCCAAACCCATCCTTTCGGCCCGCTGGCGATGACAGCGGTCCGGTAGCTTTTACCCAGCGATCCGGCGGTGCCGGATCATCTCAGGCGAATCTCCATGCCGTCGGCTCTTTCCATCGTCATCAACAATCCGTCGATCCGCATCGGGGCGCTCGCCATCCTGTTTTTCGGGTTTTCGAATGCGGCGACCGCCCCCTATCAGGCGGTCATCGGCATTCGCGAAATCGGGCTGAGCAACAGCGTCTATTCGCTGTTGATGCTGTTTGCCGCTGTCATCAATGTCAGCGCCAGCGTGTTGATGGGCATCGTCGCCGACAGGCTGGGCGAATATCGCAAGCCAATGCTCTATATCGCGCTCTTCGGCGTCAGCGGTTATCTGCTGGTTTATCTGGCCGGTAACGCCACGGCATTTGTCGCCGCGAAGCTGGTGCTTCTGCCGATTTTCGGAGCGATGAAT
This sequence comes from Agrobacterium radiobacter, assembly GCF_040801995.1. NCBI lineage: Bacteria > Pseudomonadati > Pseudomonadota > Alphaproteobacteria > Hyphomicrobiales > Rhizobiaceae > Agrobacterium > Agrobacterium radiobacter. Next base: position 2,255,991 of record NZ_JBEGHX010000001.1, on the reverse strand, counting down.
TCGTTGATCTTCGCGCATGTGCGTGCGGATGCGCGCAACCTTTCGACAGGTGAAATGATCGCGGTGAACTCGATCATGCGGGCAACCATCTCGCTCTCCTGGGTGCTGGTGCCTGGTATTGTCGGTGTTTTTCTGGTGAATTCCGGCAATATGCTGATGGCTTTCCTGTTTTCGGGCATCTGCGCGCTTGTCTGTTTTCTGCTCGTCGCCTTCTGCCTGCCGCGGGCCGCCACGCCGGCATCGGCAAATACCGAAGCGCGGTTCGGCCTGCGCGCCTCGCTTGCGGAAATCGGGTCACGGCGGGTGCTGCTCCGGATCATCGCCATCGCGCTCATCTGCTCGATGCTGCATCTCAACGATTCCGTGCGCTCGCTTATCATAACCGGACAGGCCAAGGGCACGGTGGCGGATATCGGTATTGTTGCGGGTATCGTCGCTGCGCTGGAAATCGTCTTCATTCTCCTCTGGGGCTGGATCGAGAAGAAGGTTCCGCAAACACTGACACTTGCGGCGGGAGCGGGACTTTATGCCATCTATCTCATCCTGCAGGGGCTTGCTTCCGCGCCGTGGCATATCTACGCGCAGACGGTTATCAGTGCGCTGGGTGCCGCCGCGATCATCAGCATTCCCATTACCTACCTGCAGGAACTGATCGCTGATCGGCCGGGGCTCGGAAGCTCGCTGATTGCCGTCAATATCTTTCTCGGTGCTGGTCTGGGTGCGCTGATTTTTGCCGTTGGAACCCTGGTCTCCAGCTATTCGGGAACTTCCATATTGGGAGCAATCGTGGGGCTCGGCGGCGTTTATATGCTTTACGCGCTTGATGGAAAGGGCCGCCGCAGGTAACGGCCACCCAAATGAAAGAGGTTACGATGATTCTCGAGATTTGTGTGGACGATGTCGCCGGTCTGGAAGCGGCGGTCAGCGGCGGGGCCGATCGCATCGAGCTCTGTGCGGCGCTGTCGGGCGGCGGTGTGACGCCATCGGCGGGTTTCATGCAACGCGCGGCGTCCTGTGGGCTGCCGGTGAGCGTCATGATCAGGCCGCGCGCCGGTGATTTCGTGTTCACACGCGACGAAGCGGATGTCATGAAACGCGACATCGATGCGGCGCGTGCTGCAGGCCTTTCCGGCGTGGTGCTCGGCGCGTCGCGTGGCGATGGTTCGCTCGATATTGGCTTGCTTGAAGAGCTGCGCAATCATGCCGACGGGCTGGATGTGACGCTGCATCGGGCTTTCGATGTCGTGCCTGACATGGAAGAGGCGCTGGAAGCCGCCATCGCGTTGGGATTTCCAAGAATTCTCACTTCCGGTGGCGCGCGTTCGGCGCTTGAGGGGATGGAGGCTCTGGCGCACCTGTCCGAGATGGCGACAGGCCGGATCATCATCATGCCCGGCGCCGGCGTGCGTCCGCAGAGCGTTCAGACATTGCTGGATCGCTTTCCGATCACGGAAATCCACGCATCCTGTTCCGCCGTTCCATCCTTTGATCTGGAAAGCAGGGTGGCGAAGCTCGGTTTCACCGGCGCAGGGCGCAAGGTTACAGATGAGGCGGCGGTTCGCGAGTTGAAGACGATCCTCACCGCTCATCATAAAGGCGGCGCAGCGCTCTAGCCGTTCCGGCCGCGCCGTCGAGGTCGAGCGTGATCGTGCCGGGTGCTGGCAAGGCCAGTGCTGCCTTGATGGCATCGGCCATCGGTTGCGCCGAAATATCCTTCTCCTCCAGCACATGCGCCAGCCCCAGCCGCGCCAGTCGTTCGGCACGGGCGCTCTGTTCGGTTTCGCCCCCGGCTGCGAACGGGATGAGAAGCGAGCGGCATCTGGCCTGAAGAATATCGCAGACGGTATTATAACCGGCCTGTGAAACCGAAAGCCGTGCCCCGGCGAGCAAACTTGCGAAATCCTTACGGAAACGGAAGACGGACACATTCTCGGCCGCCTGCGCCGAGATCGCATCGAAATCCGCTTGCGGCATGTTTGGACCGGTTACGAGGCACCAGTTCTTGATGCCACCAAGCAGAGGGGCGGCCTCGATAGCAGCCCGTATGAGTGTTGCCCCTACGGCGCCGCCGCCTGCGGAAACCACGATGTCGAATTTCTCCTCCGGTTCCGGCGGCGGAAGGGGGGCGACGAGCCCGGTATAGACGATGCGCTGGCTGATTTCACCGGCGAGGGGAAAGGTGTCTTCCAGCCGGGCGAAATCCGGATCGCCATGGACGAGCACCGCATCGAAATGTTTCTTCACCAGCGACACGGTCTCTTCGTCCCGTCCCGGTTTGGTTTTTTCCTGAAGAATATCGCGCAGCGACGCCATGACGAGCGGGCGCGGTTCGCTGTCCTCAATCTCGTCCAGCAGCGGCAGCAATTCAAAACGCACCTGCCTGCGACCGAAAGGGAAAGCCTCGATGATAACGATATCGGGTTTGGCGCCGTGATAGGCCCCGATCAGCATATCGGTTCTAAGCCTCTTGAAGTCGTCATCCACCGGTTTGCCGGAACTGTCGACCAGGCCGGCAAAGTTGCCGTCGCTAACGGCGATGGGCGGCAATTCGACATGGCGGATGCCCTCGCCCGGAAAGCCCGGGACCGGAGTGCCGCCCGTCACCAGAACCACATCAAAACCGTCCGCCTGAAGGGCTTTGGCAATGCGGCTGGCGCGGGCGATATGGCCGATACCGAGAAGGTGCTGGACGTAAAAGAAGACGCAGGGGCGTTTTTCCGTATCGGTCATGGCGTTTTTTCCCACTCGGTCTCGAACAGGGCCGTCAGTTCGGCAATGCTGGTGCGATGGTCGAAGGCGGTGCGCACACGGTTTTCGGCTGCACTGCCAAGACGCTGGCGCAATTGCGGATCGGTGATGGCCATGCGTAGCGCCTCTGCGAAGGCGGCCGGATTTTCCGGTTCCGTCAATAGGCCGTTTTCACCACTGACGAAGAACTCCGGAATGCCTGATATGTTGGTGGAGATGCAGGTCAAAGCCTGGCTCGCAGCCTCGACCAGCACATTGGGAAGGCCGTCGCGGTCGCCATCGCTGGTGATGCGGCAGGCAAGGGCGAAGAGGTCTGCTTCCCGGTAGTTTTCCAATACCTGTTTCTGGTCCATCGCCCCGGTCCAGACGATCCTGTCGGCAATGCAGAGTTCGTCGGCAAGTTTCTTCAGTGCGGCCAGTTCATCGCCGCCGCCGATATGGGTGAAACGCCAATGGATATTCTGGGGAAGCGAGGCGAGCGCGCGCAGCAGAATATCGATGCCCTTTTTCTTGACGGCTCGGCCGACGCTTAAAATCCTGACAGGATCATCGGCGTCCGATCCGTCCCTTACCGGACGCGGTGTCTCGAAATGCGGGAAGCGGGTGAGATCGAGGCCATGATAGCTCAGATGCACATTCTTCTTGGCCCCGGAAAGGGTCTGCAGATGCTGAAAACCGCCGGCGGTGCAGGTCACGGCCCAGCGGGCGCTTTGCAGCTTGGCGGCAAGGTCGCGGTCGTTCGAGGTCCAGATGTCCTTCGCGTGCGCCGAGATCGTCCAGGGCGTGCCTGTCATCAGATGGGTATAGGCGGCGACCGAGGCGGGCGTGTGGATGAAGTGAACGTGCAGCCATTCGGCATCGTCCGGCCATTCATGCGCGAGCACCGCGGCCTGCCCGAAACGGCGGAAGCGGTTGCGGCTGAGATCATGCGGCAGGTCGCTGAAAAAGCGGCGAAGCGCTTTGGTGAAGCCCGGCTTTTTGCGGCAGGCCCATAGCGCCCTCAGAACGCGCAGCGGTTCCTCGTGCAGATACTCCGGCAAATAGGTAACGGGCGCGCGGATTTCATCGTGAACGGGATGGCGCTTCTTGTCCGTGGGCCGGCGCATCGACATGAGTTCGAGCTTCAGGCCGGCCTTTTCCAGCCCGAGAAGCTCCTGAGCGATGAATGTCTCGGACAGGCGCGGATAGCCCTTGAGGAGCACCACGATTTTTTTTGTATCGGTCACGTTGCGCGTGTCTCTTTTGAAGTGGTGTTTGTCGGGGAACCGGTCACGCGGTTAGCGTGATCGGCGCCTTGTCGCCCTCGGGCGGCAGCCATTCGGCGATCCGGCGCGATATGTTTTCCAGACCATCCAGTTTCAGCCCGCGCGCATTGACGGAAGGCGGTGCGCGGTTTGGCAGCGCCTTCAGAGCTGCTGCCATTTTTGCCGGATTTTCGGCATCTTCCGGTAGAAGCATGTCGAAAAGGCCAAGCTCCGAGGCGCGGCTGGCGCGGATAAGCTGCTCTTCGCGCGGCACCGTGCGCGGCACGACGAGGGCGGGTTTGTCGAAAGACAATATCTCGCAGACGGTGTTGTATCCGCCCATCGAAACAACGGCCTGCGCGCCGGCGACGAGATCTTCCATGCGATTGTCGAACTCGATGATCTCGATATGCGGAATATCGGCGACGCTGTTCATGAAGCGCTGACGCTGATCCGCCGGCATATAGGGGCCGAGCACCACCAGCGCCTTATGCGTCAGTTCGCTGTCATGGCGATAGGCGTTGATGACGTCATCGATCAATTCGCTGCCATCACCGCCGCCGCCGGTGGTGACGAGAAGGTAATCGCCTTCCGGCCGATGCGATACGGTTTCGGCCTGCGTCTTGGACCTTTGCAGGAAACCGACGAAATCCATCTTGTCTCGAACGGTGTGCGGAACGTCGAGCCCCGTCAGCGGATCGTGGAAATCGGGCGGGCCATAAATCCAGACGTGGTCATAGAACTGGCCGATCTTTGTCATGACATTGTTGCGCTTCCACTCCGCTTCGAGCAGCTGCGGCGCATCCATGACGTCGCGCAGGCCGATGACGAGCTTGGTGCCCTGTCCCTTGAGATAGGCGAGCGTTTCCTCCACCTCGCCGCGCAGGCCCATGGGTTCCTTGTCGACGATGAAGATATCCGGCTGGAAGCTTTCTGCGGTGTGATAGATGATGGAGCGGCGCATCTTCAGCGTTTCCTGAAGATCGATATGCCTGTCCATCGAGGTATATTCGCCGTTGCGCAGCTTGATGACGCTCGGGATTTTCACGAAATCGACACGGGCGCGATAATCGAAGGCGCCGGCAATCGTCGCACCTGAAATGATGAGGACGTTGAGGCCGCGATAATCCTCCACCAGAGCATGCGCAATCGTGCGACACCGCCGCAGATGGCCGAGGCCGAAGGAATCATGGCTGTACATGAGAATGCGCGCGTCGTTCAAACGGGAGCTCATGGGCCAGACCTCTTTTTGCCTTTCACGATGAAGGCGGCGTCGGAAGGGCAGTGTATCAAGACGTATTCCATTTTATTTGAAGGGGTCCGCAGCATCACGTAGTCCGTCACCGAAGAAATTAAAGGCCAGAATGACGAGAACGACCGGGATCGTCGGTATGAGAAGCCACGGATATAGCGCAATGACGCTGACGCTGCGCGCCTCCGTGAGCAGAATTCCCCAACTTGTGATCGGTGGTCTGAGACCAAGCCCGAGAAAGCTCAGTGCGGTCTCGCCCAGGATCATGCCTGGAATCGTCAATGTGGCAGAGGCGATCAGGTGTGACATGAAGCCGGGAATAAGGTGTCTGCCGATGATGCGCGGCGTGCCCGCGCCCATCAATTGTGCAGACAAAACATAGTCTTCTTCGCGAAGCGCCAGCAGTTTTGAGCGCACGGCGCGCGCCAGCCCCGTCCAGTCCAGCATGCCGAGAATGATGGTGATGCCGAGATAGACGAGGATAGGGCTCCAGGTCACCGGCATGATGGCTGCAAGCGCCAGCCACAGCGGAATGCTGGGGATGGATTGCAGCACCTCGATGATGCGCTGGACGATCAGGTCGAAGGTGCCGCCGCGATAACCCGCCAGACCACCGATCACAATGCCGAGAACGAAGCTCATGGCGACGCCGAGAAGGCCGATGGTCAGCGAAATACGGGCGCCATAGATGATACGGGAGAGTACGTCACGGCCGAGACGATCCGTGCCGAGCAGGAACATTTCACCGCCTTCGGCCGGGCAAACGAGATGGGTTCTGCCCTCGAACAGGCCCCAGAAGTGATAGGTATCGCCCTTGCAGAAGAAACGCAGCGGCTGGATATCCGTCGGCACGTCCCGATAGACCCGTCTTAGATTGTCCATGTCGAGCGTCATTTCCCGGCCGTAAACGAAGGGGCCGACAAATTTTCCGTCATTGAACAGGTGAATGGCCTGCGGTGGCGCGTAGATGTGCTCGATATTGCGGGTATGGAGGTTATAGGGCGCGAGGAATTCGCTGATCAGGATCGAAAGGTAAAGCACCACCAGAAAAGCGCCGGACCAGACCGCGATCTTGTGCTGACGGAACTGCCACCACATGAGACGCAGCTGCGAGGCCTTGCTGAAGGCCGCCATTCCTGACGTGTTGGGTTCGATCAGCGACGGGTCGAAGGGCGCGGTCGAGACATAGTGGGGCAGCGCTTCGCCGGGGTTCGGAATGGATGAAGTCATTTGACGTTACCACCTCCGAAGCGGATTCGCGGGTCGAGTATGGCAAGGGCGATATCCGACACCAGAACGCCGATCACCGTCAGGAAAGCAAGGAACATCAGGAACGAACCGGCCAGATACATGTCCTGGCTCTGCAGCGCTCTGATGAGCATGGGGCCGGTGGTTTCGAGCGACAGGACGACTGCGGTGATTTCCGCGCCTGATATGATCGCAGGCAGGATCGAGCCGATATCCGAGATGAAGAAATTCAGCGCCATGCGCAGCGGATATTTGGTCAGCACCTTGAAGGGATGAAGCCCCTTGGCCCGGGCCGTCACCACATACTGCTTCTGCAATTCGTCGAGCAGATTGGCGCGCAGGCGGCGTATCATGCCGGCCGTACCCGCTGTTCCGATGATGAGGACGGGAATCCAGATATGTTCGAGGATCGATTTGAGCTTCGCCCAGCTCATCGCCTGGCTCAGATATTCCCGGTCCATCAGGTGGCCGATGGAGATGCCGAACCAGATATTGGCGAAATACATCAGGATCAACGCCAGCATGAAATTGGGAATGGCGATGCCGAGCAGGCCGAGGAAGGTGAGCCCGTAGTCACCCCAGCTGTATTTGTGCGTGGCGGAATAGATGCCGATTGGAAAAGCGAGGATCCAGGTGACGATGATGGTGACGAAGGACACCAGAACCGTCAGCCACAGGCGGTCTCCAACCACATCGCTGACCGGCAGCTGATATTCGAAGGAATAACCGAAATCACCGACGAGCATGCCGGTCGCCCAGCGGAAATAGCGGATCGGTGCCGGTTGATCGAAGCCATAGCGGACGCGCAACTCCTCGATTTCGGCAAGGTTCGCCGTTTCGCCCATGGCACGCAGCTCTGCGACGTAGCTTTCGAAATAATCGCCCGGCGGCAGTTCGATGATGGTGAAGACCAGCATCGAGATCAGGATCAGCGTGGGGATCATGACGAGGATGCGCTTTAAAATATACCGCAGCATATCAGGCGTCTCCGTCATACCAGAAGGCATCCGGCATGTAGACGCCGAGATAAGATGTGGGTTCGTAACCGAAAAGCGCCTTGTCCGGCACGTTTCGCATGCGTTTGACATGGACGACGGGTTGCAGCGCGCCGTTGACGATACCGATGGAAAACACCTGCTGCGTATAAATCCCGAGCATCTCCAGCCAGATGGCCTGACGTTCTTCCTCGGTGACGCTTCGGCGCCATTTTTTCAGGAGATCGAGCAGGTGCGCCGCCTCCGGCAGGTCAGGTTCCTTGCCCTCGCGGCCGCCGGAAAGATAATGGACGCCCCAGACCGGCCATTGCAGCTGGTCGTCACCGGTGGGCGCAAGGCCGGAAGGCAGCATATCAGGTGTCGGCACACCATTGTCCATGCCCATCCATACCGACATCAGCACCTCGCCGCCCATGGCGCGTTTGCGGAAAACATCGCGCTGGGTGGGGCGCACGGAAACAGCAATACCGATATGCCGCCAGTGATCCGTCACCAGCTCCATCACGTCGGTTTCGAGCGTGCTTTCACCAGTCGTCTCGACGATGATATAGGCCGGACGCCCATCCGGCAGGAGCCGAAGGCCGGCATTGTCGCGCTTGTCGAGACCGGCTTCATCGAGCAGCCTGTTGGCGGTTGCGCGGTCGAAGGCGCTCCAGGCATCCGCAAATTCCTGCCGGTAAAGCGGGCTTTCCGGCAGAACGGTATCGGCGCTCTCCTTCGCCAGCCCGTAAAAACAGACCATGTTGATTTCGTGCCGGTTGATCGCAAGGGACAAAGCACGGCGCACGCGTACGTCCTGAAAAGCGCTGCGCCAGACCGGATCGGCGCAATTCAGGTTGGGCAGAAGCGCGATGCGTGAACCCTGGGAGCGCTTGTAGAGGTTCACCTTCAGAGGAAAACGCTTTTCCGCATCCTTCAAAAAGGTGTAGTCGGCGAAATCGAGGCCAAAATATTGCAGATCGCTGTCGCCGGAGGCCGTCTTGGCCGAGATGATATCGGACGAGGTGACGTTCAGCAGGAACCGGTCGAGATAGGGCAGTTGCAGGCCGTTTTCATCGACGCGATGATAATAGGGGTTGCGTTCGAACACGAACTGTTCGGCTGGCGGCGCGGTTGTGTTTCGCCAGGCATCCAGTGTCGGCAAAGCAGGATTTTCCGGGCGCACCTGCCGCGACATCTTGATATGCAGCCCGCTCCAGTCATCCGCCTTGTTTTTCTTGATGAGTTTGGCGAGGTTTTCCGCAGTCTGATATTTGACGTGGAACTGCTTCATGTAGGCGGCGGGAAGGAACAGCCGCGCCGGCGAGGCGGCTGCGAGCTTGGCCAGAAAATCCGGGTTGGGGCCGTCCCAGCTGTAACGTACCGTCAGCAGGTCAATGACCTCGATCAGGGGTGGTTTGTTGTTGACCAGAAGTTCGATCGGAGGACCGCCCTTGTGGATTTCCTTGTTGAGGGCGACATCCTCCCAGAAATAGCGGAAATCCTCAGAGGTGAAGTCGCTGCCATCGGACCATTTGTGGCCCTCGCGCAGCTTGAAGGTGAAGATGCGTTCGTCCTGAACGTCGTAGCTTTCCAGAATATCCGGATGAAGCTCGAATTTTTCGTCATAACCGACGAGGCGGGCATAGCTGCTGATCGGCATCAGCCTGATATCACGCTGGCCGCCAATGAGCATGCGCACCGAGCCGCCATGTTTTCCTGGCTCACGGCCAAGCGCTTTCATGTCGATGACGCGCGGGTTTTTCGGCAGCCGTTCGGCTACGTCGGGCAATTCGCCCTTTTCCCGTTTTTCCTTGAAATAGGCGGGGTCGGTATAGGCGGCTCGCGCATAGGCCGGCAGGAAAACGGAGGCCAACAGGGCAAGGGTGGTGCGGCGCGTGATCAAGGGCGAAGCTCCCGGATATCGGCGTTGCCGTTTGCGAGAACGAAATGGCCGTCGCCCAGATCGGCGGAGATCATGTCGCCATCACCCTCATCGCGGAACTGCTTGCCCCAGTCGAATTTGCCCGTCGCGCTGATCTTGCCGATGGTGCGGAAATCGAGCGGCCGGTCGAGATCGGGGAAAGGTACAGCCGCCAGCAGCGATTTGGTATAGGGATGCACGGGAGCGCGCATCATGATTTCCCGCGGCGCCAGCTCGACGATGCGGCCCTCGCACATCACGGCCACGCGGTCGGCCATGTAATCCACCACCGCCAGATTGTGCGAGATGAAGAGATAGGTAAGCCCGAGGTCTTTTTGCAAATCCTTGAGCAGATTGAGGATTTGCGCCTGCACGGAGACATCGAGGGCGGAAACGGGTTCATCGCAGATCAGCAGTTCGGGTCCGAGCGCCAGGGCTCTGGCGATACCGATACGCTGCCTTTGGCCGCCCGAAAAACTGTGCGGATAACGATTAAGCGCGCTTTCTCCAAGCCCGATAGCCCTGACGAGATTGCGGACTTTCTCCGCGCGGTATTTCGCATCGCCCCGTCCGTGGATTTCGAGCGGCTCGCTCAGAATATTGCCCACGGTCATGCGTGGAGACAGCGACGATATCGGGTCCTGGAAGACCATCTGTATCTTCGACCGCAGCTCCTTGAGGTCGCCGTCCTTCGCATTGAGGACATCGATATCGCCCTGCGGCCGGTGAAAGGTCACCGAGCCTTCATCCGGGCGCACGGCGCGCATGAGGATTTTGCTGACGGTGGTTTTGCCGCTGCCGCTTTCGCCGACCAGGCCGAGGCATTCTCCTCGGCGGATTTCAAAACTGACGCTGTTGACCGCTTTGGTGGCGTTGGCGTCACCCTTGCGGAACCAGCTGGATTTGCGGGTTGTGAAGGTCTTGCTGATATTGTCCACGGTCAGAAGCGGGCCGGGAGTTTTATTGACCGCGGCGGTCTTTTTGCCGACCAGGCTTTCGTGGTCAATGTTGATTTCGCGCAGCGCCTTCAGCCTTTCGCCGGGCTTCATGTCGAAATGCGGTACGGCGGCCATCAAGCCTTTGAGATAGGGATGGCTTGGCGACTTGAAAATGTCATCGACCGTGCCCGCCTCCATGATCTCGCCCTGATAGATCACGGCGACCTCGTCGGCGATATTGGCCACTACGCCGAGATCGTGGGTGATGAGCAGCATGCTCATGTTCAGCCGGCTCTGGAGATCGCGCAGGAGCTTCAGGATCTGCGCCTGTATCGTCACATCAAGCGCCGTCGTCGGCTCGTCGGCGATCAGGAGCGCGGGGCGACAGATCAGCGCCATGGCGATCATGGCACGCTGGCGCATGCCGCCCGACAATTCGAAGGGATACATGTTCACGACCTTCTTGGGTTTGGAAAACCCAACGAGATCGAGCGTTTCATACATTTTTTCCGCACGTTCGGCCGGCGACAGGATGCTGTGGATTCTGAGCGCCTCATCGATCTGGTTGCCGATCGTATGCAGCGGCGAGAAGGACGTCATAGGCTCCTGAAAAATCAGGCCGATGCGGTTTCCGCGTATTGAACGGATTTCCCGCCCGTCCTTCGGCAATTGCAGCAGATCGATAGGGCCGGCTGCGGCATTTTCCGGATCGGTGAACAACACGCGGCCGTTCACGCGCGCCGTCTTGGGATGAATGCCCATGATGGTCTGGCCGATGACGGACTTTCCCGAGCCGGACTCGCCAACGAGAGCAGTGACTTTTCCCGGAAGAATGCGAAGGCTGGTACCCCTGACGGCATCGATGGTGCCGCCCATCAGAGAAAACGAAACCCGCAGATTTTCAATACGGAGCAAATCTGCGCCTGCGCTCATGCCAAAGGGTTCCTTGCCGTCTCTTTATTGTTACGTTGTGACAATTGCTCAGGAGGGCTTAAATCCACGTTATCGCAGGGTTTGTTGTCTGTCTATGCCTCTGAAACATCGAATTGTTTAGCAAATTCAAAGCCGGCTTCCGAAATAGGGCGGCTTGCCTGACAGCTCCTGTTTCGTGATATGTTAACGGGTGCTTTTGAATGAGGATCCATGTCCGACAAGAAATATTATGACGCTGAGCTCGATAAAGCCCGGCAGTTGCAAAATGACGGCCGATATGTGGAAGCCGACGCGCTTCTCTTATCGCTGGTTGCAGCAAAAGACGGACATCTGATGGGCGAACGGACGGTGCTCGGTCTGCCGCGCAGGCTGCATGCCGCGCGGCTGCGTCTCGCCAAGGCCGAGGGCGATATGGTCGCCAGGATCGGCTATCAATATACGCTGGTTCCGCCGCCACAGGTGCTGCAGAAATATGCGCGGTTTTCCACGGAAGAACGTCGCATCATCAGTCTCAAAAGCCGTGAAGACGTGCCAAGGCTTATCCACCAGATATGGATCGGGGAAAAAGCCCCGCCGGTATCGGTTGAGGCATGGGCCGCCCACGCTTCTAACCATGGTTACGACTATCGCCTCTGGCGGGAGGCTGATCTTGAGCGGGAAGGCGTGTTTTCGAACGGCATCTTCAAAACCATGCTGGACAAAGGCGATTATCCGGGTGCGGTGGATGTGGCCCGTTATATCCTGCTGGAGCGATTTGGCGGCATCTATCTTGATTGTGACTGGTATCCGGCGCGGGATGATGTGAGCTTCGATACATTCCTGCCCCTGGCGGGGCTGACGGTATTTGACGAAAAAACGCCGCGTGACACGGGGCAGGGCAGCATGCTGCTTGCCAATTCCTTCATCGCTGCGCCTACCGGACATCCGGTTTTTGGCAAAATGCTGGAGGCCTTTCCCGGGATCATCGAAGACATGCCGCGCGCGCCTGCCTGGTGGTCGACCGGTCCTTTGATATTCACCGTTATCGCCCGGGCCGGAAGCATCAGCCTCGCGCCGGCGTCGTTCGTCGCCGCGTCTCTTCCCGACCGCGCAGCTTTCGATGAGGTGGAAGTGGTCAGGCGGAAACTTTCCACTGAGGCGGGCGGGTTGCTGATCGCCTGGAAATCATGGTGAGATTTCGTCGACAAGGTCCTTGGAAGAACGCCAGCGGGCGGCGGGATGTTCGGCGGTCACTTCGAAAAGCCGTCTCAGGAAGCGCCATACATTGTCATCATGCACGAGATGATGGGTGAGGATGCCGGTCGCGCCGCCGTTCTCGGCGGTGTACAGGATGCGGGCGGCGGTCTCGGCGAAAAGAACATCGTCGTCACGGCCACCGCGGCTGCCGTGCCAGTCGATCACGTCGACATGGGTGTTCAGGCAGGGCGGCAGGGTGCTTTTCTCCGGGCCGAAAACGGACAAGGCGCGATATCCGAGGCCGGCCAACTCCTTCACGATACCGGCATCTATGCGGTTCCATGGCGGCACGAGCATAGGTACCAAGCGCCCACCATGCAGGTCGTGGAGTTTATCCAGCCCGGATTGCAACTCATCGAGAACGATGGCCGGATCGCGATGTGATCCGAGCTCCTGCTTCTTTTCTTTCTCCCCGGCATAATTCGCATGGGACCAGCCATGGACGGCGACCTGGGCGATATCAGACGTATCCAGATGCTGTGCGAGCCTGTCTGTCGTCATCTCGGGAATGACCGCGAGCGTGACCGGAGCGGAAAAGCCGGCGCAAAGATCGAGTAGCGTGTCGAGGGCCGGTGTCGGCTCCACCGCATCGTCGTCCCTGAGCCAGAGATCGGCCTTTATGCCGCGCCGCTCACATTCGTCCAGTGCCGCAACGAGTGTTTCCAGACTCATGATCTTCGCGCCTTTGCTTGCAGCAGGATATGGTTCAGCTCTTTTGCGGCGTTTTCCAAAGACCGTTCGTTCCTGACGAATTGCCGGGCCGCCCTTGCCAGTTCTTCACGCCTGTTGTCATCACCGATCAGGGTTTTAATCGCGTCGGCATAGGCGGCTGTATCATTCTCCGGTGTCAGTAATCCTGTGGTGCCGGATTTTACCACTTCGGGAACGCCCGCCACCTTTTCGGCCACGACGGGTAGGCCGGCGGCCTGCGCTTCGAGATAGGCAAGCCCATAGGCCTCGCCATGGCCCGGCCAGACATAGAGTGACGCTTTCGAAAGAAGCATGGCGATCTCGGACGCGGTTTTTTCCCCGTGCCAGACAAGGCGCTGATCCGGAAAAGCGCTGAACATGGCTTGTACGGCCGCGCGTTCCGGCCCATCGCCGACGATATCCAGCGTCCAGTTGATATCCTGCGGCAAAAGGGCGAGCGCTTCGGCAAGGGCGCGATAGCTGTCGAGCTTGTCACCCGCCCGCATCATGGCGACGGCAATCAACTTTGCCGGGGTCGGATTGGGTGTGTTTTTGAGAAAGGCCTCGGCATCGATAAAGGGCGGTAACATGGCCCATCGAAGGGCGGGCGAGGCCCGCACAAGCCCCTCGCGATCCCGCGCAGTGAGGCAGATATTGATCGATGCGACATTCAATGCGGCCAGCAACCGGTCTTGAACCACCTGCCAGCCCATCCCGTTGCGCTTGGGCGAATAGGATGCCTCGGCGGTGACGTAGGGAATATCGAAACGTCTGGCCAGTTCCGGCCCAAGCAAATCGAGGGCCTTGTAATAGGGGTGATAACAAAACCAGAGGTCCGGTGCGCCCTCCAGCTGCCAGCGCTGCGTGATGGTCTCGATTTCGCGCTCAGCAGCATCGGCAAGCGAAGCCCGCGCGGGATCATCCGGCTGTTTCAGGAAGCCGCGCAGTTCGGAGGCGATTGAAACCTCATGGCCCCCCATCGTCATCGCTCTCATCAGCAAACGGGCCATCAGCCGGTCGCCGGAGGGAACGGGATGGTTGGGTGATTTGAGCGGCGCATAAAAGGCGATCTTCATGGCGATGGTTGTGCGTTGCCGGCGGCTTGGGCGTCAACCGGAATTTGAAAGGCCCGAGCCTTGACAGGTCAGTCATTCTTGCCCAACTGAAAGGCATCTTTTGCACATGCGCGGAGCGTGACACGCTTTGACTTCCCCAGACATTTCCCAGAACCTGCTTTCCAGCATTGAAAACAGAAGCGCCAAAGCGGGGGTGATCGGCCTCGGCTATGTCGGTCTGCCGCTTGCCATGACGATCGCCAAGGGCGGTTTCGAGGTTGTCGGTTTCGATATCGATCCCGGCAAAATTACCGCGATCGAGGCCGGACACAGCTATATCGAGGCCGTTTCGGACGAGGTGCTGGCAAGTGTGAGGCAGGATGACGGCTTTGTCGCCACCTCGGATTTCTCCAGGCTGGCCGAATGCAATGTCATCGCCATCTGCGTGCCCACGCCCCTGACCAAATATCGCGAGCCGGATCTCTCCTATGTCGAAAAGACCTGCCGGGATATTGCCGCGCATCTGCGCAAGGGGCAGCTCGTGGTTCTGGAATCGACCACCTATCCCGGCACCACCGACGGGGTGGTGAAGACCATTCTGGAAAGCACCGGGTTTGTCTCCGGCGTCGATTTCTTCCTTGGCTTTTCGCCCGAGCGGGAAGATCCCGGCAATCGCGATTTCGAGACCTCGACCATTCCGAAGGTTGTCGCTGGCGATGGTGAGGCCGCTGGAAAGCTGATGGAGGCTTTTTACGGTTCGGTGGTCAAAAAAATCGTTCCGGTTTCGACCAATGCCACGGCGGAAGCGGTGAAAATCACCGAAAACGTCTTCCGTGCCGTCAATATCGCCCTCGTCAATGAACTCAAGGTCGTCTACGAGGCGATGGGTATCGACATATGGGAAGTGATCGATGCGGCGAAAACCAAGCCGTTTGGTTTCATGCCCTTTTATCCCGGTCCGGGTCTTGGCGGCCACTGCATACCGATCGACCCGTTCTATCTCACCTGGAAATCGCGGGAATATGAATTGCCAACGCGGTTCATCGAACTTGCCGGGGAGATCAATACCGGTATGCCGCGTCACGTCATCGGACGGGTTGCGGAGGCGCTCGATATTCATTCCGGCAAGGCGCTCAGCCGCTCAAAGGTGCTGGTTGTCGGTCTCGCCTACAAAAAGAACGTGCCTGACATTCGCGAAAGCCCCTCACTGAAGCTCATCGAGCTTATTCAGGAGCGCGGCGGCGAAGCGGCCTATTTCGATCCCTACGTGGCTGAAATCCCGAAAACACGGGAATATAGCCACCTCATGGGCATGAAATCCGTGCCGTGGGACAGGCAGGCGATCGGCGCCTTCGACGCCGTTCTCGTTGCGACTGACCATGACAATGTGGATTATGCCGCTCTAAGCGAATGGGCGCCGCTTATCATCGACACACGCAATGTTTTCGCGCGTCGGGATATAGCCGCAAAACACATCATCAAGGCCTGATAAAATGAGCAGACTCGATAGTTTCATTCGCCGGTTGACCGCGCAGCGGGATATCCTCAACCATGTCGCGGCCAATCTCGATCTGCCGGGTGAAGGGGCGCTTATGGAAATCGGCCTTGGAAACGGGCGCACCTTCAATCACCTGCGAGAGCTGTTCCCCAACCGCCGCATCATCGCTTTCGACAGGGCCATGGGTGCACATGCCTCCTCGGTTCCGGCGCAGGAGGATCTGGTGATCGGCGAAATATCGCAAACCGCTCCGGCTTTCATCGGCACGGAAGCGGCTTTCGTGCATGCCGATATCGGCACGGGCTATCCGGAAAAGGATGCGGTTACCCTTACATGGTTGCCCGATCTTGCTGCGGGCATGCTGGCAAAAGGCGGCCTCGCGGTCAGCGGGCTGCCTCTGGATCATCCCATGCTGAAGCCGCTGCCGGTGCCGGCAAGTGTGCCGACGGACCGTTATTTTCTCTATCGCAAGATTTGAGATCGGACGCCCCGACAGGTTTGTCGGGGCTACTTCATAAATAGCGCTCGCTCTCTTCCTTCGAGAGCAGGAAGACCCTCATCTGCGAGTTTCGGCCGCGAATGGCGATTTCTTCGCTCCTGAGATCGGCAATCTCCTGTCCCGCCTGAATGATGGCCGGTTCGGAAACGACGATGGCGGCGCCGAACTCCTTGGCCTTGGATTCGAGCCTGCTTGCCACGTTGACGGTATCGCCTATGGCCGTCAGGGTTTTTGCCGCGCCATATCCCATCACACCGACGATGCTCGGGCCGGAGTGAATGCCGACCACCACTTCCAGGCGGACGGCGAATTGTTTCTCCAACCCCTCGTTCAGGATGGCGATATCCCGCAATATGGTTGCGGCTGCCTTCATGGCGTTGCGACAGGCACGGTCCGCATCCTCGCCAAGTCCAAAAAGGGCCATGGCGCCATCGCCAATGAATTTGTCGAGATGACCTCCGGCGTGTTCGACGGCTTGGCCGACGATGGTGAAATAGCGGTTGAGAAGGAAGACGACATCATAGGGCAGCTTCGCTTCGGACAGCGTGGTGAAGTTACGCAGATCGCAGAAGAGGATGGCGATTTCTTCTTCACGGCCGGGTCGGGCCGGCTGTGCATCCGCGGGCAGATCGCTCTGCTGGGGCGGTGAAACGAGAAGCGCGATGTTGAGATCGCTCGTAGGGCGCAGCTGACAACCGAGCCGCACATCCGAATCGGCATGGATGCGCCTCAAGGTGGTCTGCTCTATCTCCCCGGGTGGCGGAAGCGGGCCCTTGCTGTTCAGAACCTTGACGCGACAGGTTGAGCAGCGTCCCTTGCCGCCACAGACGGAGTAGTGCGGGATGCCCGCGAGCCTGCTGGCTTCGAGAATGCTGAAGCCGGCCGGGATGCGTGCTTGTGCGCCCTGTTCATAGTGGATTTCGATGGCGGTCAACCGTTGCCGGAAGCTGCGCACGCCGCGCAATACGAAGACCAGCATGACCGCGCCGGCAAAAAGCGCTTCGGTCGTGCTGGTAATGAACCGGATTCGCGTTTCCATCTCCCTTTGCAGCGGGAGCTCGTCTCTCTGGATGGCGTAATCCGAGAGCCCGGGAGGAAGCGCGTATTTCCGATCGACTTCCTCCAGCCAGCGGCCCGCATCGCTGAAACCCAGCAAGGCCAGAAGCGGCAGCATCACTGCCACCGTCATGAAGAGCCCGGCGATTTTCGGATACCAGTCGCGATAACGCAGCCAGAAATAAAGGCCGATGCATCCGTGGATCCAGATCACGATCAATGCAAGGCTCTGCCATGCGCCGCTGACAGGATTATTGATCCACAGGCGGCGGATAACCGAATAATAACCGACGTCGATGCCATAGAGCATGTGCGATACGCGGATATTCACGGCATGGCCGATGATCAGAAACGGGATCGACAGGCCGAAAATGACCTGAAGCGCTTCGCGAAGCGGCATGCGCAGCGTTCTGCGCTGATAAAGCGAGCGCAGAACAAGGCAGACATGCACGACAACCGACCCATAAAAAAGCAGGCTGCTGACGGGATTGAGCCAGATCAGGCTGAACCATTTTCGCGCCCGTTCGGCGGTATCGATGGAGATGAGCGCGAGGGAGTGATTGAAAAGATGGGAAAATACGAAAGCAAATATGATGAGACCGGATAAAATCCGGGCGCGTCTCAAATTGGTCTCCGAAAAGAAACGGATCATGCAAATCCCATCATGTGGTCATCGACGCAGAATCATCATGTAGTATGTGGTGGCACCCCTTAGTGCAGGGTGTCTCGTGGCAATATCGTGGAGCAATTGATCGCAAACAGTCAATTGTGCGTGTTCGAATGCCTGCGTGCAAAAGATGTTGAATCAGGACTTCGAAAAAACGGTCGGCAAGATCAAATCTTCGCCGGAGCCAAGTTGCGATCAGAGTTCGATGATCTGGCCGTCCATGGCCGCGAACGCGCCGCTGAACAGAGCTTTTGCCTGTTTTTCGATGCTGTCCAGTTCCTCGTCGCTGCGGCTGGGGGCGTGGTGGATGAAACCGACATTTTTTGCGCCAGCGAGTTTGGCGAGGCGGATCGCCTGTTGCCAGGACGAATGGCCATAACCGCGATAAAGGCCCATTTCCTCATCGGTGAACATGGCGTCATAGAGGAAAAGATCGACATCCCTGATCAGGTCGAGCACGGTTTCGTCGATGCTGCCCGGCTCATGTTCGGTGTCGGTGATGATGGCAAGGGATTTTCCTTCCCAGTCCAGCCGGTATCCGATGGCGTTGCCGGGATGGTTGAGCATTCCGGTTCTGATCGAAAGGCCGGGATGCACGTCAAGCGCATCGCCGGGCAGGAAGTCCCGCGTTGCGATCTTGGCACAACAGATCTCCAGCGGCACGGGGAACCAGGGCGGGCTCATGAAATCCCTGAGCATTTCCCGGGTCGTCATGGTGCCGGCAAGGTGGCCCGACCAGATGGCCACATCGTTGGAGCTGTTATAAAAGGGCTTGAAATAGGGGAAGCCGACAATGTGGTCGTAATGGCAATGCGAGAAGAACAGGTTGACGTCGGTAATGCCTTCCGCCCGCAAGGCAAGGCCAGCGGGATGCAAGCCCGAACCCGCATCGAACAAAAGAACGTGATCGCCGCATCTTACCTCGATGCAGATGGTATTCCCGCCGTATTTTCGGAAGTTTTCACCTGAAACAGGAAGCGTTCCCCGCGCACCCCAGATCTTTACCCGAAAATTTCTATTACTTTCCCGACTTGCTGTGTCGGAATCGAACGCCATGACACACCCCAATAACAACGGAATCTTGCACGCTTTCCTCCCATGAAGCCCGTTGTCTCTATAGATTCTTATATCCGCTCGTTTCTGGCGGAAGCCTTTACCCCTTATTCAGTCAGCATTTCATTTATATTGCAATAGTACGACATTTATTTTTCCAATATCGCCATTCACGGTAGCAAGGAATTGCCGTTTATGTCCTGACGCTCGTTCGCGCTTTGCTCAGTTCCGCCGTCGTCTGGGTAAGGCGTTCGGCGAGAACACGCATGACCTTGATGGTGATGTCAGGGAAATCGGACATGAGCTTGAAGAACTGTTCCTTGCCGATGCGCAGGGCTTCCACATTGGTGGAGGCGCGAACGGTCGCTGTTCTGACGCTATCGCAAAGGATTGCGATTTCGCCGACAATGGCATTACCGGTCATTTCGGCCACTTTCAGCGTGCCCGAAGGGGAATCGACGAGAACATCGACTTTTCCGGTCAAGAGAACATAGGCCGCATCGCCGACGTCTCCCTGATGAAACAGTACGTCGCCAGCATGATAGGATACTCGGTCGGACGCGAATGCGAGTAGTTTGAGCTTTGACGGTTCCATTTCAGAAAAAAACGGGACCCTTTTCAGCATTTGAATTTCGTCTTTAAACAGCATTGACTTACCCTGTTCTTGTTCCACCTCGGTCACCTTCTTGGACTTATGTTGCGACCATGTCCTTGAATGTACCGTTTTCCTCGGCGAGAGTCTCGTAACTTCCGTCGGCGGTGATCAGACCCTGATGAACAACGATCACTCGCTTGAACATGCGAGAGAGCGTCGCATTCGACAGAACCCATATGATCGACGGGTTATTGTTGTTCTGTTTCAGGAGTGTGATGACCCGTTCAACAATTTCCTCCTGCTGTCGGGGATCGAGGCCGGGGAGAGGGCGGTTGAAGACGTAATAATCGGATTTGCGGATCAGCGCCCGTGCCAGATTGAGCTTCTGGCGCTGGAGCGGGCCAAGCCGTTTGCCGCCGGCGCCGAGGTTGAAGTCCAGACCCACCGCCAGCACGCGCTCATAGACACCCTGCTTGCGCATGACATCGGCCACGATGCGGGTGATGCGCCGCGAGGCGTCGGTGTAACGATGGCCGACCTTGCCGAAGAGGATGTTGTCCAGAAGGCTGGTAGCGCTCATGTATTTGGTCGGATCGTAGATTTCGATCACGTTTTTCAGGCTGTCGGGCAGGTTCTCATGGAACATGTGTCGGACTTCGACGATCCGGTTCATGATCTCCGGCGACAGCAGGCCGAAACGCTGGCGAGGCTCGATGTAGAAGAAGCTGAGCCGCAGCATTGCGCGCTTTTCGTTTTCATTGGCCTCGTCGAAACTCTTTCCCTGAAGCCGCTGCAGCATCTGCTGATAGACTGGAATGTCATCGGGGGTCATGAAGGTAAGCTGCTGGAAGAAGGGGTGATCTCCCGGCAGGTCGGCGAAGATTTCCACGATGTTTTCGGCAATCGTGTAACCCATTTCGAACAGGGTTTTGACGAGACCGGTTTCGCGCATCAGGGCGCGGAAATAGTCGCTTTCGATGACGATTCTGATCGTCTGGGACGAATCCCGCATGGTGCCGAACAGAAGGTTTTCACCGACCGTCGCCTCGCTGTTGTAGCTCTCCAGTTCAAAGGGTGCGATGAGGCCGCTCAGATTTTCCTTCTCCAGTTCGGCCCGCAGGACATGCCGCAACTCCACGATGCGGGCGGCAAGATGCAGGTCGGTCAAAGGATCGATCGACGAACGCAGCGCAAATTCCAGAATATCCTGTGAGAGCTCCACGCTGTCGAGGACGGCCAGAATGGCCTGGATAAGATTTTCCGGTTTGCCGTCGCCGGCCGGGCTTGAAGCGTAATCGATCCATTCGCTGTTGATATCGATCAGTGGATTTCCCGCCATTTTGGCTTCGCGGATTTCCCACTTGCGGTGTTCCAGCGCCGCG
Source organism: Agrobacterium radiobacter (assembly GCF_040801995.1). NCBI lineage: Bacteria > Pseudomonadati > Pseudomonadota > Alphaproteobacteria > Hyphomicrobiales > Rhizobiaceae > Agrobacterium > Agrobacterium radiobacter. The sequence continues at coordinate 2,234,999 of NZ_JBEGHX010000001.1, read as the reverse complement.
CCCTCATAGTCCCTGTCGGCAAGCGGGGCGTGTTTGAGGCCGTAAAGCAGATTGTCCTTCAGGCTGGCGTGGAAGAAGTAACTGTCCGAGGAGACATAAGAAATGCGCCGCCCGGTGAGCGATTCCGGCAGTTCCAATATGTCGACGTCGTTGATGCTGATCTTGCCAGAGGTTGGCCAGAGCGTGCGGCCGATCGCATCCGCCAGCGCCTCGGCGCCCGAGCCGCCGACGATGGCGATCACCTCACCCGGCTCGACCTTCAGCGATGCCTGCTCCAGAAGCCGGCTGCCGCTATCATCCTCGAGCGTCAGATTGGCGACGACGATCGGGGCGCTGATTGCAGCAACGGTGCCGGGAGACAGTTTCTGCACCTTCTCTTCGATCATGTTCGGGGCATCGAACTGCTCGAAGACCTGCTCGTATTTCACCTGCACGTCCTGGCGTGCCTGATCCCAGTCGATCAGTTCTTTCAGCGGTCCCGGCAGTTCCTTATAGGCATTGATGACGGCGACCAGCTGCCCGACATCGAGACTGCCCTTCAGTGTGAGATAACCGCCGAGCGCATAAAAGAAGAAGGGTGTCAGCTGCGCGAGGAAGTTATTGATGAATTTGACCAGAAACTTCCACTGGTAGAGATCGTAGCGGATCTTGAAGATGTCGCCGAGGCGATGCGAGGCATCCGCGCGCTCGTAGTTGGAGGTGTCATAGGCGTGGATGGTGCCGATACCGTCGACCATTTCGCCGATGCGTCCGGCAAGCTGGCGGGCGCTCAGCTGCCGCTGGCGGCCGAGCTCGATGAGGCGGCGGCGCATTTTGGGAATGATGCCCACCTGGATTGCCGCCATGAAAGCTGCGATCAGGCCCAGCCAGAAATTCTGAACGAGAATGAAGAAGAGCGCGGAGAGCGCCTGGCCGCCGAGAAGGGCCGGCTGCACGAAGGCGTCGCCGGTAAAGCCGCCGAGCGGCTCAACCTCGTCCTTCACCATGCTGGAGATTTCAGCGCCCTTGACCCGTTTGAAATGGGAGGGTGGGAACCGCAGAATCTTGTCTATGAGCTCGAAGCGGATACGCCGCAGAAGTCGTTCGCCGAGGCGACCCTTGAAGGTATTGATATAATATTTGAAAAGACCGTTGATGACGACAAGCGCAAGGAACGTCAGGCTGAGCGCCATCAGCATCGACATGCGGTTGAGCTCAAGCCCGGGGAATAATGTCACGGTGCCCCAATAGGGAATATCGACCGTGAGATGCATGAAAAGCTGCGTCGCATTCGCCCCTTCGAAACCATCCCCCTGAATTGGGCCGTTGACGATCTGCTTGGGCAGATCGAAGGCGAGGAAATAGGGGATCATCGAGAGGGCCACGATCAGCAGAATGAAAAGCTGCTGCCGCCTCGTGTGCGACCAGATATAACGCGTAAGGCTTTGTTCCATATAAAACTTCTATGACCTGGCGGGCGAGGCCCGGCGTGTTGGTTTGCGCGGTGTCTAGACGATCCGGTGGCCGGGTGGCGCAACCTCCTCCTGCAAATAGGTGTGGGACTCGCTATTTATCAGTATATTCAAGCGGTTTCGAGCAAAATAGCGGCCCTGCCGAGACTTCTCCGTCACCCCCGCTTTTGTTTTTGCAACGTGTGGGCGACAAGGGATATAAATGCGACTATATTTTTAGACTTCTCTAATATTGTTGTTTTTATTGTAGATCAGGCGTTAAGACGCTTCGATGCAATGATCCCGCGAGGGTTGAGCCAGACACTGGCGCAATGATGGCAAGGTCGATGGCGATAGATATTTCAGAGCGTGCAGGCAGCGATCCGTCCCTTGATGCATTGTCGCTTTCCGGCATTGCCTCGCATGGGGCGGTTGCGCATCCGGTTTCTTTTGACGGGCTCACCGGGATTTTCCATCCGGCGCACAAGCAAGTCAGGCAAGGCCATGCCGTTCTTTTCGTCAGCCCATGGGGCATGGAGGAGCTCTGCAGCCGCAAGTTTCAACGGGTACTGGCCGAGCGGCTGGCCGCCTGCGGTGTCGCTAGCCTTCGATTTGATTATCTCGGCGCGGGTGACGCGCTTGACCCTGATGATGCGGGCCGCGCGGCGGACTGGGTTTCGGATGTGCGCGTAGCGCTCAACTGTCTGAAGCGTCTTTCCGGCTGCACTGAGGTGGTTGTCGTCGCTCAGGGCCTCGGTTGTCTGATAGCGGCACAGGCGTTTGCCGATGTGGCCGAAGCGGGTTCCATGGCGTTTCTGGCGCCTGTCGTTTCCGGCCGCGCCTATCTGCGTGAGTTGGCGATGTGGTCGTCGATGATCGACGATGGTTTAGGCCTTCGGCCCGCGCAGAGGATGATGGAAGCGGGATCGATTGCCGGCATGACCATGCCTGCGGGTGTTGCGGATGCGATCAGGAAGACCAATCTTTCCAATCTCGCGGCTGCTCCGGCGCGCACCATTCTGGCTCTCTCCCGACCGGGCCGCGTGACCGATGCCGATTTCGCCAAACATCTTGCCACGACCGGCGCTAAGGTGGAGGAGGCGGAGTTTTCAGGTTACGACGATCTCGTCTCCAGCCCGACGCTCTCGAAAATATCCGACGATGTGGTCAATCGGCTGGTCGACTGGGTTCTCTCTCAGACCCACGCCGAGAGTGCGGCGATGCCTCTGGAGGATTTCACCCTCAATGCTCCGCAGCGCGGTCGCGGTTTCGTCGAGCAGCCGGTGCAGTTTGGAGATGGCGGACGGCTTTTCGGCGTTTTTTGCGGGCCAGATGATGGGGATGTGGTTTCTTCGGTTCTTCTACTTGGCGCTGCCTATGACCGGCATGCGGGCTGGGGCAGGCTTTCCGTTCAGATGGCCCGAGCATTGGCGCGTGAGGGTGTGGCATCGCTTCGCTTCGACGCGGCCAATATTGCCGACAGCCCTCCGGTCAAGAATGTGCCTGAGCAGGTTCTCTACGATGTCGCGCAGAATGACGACGTGGCTGCCGCACTCGATTTTCTCGGCAAGCGCGGCAAGGGGCCTTTCATTGCGGCGGGCCGGTGCAGCGGCGCTTATCTCGCCTTCAACGGCGCAATCGCCGATGAGCGGATCGGTGCGGTTGTCGCGGTCAATCCGGTGGTCTTCCATTGGCGCAAAGGCCGCTCGGTGGATGAGGCCTTGCATAAACGGCCGCGTTCCTTCGGGGAATACAGCCAGCGCTTTCGCCAGGGCGCGACATTCAAGCGTCTCATCAGCGGCGATGTCGATGTGGCAAGTGCCGGACTGAATATCGTCAAGGCGACGATCAAGAGGCTTTCGACAAAAACGGCGAGGCTGTTCCGCAGGGGGAGCGAGGAAGGGCGTGCCGTTTATGGCGCGTTCGACAAATTGAAGGCGAATGATACCGCCGTCCATCTGCTTTACAGCGACAACGATGATGGTCTGGAGCACTTCCAATATTATTTTGATGCCAATGGCGAAGGGCTATCAGCCTATCAGAACGTGTCGCTGACCATCATTCCTGATGCCGATCACAATCTTTCAACGCCTGAAGCCAAACAAACCTATATCGACGCGGTGAAGCGACTGGCTCTCGAGCATTTGCAGTAAAAACGCTTAGCGGTCGTGCCCTAGAAGGAAAATCGCCGGCTGGAACCGAGTGACACGACCTCTCCGGAAGGAGGAGCTTCTGTCGCCGGGGTCTCCGGTAGGAGGCCGATTTTTCTGGTCTCGCCAGGGCCGAGATGGAACCAGTTTTCCGACGCGCGGTAACCCTGCACCTCGACATGGACGGACTGCGCCAGCCGGTCCGCGCCGATTTCAAGAGACCAGTTGCCGCTCGTTTCGCTGAGCGCGACCTGAAGGTTCGCGGCATGCAGCGCCTTTTTACGGCCGAGAGGGAAATGGAACGCGTCGGCGATGACATGTCCTGTCGCAACGTCGCGAAGCCTGGCGACCGTTACATCATGGGACGGAGGGCCGAAACGATAGGCATAGGTCGTATCGAAAAAGGCGCCGAACAAATCTGTTGCGGCAATCGTCTGGCCCTGCCGCGGCAAAAGCGTGAGCGGTCGTTTGGCGTGAACGACAGGTTGCACACCTTCGCGCAGGCAGGTCAGTTCCAGCATGGCTTCAAAGCCGCCGCCGGTCTCGTTGATGAGATGGATATCCAGCCCGTTCGTGCCCTCATCTGAAAGGCCGACCTGAATGGGACGGAACGCCCTTTTCAGTGCATGCCAAACGGATTTCGGCCTGCCGGTCGCATCGATAATGCCCCAGCCCGCGCCGGGAACGAGATCCTGCAGGGTCCAGACCAGAGCGCCCTGACAGGAGGAACCGCTGCGCCGCCATTCGGCAAAAGTCGCCTCCATGACCTCGGCCGTCGCGGCCCGGGACATGTCGAGATAAAGGCCGCCATCTTCGCGACGCAGCACGTCCGGTTCGACGTCGTAGAGCAGTTTCAGATAGTGATCGCGAACATCCTCGAAATCCCAGGAGGCGCCACGATCACGCGGTGCGCGGGCTTTCCACCGTGGATCGTGCACGGCGACGCCGGGAAGATATCTGTCCAGCGTTTCCTGTTCGGGAATATTGGCGAAGGCGAGGCACTCGGCGGCAAAGCGCAGATTGGCGCGGCGCGCATCTTCCAGCGGGCGGCAATAGGCGCCCACGCCGTAATAATGGCCGACCCCGACGTTGGGAAAGAAGGGCAATGCGCCGCCGGAAGGGGAATTGGCGACATAGGCTGCATCTGGCCGCTTCTCGGCGAGGAGTTCCGGCAGGACTTCCTCGGTAAGCGTTCCCTTCCATATCTGCTCTGGCAGGCCGAGCATAGCTCCCTGCTGGTACATTTCACTGCCGCCGCAGAAAACGGCAAGCGATGGAGAAAGCGCGATCGCTTCCAGGAACTGCGAGATTTCCGTCACGATATGCTGGCGCAGGCTCTCGTCCTTTGCCGGGTAATCGAAATTGGCGAGCATGGCATCCTGCCAGACCATGATGCCAAGCTCGTCGCAAAGCGCGAAGAATTCCGGCGTCTCATAGGCCATGGTGCCGCCGATGCGGATCATGTTCATGCCCGCTTCAGCGGCTTTTCTAAGCCATGGTTCATAGTCCGGCCGCGTTCCCGGCAGGCGCACAATATCGGCCGTCGTCCATACCGCGCCGCGGCAGAATACCTGCTGACCGTTCACCTTGAGGCCGAAACCGTTGCCGTCTTCGCCGTGATCGATCTCGACTTGCCGGAAGCCCGTGCGCCCAAGGTGATGTTGCGTGCCGTCCAGCTCGAGAACGACCTCATGCAGAGCCGGCCTGCCATGGGTATGCGGCCACCATTGTTCGACATCGGATATGCGCAATTCGCCGGAAAGCTTGCCGCCCTCGTCCGGAGAAAGATCGGCGCTGTAACCGGCACAGCCAAGCCTTGCCGATTTTATCGGGCGGTTGCTTTGCAGCACGATGCTGACCGTTCCCGTTCCGTCTCCGTCCAGCGAAGACCGGAGCGTGCAGAGCACTCCGTCCTGCCTTATCAGGCTGATGGGTCGCCAGGGGCCGGCGGCGTGGATTTCCGGGCACCATCCGGGCATGTAACCCAGTGCAGTGGTGCGGATCAGCCGCAAGCCCTGCGTATTCATCATTTGCGGCCGCCAGCGGGCGCGGGGCCCGGTTTTTTCAAGTCTCGGCGCAAGCGCCCGGAAGCAGATCGAAAGTTCGTCTGCGCCCGTTAGTTCGACAGGCACTTCCAGCCTTTCGAACATGCTCTGGCTTGCGGCGATCAGCTCACCGTTGAAGAAGATTTCGGCAATGGTGGAGAGACCATCGAAGCGCAGTGTGGCGCGTTCGCGCGTATCGGAAATCATCGTCAGCCGATACCAGGCATCCCTGTCATTGAGGGGCGCTGGAGCAAGGCGGTCGAACTTTTCGGCCGATTCCAGAGCCTGCGCCACGGTTCCGGGCACGGAGACGTGAAGGCTTTCAAGCGATGCGGGAATATCGGAGGGTGTTTCGCAGGCATCGGCGGGCGTCAGCGTCAGCGTCCAGCCTTCGCTCAGCAATTCCTCGCTTTCACCCGGAAGATAGGTCCTCACGCTGCCTCGCTGGCATCAGACAGTTTGGCCGCAAGCGCTTCCATCACGTCATCCCATGCATCCGCCGCCGGATCGAGTACTGACGCGAGCGCATCGAACTTGCGCCGGGTGACGGCGCGGGCAAGCTGGAACTGTACCGTCTTGGCGACTTCGGATATGCGCAGCGCGTGATCCCTCGCTTCAGCGAATTCATTCCTGTCCAGCCACTCGAGATGGCTTGCCAAAAGCTCGAAGTTGGCGCCGAGCTGACGCAGCGTGTTGAAGGCATATTTGTGGAAAAAACCGAATGGCCTGTCGGCAACCTTTTCCACCTGTGCCGGAAAGACGCTTGCGAAAGCCCTGACCGGGTTGGCGGAGGGTCGGCGCGAAAAATGAAACTTCAAGAGCCGTTCGGCGGTCTTGCGAATATGCGTCGGCGAAGGATTGCCGTCAGCGAATTTCGCAAACTCCGTATAGGGCAGGAAGGGCGGATCGGTTTCCGCCAGATGATGCTGGAACAGGCCGTCAAAATCTTCGCCTGCAAGATGGAAGAAGCCGGCATTGTGGAAATAGTCGAGTTCACGTTTCGCGAGGTCGAGCCGGTTGATGGCGATGGTGGTCTTGCCGTGTTCTTTCTGGTAGCCCACCCCATGGGTATCGGGCATATAGAAGCTGTCCATCTCGATCAGGCAGATGCGGCCGCGTTCCAGCTGCGCCTCGATATGGTTTTCCACCCTGTCGAAGATCGCAAGTTCGGTGGCGCGAACGCCATAAAGTGCTTCGAGATCTTCCAGCGGCACCTTGAAGAAGGTGAACTGGTCGCCTTCGAAATCCTGTGTCAGGGTGAAACCGAACATGGCTTCCGGGGATAAGCCTTTCGAGGCCAGCACCTCGATCCACAAATCGATGTAGCAATTCGTTTCCGGCCACATTCTCTCGGAGGAATGGAGCGGATGCTGCACATAATTTTGGGGGTCGAGACCGGGAAAAATCTGCCGCATGAATGATCAGCCCCAGAGCGTTTCCACGACCTTCGCAGGCCATTTCTTCACGTCGAGGCCATGATGCGCAAACAGCGCGAGCGCGATGCGCTCAAGGCCGAAACCAACGCAGGCGGTATGGGCGACATCGCCATTGTCGAGGTTAAGACCCCATTTCTGGCCGAAGGCATCCTGGTGATAGTTGAAGCTCATGCAGGCCGTCGGGCTGGTCGTCGATGTGACCGGGATCAGCAGTTCGAATTTCAGGTTCTGGTCGCGCTGGTTGTTGGCCAGCATCTTGCCGGCACGGCCGAAGAACGGATCGTTGGCGACATCGATGGTGACGTCGAGCCCGACTGCTTTCATCATCTCGACGCCGCGATCCATCCAGGTCTGGCGGAATTCGGTGACGTCGGACTCGGTACCCATGCAAACATATTCGCGCATGCGGAAAAGCTGCTGGCGGGCCGGATCCTTGGAGGGTTCATGGCGGAAGCAATAGGACTGGATGTCATAGAGACCGCCGCCGGCAGGTAGCGCGCCGCGCTTGGCAATCGTCGGATAAAGCGGGTAGCAGGCCGCCGGCGTCAGCACGATGTCTGTCGCTTTCTGGTCCTTGGTCCAGTCACCGCCCTCATCCATGGTTTTCAGCAGGCTGACATGGTCGAGTTCGCAGCCGCAGAAGGAGTGGACGGTGCCGGCGAGCTGCGGGAAGCTCTTCATGTAACCGCTCTTTTCGAAGTAGGCGCGGTTGATGCCGGGCGGAAAACGGATCGCTTCGGCGCCATCAGCGCCGCCCGTGCGGTCGATCAGCCGCTCGAATGCGGCAATCACGTCCTCGAACTGGCCGCTGCGTCCATAAAGACCGTCCACACCCGTTTCAATCAGCAGGCCTTCTTCGAACAGTCGATCGAGAAACGATGTTTGCATGTCCATGGTCTTATCCCAAGAGGCTGGTGTCCTGCTTGTGAACCAGCAGGAGATTGGCGGAATTGCCGAGAATGCGGTCGTTGGAAATCATCAGACGGGCAGAATGCGCGTCGCGAAGGTGCCGGCCGAGGCTGTAGGGCGTGCCGTTCTTGTAGCCCATGATGCCGCAGACCAGCATGGCGTGGTCAATGATTTCAAGAATGGTTTCCGAAGAGCAGATCTTCACATTGTTCATGGCGACGGCAAAGGCCATCGACATCAGTTTTTCCGGGTCGCTCTTGGTATCCTCGTAAGCCTTGATGCCGGCGATGATGTTGGATTTCACCACCTGCAGCTTGGTGGAAACCTCCGCAAGGCGGATCGCGCCGGGAGGAGCCGTGCCGGGCGACTTGCGCGCTGCGGCTCTGACGAAAGACTGCGCGCGCAGCACGGCATCCGACGCGATGCCATACCAGACGGCGCTCCAGAGAAGATGCGAGCTTGCAAGCATGGATTGCGCTGCGATTTCCGCGAAAGGCTTCGGGAAGATCTGTGCCGCCGGCGCTTCGCCGCGAAACAGGAAACCATCCGAACAGGTACCGCGCATGCCGAGCGTATCCCAGACATGGGTTTTTTCGAGCGTGTACTGGTTTTTCAGGAATACGGTCATCACCTGATCGGCGGGCGCGGCATCCTTATGGGTGCGCGAGGTGATGAGGATCGCATCGGCATTGCTGCCATAGGAAATGACGGTGGCGTCCTTTTCCAGCCGGCAGAAATCGCCTTCGACCTCGATTGCGCAGATGGAGTTGCGCAGATTGCCGCCGATGCCGCCTTCGGTGGTGGCTGAGCCGAGCAGCAGCTGTTCCGCCGCGACGCGGCTCATGAAGCCCGCATGCCATGCGCTCGCCTCGCCATGTTCCACAAGGCTGGACAGCTTGATGTGGTGCATGGCGAAAATCATCGCGGTTGCGGAACAGGCCTGGCCGAGCCGGGCGCAGATATCGGCGATTTCCTGCAGGGAAGTACCTTCGCCACCGAGCGAAGCGGGGACCTGAATGCCGAGCAGGCGTTCCTGCCTGAGTGTATCAACGGCTTCCTGCGGAAAGCGGCCGGTAACATCCACCTCATCTGCGTGTTTGGCGGCAATTGCTGCGACACGGCCCGCGCGCGCGGACAGCGTTTCATCCTGCGGCGCTACGGTGACGTTCATCAGGCTGCCTCTTTACCATCCAGAATGAGCTTAACGGTGTCTTCAATGGCCTTGATGCTGGCAAACGACTTGCGGTTCAGCAGATTGTCCGGGAATTCGATATCGAATGCTTCTTCGATGCCGAGCATCAATTGCACCGATGCGAAGGAAGAAAGCCCCGCCGCGTAAAGATCGGCTTCATCTGCAATCGTATCGACGGGGGTTGGAAGCTGGCCGAATTTGGCCAGTATTTCACGTATAGTCGCATTCATTCCGACGTATCTCCCATAAATTTCACATCAGGATGGTTTGTGCTTATCGTTACGTTGCAAACGATAATATTCGCCTAAACCGTTAGGTTAATTACAACTAACGGCAGCATGCGCCATTCCCGCACCTTTGCCAAGCATGGATCGTCGGCCTTGACAAATGCCTGATGGTGTTTTTTGCTGGGGTCATTCACCAGGGGTGTCCCGTCAAGGGGCTGAGATTCTGCTTTCATGCGCAGTGACCCGTTGAACCTGATCCAGTTCATACTGGCGTAGGGACGGTGCAAAGACCTGATGTCGGACGGGCGCATGACGCCGTGTTTCGGCACTTCGGTATTTTCCATCATTCCGGCTCGAACTGGGTCTCCACTGTTAAGCTTTGGAGCCTCAAGATGAATATCGCTGCCAAGAATATCCCGCTTTCCGTCACCACCGGGCCGCATGCCGCCTCCACGAAAATCCACAAATCAGGCATTTTACATCCGCATATCCGCGTACCGATGCGCGAGATCGCCGTCCATCCGACGGCGGGCGAACCGCCGGTGACGGTCTATGATTCCTCCGGTCCCTATACCGACCCTACCCATCCCGTTCTGATTGAAAAGGGTCTGCCGCGTCTGCGTCACGAGTGGGTTGTAGCGCGGGGCGATGTCGAGGCTTATGATGGCCGGCACCTCAAGCCGGAGGATAACGGCTTTGCCACCGGCGAACGGCTGACGCCCGAATTTTCCGTGCGCCACCAGCCGCTCAGAGCCACGGCAGGTAAAGCCGTGACCCAGCTTGCCTATGCGCGGGCAGGTATCATCACGCCGGAAATGGAATTCATCGCCATTCGCGAAAATCTCGGGCGCGAGGCAGCGAAGGAGAAGCTCGCGCGTGACGGCGAGAGTTTCGGCGCGCATATCCCTGATTACGTCACGGCGGAATTCGTCCGTCAGGAAGTGGCGTCGGGCCGCGCCATCATTCCCGCCAACATCAACCATCCGGAACTTGAACCGATGATCATCGGCCGCAATTTTCTGGTGAAGATCAACGCCAATATCGGCAATTCCGCCGTCACCTCCTCCATGGCGGAAGAGGTGGAGAAGATGGTCTGGGCGATCCGCTGGGGCGCCGATACCGTCATGGACCTTTCGACAGGGCGCAACATCCACAATATCCGCGAATGGATCATCCGCAATTCGCCGGTACCGATCGGCACGGTGCCGCTTTATCAGGCGCTGGAGAAGGTCAACGGCATTGCCGAGGATCTCAACTGGGAGGTGTTCCGCGATACGCTGATCGAACAGGCGGAACAGGGCGTGGACTATTTCACCATCCATGCCGGCGTCCGGCTGCACTACATCCCGCTCACCGTCAGTCGCGTCACCGGCATCGTGTCGCGCGGCGGGTCGATCATGGCGAAGTGGTGTCTGCATCACCACAAGGAAAGTTTCCTCTACGAGCATTTCGACGAGATTTGCGACATCTGCCGCGCCTATGACGTTTCCTTCTCGCTGGGCGATGGTCTTAGACCCGGCTCGATTGCCGACGCCAATGACGCGGCGCAGTTCGCGGAACTGGAAACGCTTGGCGAGCTGACGCAGATCGCCTGGGCTAAGGATTGCCAGGTGATGATCGAAGGCCCCGGCCATGTGCCGATGCACAAGATCAAGGAGAATATGGACAAGCAGCTGAAGACCTGCGGCGAGGCGCCCTTCTATACGCTTGGACCTCTCACCACCGATATTGCGCCCGGTTACGACCATATCACTTCGGGCATCGGTGCTGCGATGATCGGCTGGTTCGGCACGGCCATGCTCTGCTACGTCACGCCCAAGGAACATCTCGGCCTGCCTGATCGTAACGACGTGAAGGTGGGCGTCATCACTTATAAGATCGCCGCGCACGCGGCCGATCTCGCCAAGGGCCATCCGGCCGCACAGGTGCGGGACGATGCGCTGTCGCGCGCAAGGTTCGAGTTCCGCTGGGAAGACCAGTTCAACCTGTCGCTCGATCCGGATACGGCCCGGTCCTTCCATGACGAGACGCTGCCGAAGGAGGCGCACAAGGTCGCGCATTTCTGCTCCATGTGCGGGCCGAAATTCTGCTCGATGCGGATTTCCCACGATATCCGCGCCGAGGCGCAGAAGGAGGGGCTGGAGGCCATGGCCGCGCGCTTCAAGGAAGGCGGGGAGCTTTATATGCCGCTCGCGACGCCTGCGGATGCCGAATAGCATGCGCGTTCTGGTCAAGGGAACGGGGGTCGCCGGTTTGACGGCGGCCTTCGAACTGGCGCGGAACGGCGTTACCGTCGAGGTTTGCGAGCGCAATGCCGGACCCTTTCGCGGCGCATCCTGGTATGCGGGCGGCATGCTGGCGCCCTGGTGTGAGCGTGAAAATGCGGAAGAGGCCGTTCTGACGCTGGGTCAGGCGGCGCTCGACTGGTGGGATGAGGCAACCCCCGGCCTTGTGGCCCGACATGGCACGCTGGTTGTCGCGCCCGCCCGCGACAAAGCGGAGCTTTCGCGTTTCGCATCGCGGACCGGCGGCTATCGCTGGGTGGACGAGGGAGAGATCGCCGCTCTGGAGCCTGATCTTGCCGGGCGGTTTCGCTCCGGGCTTTATTTTCCGGACGAGGGGCATCTCGATCCGCGCCTTGCACTGAAATCGCTGCATGAGCGGCTTTGCACCATGGGTGTGCGGTTCCATATGGGCATCCCGGTGGATGACCGACCGTTCGACCGGGTGGTGGATTGCACCGGCGCCGCTGCGGTGGGAGAGATTTCCGACCTTCGCGGCGTGCGGGGAGAGATGCTCTATCTCTCCACGTCGGAAGTTTTTTTGTCCCGTCCCGTCCGGCTGCTGCATCCGCGTATTCCGCTTTACATCGTGCCGCGCGAGCCCGGCCGTTTTATGGTGGGCGCGACGATGATCGAAACCGAGGATACCGGCGACATTTCTGTCCGTTCGATGGTGGAATTCCTGAATGCCGCCTATGCGGTGCATCCGGCTTTCGCGGAAGCGGAAATCATCGAGACCGGCACGGGCGTGCGCCCCGCCTATCCCGACAATCTGCCGAAAGTCACGCAAGACGGCCGGCTCATTTTCATCAACGGCGCACACCGGCATGGCTTTCTGCTCTCGCCGGCTATCGCGCGTCAGGCGGTTGAAATCGTCTGCCAAACTCTTTCTCAAAAGGAACAGGATCATGAAACTTCTGGTAAATGGCGACGAGCTTGATCTTGCCGCCGAGACGCTGGCCGGTCTGCTCGCCAGCCTCGAATATGAAGGTGAATGGCTGGCAACGGCGGTCAATGGCGATCTGGTGCATTCGGAAGAGCGCGCCGACTATCAACTGAAGGCCTTCGACCGTGTCGAAATTCTCTCGCCGATGCAGGGAGGCTGAGACATGCTGACGCTTTATGGCCGTGAAGTCTCGTCCCGTCTTCTCCTCGGCACGGCGCGGTATCCGTCCCCCGCCGTGCTTGCCGATGCCGTGCGGGCGAGCAACACGGATATTCTGACGATTTCGTTGCGCCGGGAAACAGCCGGCAATAAGAAGGGCGGTCAGTTTTTCGAGCTTATCCGCGAGCTCGATCGCTACATCCTGCCGAATACGGCCGGGTGCCATACGGTCAAGGAAGCGGTGCTGACGGCAAAGATGGCCCGCGAGGTGTTCCGCACCAACTGGATCAAGCTGGAGGTCATCGGTCATCACGATACGTTGCAGCCCGATGTCTTTGCGCTTGTCGAAGCGGCGAAAATTCTCTGCGATGATGGTTTCGAGGTCTTTCCTTATACGACCGACGATCTGGTCGTCGCCGAAAAGCTGCTGGAGGCAGGCTGCAGGGTACTGATGCCCTGGTGCGCGCCAATCGGCAGCGCCATGGGGCCGCTCAATCTGACGGCGCTGAAATCCATGCGGGCGCGTTTTCCGGATGTGCCGATGATTGTTGACGCCGGTATCGGCCGCCCGTCCCATGCGGTCACGGTGATGGAGCTTGGTTACGATGCTGTTCTGCTCAACACGGCGGTTGCGGGCGCGGGTGATCCGGTCGGCATGGCGGAGGCTTTCGCCCACGCCATAGAGGCCGGCCATCAGGCATATCTCTCCGGGCCGCTGGAGCCGAGGGACATGGCCGTTCCCTCGACGCCGGTGATCGGCACGGCTGTTTTTTCCTGATCGCGGCTTGTCGTAGACATCAGGCACGTCACGTTTTGCGTTGACAGTGCCTGATGGTGGCGGGATACCGGGAAAAAAGGGAAACGGCATGGCGGCACTCACCAATCTTCTGACTGACATAGGCGGCGTTTCGGTCGGCAATGTCACCGATCTTTCCCTCGGCTCCGGTGTTACGGCGATTGTTTTCGAAAAACCCGCCATTGCTTCCGGCTCTGTTTTGGGCGGTGCGCCGGGCGGGCGCGATACCGGCCTGCTCGACCCGGTGATGACGGTGGAAACGGTGGATGCCTTCGTGCTGTCAGGTGGTTCCGCCTTCGGGCTGGATGCGGCGGGCGGCGTTCAGGCCGGGTTGCGCGAGATCGGGCGGGGGCTGCAGGTGGGGTCCACCCGCGTTCCCATCGTGCCGCAGGCGATCCTGATGGATCTGCTGAATGGCGGTGACAAGGATTGGGGTCTGCATTCGCCCTACCGCGAGATGGGATATGCAGCCTTCGAGGCGGCGCGTGCGATGCCCTTCGAGCTTGGAACAGCCGGGGCTGGAACGGGTGCGACGACCGCCACCTTCAAGGGCGGGCTCGGCTCCGCAAGCGCCGTCAGTTCCGGCGGTTACAAAGTGGCGGCCATCGTTGCCGTCAATGCGCTCGGCTCCGTAACGGTTGGAACGAGCCGCCATTTCTGGTCCGCGCCTTTTGAAGTGCAGGGTGAATACGGCGATTGCGGTTTTCCTGCTCATTTCGAGCCGGATCACACCGCGCTGCGGCTCAAGGGGGTCAATCTCACGGCAACGACCATCGGTGCGGTGGTGACGGATGCCGCGCTCACCAAGGCGCAGGCGCATCGCCTTTCCATCATGGCGCATGACGGGCTGGCGCGTGCCGTTCTGCCCGCCCATCTGCCGAGTGACGGCGACACCATGTTTGCGGCCTCAACCGGTGAAAAGCCGCTTGAGGGCGGCGTTCATTTCGCCGAACTTTGCCATCTTGCCACCATCGTGATGGCGCGTGCGGTGGCGCGTGGCGTCTATGAGGCGACGGCCTTGCCGGTGGATGGAGCGCAAAAGGCCTATCGCGATCTTCATGGACGGAGCCTTTGAACGATGATTAAGGCTCTCCCTCCACTGAAACCTGTTCTTCGTATCGATTTTCCGCCCGGAGAGCGTCTCGGGCACGGCAAGATCGAATTGATGGAGCTGATTGCCGAAACGGGTTCCATCTCCGCCGCGGGGCGGGCGATGGACATGTCCTATCGTCGCGCATGGCTGCTGGTGGATGCGCTAAATCATATGTTCCGGCAGCCGGTTATTGAATCGCAGCGGGGCGGCAAACAGGGCGGCGGTGCGGCGCTGACCGCTTTCGGCGCCGAATTGCTGGAACGCTATCGCAGCATGCAAAAGCGGATGAACGAGGCCTTGCGCGCGGATATCGACTGGCTGGAGGCCAGCCGCAATCCCGATGCGGCCCTCAATAGGGATCAAGAGCCGCCGACTTTATGATCGCATGCACCGGTCTTCCGGGTTCCAGCTGCAGCCTTTCGCGGGAGAGGTCGGTGATGCGCGACTGGATGATGTCACCGCCACAATCCACCTGAACCGTGACCATGCCGTCTTCACTGGCCGAAACAGTCGCAACACGGCCCTCGAGAATGTTGAGGGCGCTCAAGCCTTCGGGCTTTATGGTTGCCAGCATCACATCGCGCGCCGGTATAAGCACGCGTGCCGGGCTGTCGGATGTTCCCCTTTTTGCCGGCACATGGAGCAGCATGGTCTTTAGCCGCACGGCGGCAAGTCCGTGCCGCTCATCAAAGCTTTCAATGTGCCCGGAAAGAATGCTGCCTGCCTCACGCCGTTCGAGATGCATGCTGAAATCCGGTCTCGCCAGCACCTCGGCTGCTTTTCCCTGCGTTTCCACCTTGCCATCCTTCATCACCACGATGCGGTCTGCGAGGCGGGCGACTTCCTGAATGGAGTGGCTGACATAGACAACAGGGATTTTCGTCTCGTCGCGCAGCCGTTCGAGATAAGGAATGATTTCGGCTTTCCGCTGCTCGTCCAGCGAGGCGAGCGGTTCGTCCATCAGCAGCAGCCTGGGGGAAGAAAGCAGGGCGCGGCCGATGGCGACGCGCTGTTTTTCGCCGCCCGAGAGTTTGTTTGGACGCCGCTGCAAGAGATGGCCGATGCCGAGCATCTCCACGATATGGTCTTCCTGCGCGGCCTTCGTTTTGTCTGTGGTGAACCAGCTGCCGTAGTGCAGATTTTGCGCCACGCTGAGATGTGGGAAAAGCTGCGCCTCCTGAAAGACATAACCGAAACGGCGTTTATGGGCCGGCACGAACAGTCGCTTTTCGCTATCGGCCAGCACTTCGCCGTCCAGCAAAACCTGTCCCTCATCCGGTCGCAGCAGGCCGGCGATGATGCGGATCATCGAGGTCTTGCCGGAACCGGAGCGTCCAAACAGCGCGGTGACGCCGCCTTCGGAGGTGAATGACGCATCGAGTTCGAAGGAGCCGAGGCGATGGCGGGTGGTGACCGAAAGCGTCATTCCATGCTCACCCGTTTGCCGATGATGCGGGCCAGAAATTCCGAGACGAGCAAGGCGAGCATGGAAATCACGACCGAGACTATGGTCAGCCGCAATGCGCCGGCATCCCCGCCTGGAACTTGGGTGAAGGTATAGATGGCGGCGGAGAGTGTCTGGGTTTCACCGGGAATATTGGAAACGAAGGTGATGGTCGCGCCGAATTCGCCCATGGCCTTGGCGAAAGCCAGGATCATGCCGGCGATGATGCCAGGCAATGTCAGGGGAAGCGTGACAGTGAGGAACACCCAGAACGGGCTTGCCCCCAATGTGCCCGCCGCTTCCTCCAGCTTGCGGTCCACCGCTTCGATGGAGAGGCGGATGGAACGCACCATCAGGGGAAAGGCCATGACGGCGCAGGCGAGCGCGGCTCCTGTCCAGCGGAAAGAAAAGACGATGCCGAACCAGCTATCGAGAAATTGCCCGATTGGCCCCCTGCGACCGAACAGGACGAGCAGCAGAAAGCCGGTGACGACGGGCGGCAGGATGAGCGGAAGGTGGACGATGCCGTTGAGCAGCGACTTGCCCCAGAAGCGGCCGCGCGCCAGCGCCACGGCAATCGCAATGCCGAAAGGCAGGCTGGCAAGCATGGCGATGGAGGACACCCACAGGCTGAGCCTGATTGCCGTCCATTCTTCAGGGCTGAGTGTCCACCAATGCAATGCCATATCCTGCAATCGTCATCTCTCGCGGCCAATATGCTGGGCTCCCGAAAGGCAGTTTATTTCAAAACGGTAAAGCCTTGCTTTTCGAAGAAAGGCGTCGCCTTTTCGGATTTCAGGAAATCCAGATAGGCTTTTGCTGCCGGCGATTTTGCCTCCGCGAGAACGGCGACGGGATAGATGATCGGCGGATGGCTGTCTTCCGGGAAGGTGCCGACGATCTTCACGCCGGGATCGGCGGCGGCGTCGGTCTGGTAGACGATGCCATAGGGGGCTTCGCCGCGCGAGACGAGCAGCAGCGCGGCACGCACGCTTTCCGCGCCGGCGACCTTTTGTTCGACAGACGACCAGACGCCGAGTTTTTCCAGAGCGGCCTTGCCGTATTTGCCCGCTGGTACGGAATCAACCGCGCCCATCGCCAGACGGC
Organism: Agrobacterium radiobacter; assembly: GCF_040801995.1. Taxonomy (NCBI): domain Bacteria; kingdom Pseudomonadati; phylum Pseudomonadota; class Alphaproteobacteria; order Hyphomicrobiales; family Rhizobiaceae; genus Agrobacterium; species Agrobacterium radiobacter. The sequence goes on along the minus strand of NZ_JBEGHX010000001.1, from coordinate 2,217,783 downwards.
CGTCGCCCACCAGAGCCGCAAGATCGAAGCCCTGTTTGATTTCGACCGACTTTGCCTTGTCTGCGGGAGCGACGAGAACGATGCGGTTGCCGAGAAGATTGGAGCGGCTGTCAGCGTTTATCAGCTTCTTGTCGGCAACATAGTCCATCCATGCAAGGTCGGCGGAAATGAAGATATCCGCCGGTGCGCCCTGCTCGATCTGCTTGGCCAGCGCAGAGCTTGCGGCATAAGAAACGGTTACCTCGTTACCGCTGTCCTTCGCCCATTCGGCGTTGATGGCGTCGAGGGCGTTTTTCATGCTCGCGGCGGCAAACACCGTGACTTTTTCGGCGGCATGGGCCGGAACGGCCGCAAAGGAGGCCGCCATCCAGAGGGATGTGGCTGCGGCGATGGTTTTGAAAAAGCTGCGACGCAAAAGTCTCATGGTATGTTACCCCCGGTTCTATATATTCCTATGAATATATCGATAGGCCTATAGGGCAATCATTATATTTTCAAGGATATATCGCTGGGGTAGGAAAAAGCCCGTGGCGGGCTTCCCCTACCTCATTCATGAGCTTGTCACAGGAATCCAGCAGATGTGCGTCTGTGCAGCGTGAGAGTCTTTTCCGCCCAAGGACTTGGGTTGGCTGTATTCCTGTGACAAGCACAGGGATGAGGGACGGTGAGCACACCCGAAAACGGCAAACGTCGCAATGAGGCATCGGCCCCGAACGTTTGTGTCGTGCACTGTAAGTCCGATCAAAAACGCTCGCCGGCGAAATGGGCAATCTGTGCGCCTGCCTCGTAATAGGCTTCCTTCACCGCCCGGAAAGCCTGCGCTTTCGGCTCCGTCACAGGCAGCGGCAATTCGGCTTCAGCAATCTCACCGAGAATATGCTGCGCGATCACCTTGCCGAAGGCCGTGCCCGGCGCAATGCCGCGGCCGTTATAACCTGAAAAGCCGACGACGTTCTCCGCGAATTTATGAAACCGTGGCACGGCATTGTCGGTCATGCCGATCTGGCCATACCATTCACATTCGAACTCCGTATCGCCGAGCTGCGGGAAAAGCCGCTTCAGCGATCGTTTTGCCCAGGCGCGATGAATGGCGGTCCCGGTGCCGCGCAGGGCGCCGACGCTGCCGAAGACCAGCCGGCCCGCTTTGTCCATGCGGAAGGAGGAGAGAATTTCCTTCGTATCCCAGCAGCCCTCACGGCCGGGCAGGATGCTTTTTTGCAGGTTGTCGCCCAGCGGTCTGGTCGCGAAGTTGAAATAGGGCAGGTAGATCTGCTCATCGCGAACGATCTGCCACGGTCCGGTGCTGTAGGCTTCGGTGGCCACAACGATCCAGCTGGCGGTTACAGACCCCTGCGGCGTCTTCACCACCCATTTTCCATTGCTGCGTTCGGTCGCTACCACGGGGCTTTCGGTGTGCAGACGTGCACCCGCTTTCCGGGCGGCGGCGGCAAGGCCTCGAACATAAGCGAGCGGCTGGATCGTGCCGGCGCGTGTATCCAGAAGCGCACCGGAATAGGTCGTGCTGCCGGTGCGTCTCGCTGTCTCCTCGGCATCGAGAATGCGGACGGGCGCGCCTCTTGCAGCCCATTGTTCGCAGCGCTCGCGGATTTCGACGAGCCCCTTTTCGCCGACTGCGCAATGGAGCGTGCCGTTTTTTTCGATTTCGCAGGGAATTGCGTGTTTCTCCACCAACTCGCGAACGAGGAGGGGCGCATTGCCCAGAAGATCGAGAAGCCGTTCGCCGTAAGTTGTACCCAGCACGCCGGGCAGTTCTTTCGGCATGACCCACATGCCGCCATTGATGAGGCCGACATTGCGGCCGGCGCCGCCGAAGCCGATTTCCCTTGCTTCGAGAAGAACGACATCCACACCGCATTCGGCAAGATGAAGGGCGGCGGATTGTCCAGTGAAACCACCTCCGACGACGACGACATCGGCAACTGCTGCGCCCTGCAGGGCAGGCGTTACGGGCGGTTGCGGCGCGGTCTTTTCCCAGAGGCCGTGCGAGCGGGGGTCGTTATACATCGTTCCACCATATTCCGGGCCAGTTCATTTGTTTTTCGTATGAGTGACAAGCCCTTGTTTATGAGACTTTACAAGCGGTCGCGCCTGTTGAATATCGACATATCGTCAAGAGTTCATTCCGTGAGGGAATATGGTTCTGCCGCCCCGCCGTTTTCTGCCGTCGCTCTCGCTGCTGGCGGCTTTCGAAGCCGCTTCGCGCACGGGTAGCGTCACCGCCGCGGCGAGGGAGCTGGGGCTGACGCAGGGTGCGGTCAGCCGCCAAATTCTGGCGCTTGAAGAGCAGCTTGGCATGGCGCTATTCCTGCGTGAGCGGCAGACGATACGGCTGACAAGGGCTGGAGAGGGTTATGCGCGGGAAATCCGCGAGGCCTTGCGGCGTATATCGACGGCCTCGCTCAACCTGCGCGCCAATCCCGATGGCGGCACGCTCAATCTCGGGATTCTGCCGAGCTTCGGCACGCGCTGGCTGGTGCCTCGTCTTCCCGATTTCATTGCCAGACACCCGGGCGTTTCGGTCAATCTTCTGACGCGATCATCGCTGTTCGATTTCCGTACTGACACTGTTGATGCGGCCATCCATTTCGGATTGCCGCATTGGCCGGGAACCGAGCTGGTTTTCCTGATGCATGAAAAGGTCATTCCGGTATGCAGCCCGGCCTTCAAGGAGCGACACGGACTTTCAAGGCCTGATGATCTGCTGCAGGTGCCGTTGCTGCACATGACGACCCGGCCGGATGCCTGGGAACAATGGTTTCGCGGCCACGAGGTTCGTTTCGACAATGTGCATGGCATGCTTTTTGATCAGTTCACGACGATTGCCGAGGCGGCGAGCGCCGGCGTCGGGGCGTCGCTCATTCCTTCTTTCATGATCGAGGAGGAGCTGCGAAGCGGTCGCCTGGTCGCGGCTGTCGCGGGCGAAGTGGAGAGCGAGGAAGCCTATTATCTCGCCTGCATGCCGGATCGCGCCGGTTATGCACCGCTCGAGAGTTTTCGGCGGTGGATCGTTTCCGAGGCCGCAATTGGGACGAACGGCAGAACGGGCGAGTTTTCGGCGTAATCCGGTGACCGGTCTTGCAAGACGGACGCAGCTCAGCCAATAGTGCGCCATGACGCGTGGCACGAGCAGCCATGCACCGAAAGTTCAAATACGGGAGATGTCCGTGAAGCCCATTTTTGTTCAGCTTCAATGTGAGCCCGGCAAGACCTATGATGTCGCCGATGCCATCTATAAAACGGAACTGGTTTCCGAGCTTTATTCCACCAGCGGTGAATATGATCTGCTGCTGAAAGTCTACCTGCCGCAGGAAGAAGATATCGGCAAGTTCATCAACCAGAACATTGTCAATATTCCAGGAATCGTGCGCTCGCTGACGACGCTGACTTTTACCGCATTCTGAAGACTTTTGAAGATTGCCGTCCATCCGGCCTCAAACGCCTGCTGCCCGTAATAGGGTGGAGGTGCGCGCGCATGGCAGGAAGAGCCTTTTCGGTCCAAAGACTTGCGGCCGGCTAGGTTCTTGTGATGCGTACAGGGATGAATTGAGGTGCGGCTTTAAGAGGTATTGCGCCTGGCGTCCGGCATTCCGTTCGAATCCGGATTTTTGGACTTCAGTTCCGCGCAGAGCGCTCTGATGCGCAATGCATGGCCAGCGCGACTGCAGGCTGGCGAGCTGTCAGGCAAAGGAAAAGCGCGCCATCGGCCCGCGTTTTGAGGGTCCGATATTTGGCGCGCTCTGGTTTTGACGGTTGTGTGAGCGGGCGAAAGTTTTCCCGCATCAGGCGACCGCGGCCAGATTCCGGTTGCGCACGAGATCGCGGATCGCAATCCGCACGTCGTCGGCGCTGTCGAACTTCTGTTCGTCCAGGTCGTGAACGTGGAACTTCACCGCGATGAACTTCAACCGGTCGTTATCCGGGATGACGATGCCGACGGGTTCGCCAGCGAATTCAATAACTTGCTTCTGCATAGATATACTCCCGCTGTGGCTAATTAACACAGCATGTTGTCGAACTGATTTTCAGGAAATTGAGACCGTCAGGTCACATTCGACAGCAGCGGGAACACGTGGATTTAAATCCAGCATTCCAGGACTCAAGACCAAGGATTGCGTTGATGCTGATATGTTTTGACATGACACACTCCCTGTATTGGTGTTGGTCCGGAATCAGGAGACTCGTTCTCCAGTTCCACACTGATAATCCAGACCAGCACTAAAATCAATGCTGATTGTTATAGGTAGAATATTTTTCTTTATGATGACAGGAGAGGGGCGGAAATGTGAAATTTTTGTTTTCGTCCGAGGCCGCCGCGAAAAGCCCGGTGTAGCAGGCTTTTTATGTATTTTTTAATCGTCGCCGGTGGCTGGCGGTGGGTAAATATGATCGTTTCCGTTGAAATCGGAAACGGAATAACAGCCATCGCGGGTCTTTTCGGCCGCATTTCGGCCGATAGCAGCCTTGCCGTGACCGCCGGGAATGTCGAGAACATAGGTCGGCTGGCAAAGACCGGAGACATTTCCGCGTAACGCCGAAACGATTCGCTGGCCCTCTTCGATCGTTAGCCGGAAATGGCTGGTGCCGGGCGCAAGATCGGGATGATGCAGGTAATAGGGCTTGATACGGGTCTCGACAAAGGCGCGCATCAACTCGGCAAGAACTGCCGGGTCGTCATTGATGCCTTTCAAAAGCACGGTCTGGCTGACCATGGCGATGCCGGCATCAATCAGGCGTGCCGAAGCGTGCCTTGCGGCTTCGCTGAGTTCTCGGGAATGATTGGCGTGCAGGGCCACATAGGTGGTTTTGCCGCTGGCCTTCAGCGCATCGATCAATGATGCGTCGATACGGTCGGGATCGACCACCGGCACGCGGGTATGGAACCGGACGATCTTCACATGCGGTATGTCTTTCAGGCGCGTCATCAGGTCAGACAGGCGCCGCGGGGAAAGCACCAGCGGATCGCCACCGGTCAGGATGACCTCCCAGATGGCGGGGTTCGCTTTTATATAGTCGAATGCGGCGTCAAGTTCCGCCGGGCTCATCATGCCATTGCCCTGCGGTCCGACCATTTCCCGGCGGAAACAGAAGCGGCAATAGACGGGGCAGACATGTACTGCCTTTAAAAGAACCCGGTCGGGATAACGGTGAACGATGCCGTGGACGGGGCTGTGCGCGTCGTCGCCAATCGGGTCGTCCCGTTCTTCGGGAAGGTGAACGAGTTCGGCGGCATCCGGCACGAATTGCCGGGCAATGGGATCCTGCGGGTCGCGGCTGTCGATCAGCCCGGCAATCGACGGCGTGATGGCGAGCGCGTAACGCTGCGTCACCGCGCGCAGGTTCTCCAGCGCTTCGGCTTCAATCAGCCCCGCTTCGAGAAGCGCTTCGGGTGTCTTGATGGTCTCGAGCCCTGTCATCGTCCATATTCCGCGACTGGAGCCCACATGACGAGATCGATACGCGGTGCGCCGGTTGCCAGCATCACCAGCCGGTCGAAACCGAGTGCTATGCCGCTTGCCGGCGGCATGATTGCCAGCGCGGCCAGAAAATCCTCGTCCAGCGGATAGGTTTCGCCGTAAATGCGCTGCTTCTCGGCCATTTCCATTTCGAAACGCCGTCTCTGCTCGGCCGCGTCGGTCAATTCGCCGAAGGCATTGGCGAGTTCAACACCGCAGGCATAAAGCTCGAAACGCTCCGCAACCCGGGCATCCCCGGGGGACTTGCGGGCAAGCGCCGCTTCGCAGGTGGGATATTCGTCGAGAATGGTTGCCCTGCCGAAACCCAGCTCCGGTTCCACCCGCTCCACGATGACGCGGCTGAACATATCCGCCCAGCTATCGTCAGCGGCCACGCGAATGCCGGCATTGGTGAGGCTCGCGGCAAGATGGCGGCTGTCGGTTTCGCCGTTTCGGCTGATAGTGGCCAAGAGGTCGACATTAGCATATCGCTCGAAGGCTTCGGCGACGCTCACTCGTTCCGGCTCCAGGAATGGATCGACGCTGCGGCCGCGATAGGTGAAATTCTTCGTCTTTGCGGTTTCGGCTGCCAGCGCCAGAAGATTGGCGCTGTCCTTCATCAGGCTCTCATAGGTTTCGCCGACCCGGTACCATTCCAGCATGGTGAATTCCGGGTGGTGCAGGGGGCCTCTCTCCCGGTTTCTGTAAACATGCGCAAAACAGGTGATGCGTTTTTCACCGGCGGCGAGCAGCTTCTTGCAGGCAAATTCCGGCGAGGTGTGCAGATAAAGCGGCGCGGCGTCGCCGGCCGGCGTCAGGCCTTGCGTGGCGAAAGCATGCAGATGCGCCTCATTGCCGGGGGAGATCTGCAATGTCGCGGTATCGACCTCAAGAAAATCGGCGCTGGCGAAATAGCCGCGAAAAGCCGACTGGATCGCATTGCGCCCGATGAGAAACGCGCGGCGGTCCGCGTGGACGTCAGGCGTCCACCATGGCGACATTGTCTCGTTGCTTGCACGCATTCTCAGTTCTTTTCCGTCTTCTCTGCGGCGCTCAATTGCGGAGAAATGGTCCGCAAAACGCCTGATCGCGTCATTTAAAGCAATTCCGGGCGGAAAACCGCTAGGCACTCTTCCGGGAATTGCTGTAGAAGGCTGGCAATTCGTGCGGATTTAAGGTAGTTGCGCCCCAGAAAAAAGACAAAACGTCTGCCGGGGCCGGTGCTGCCGCGCAGTCCTTTACGACGCATTTCATCGAGTTACAAGGAAGTCATATGGTCAAGGTTATCGCCTCATCCGTCCGCAAGGGCAATGTTCTCGACGTGGACGGCAAGCTTTACGTCGTTCTTACCGCGCAGAACTTTCACCCCGGCAAGGGCACGCCGGTCACGCAGGTGGACATGCGCCGCATCGTTGACGGCGTGAAGGTCTCCGAGCGCTGGCGCACCACCGAGCAGGTCGAGCGCGCTTTCGTTGAAGACCTGAACTTCCAGTTCCTTTATGAAGATGGCGAAGGCTTCCACTTCATGAACCCTGAGAACTACGACCAGGTCGTGGTCGATGCCGAGACGATGGGTGATCAGAAGGCCTATCTGCAGGAAGGCATGACCTGCATTCTTTCTATTCATGAAGGCAATCCGCTGGCCGTTGAACTGCCGCGTCACGTCACGCTTGAGATCACGGAGACCGAACCGGTCGTGAAGGGCCAGACGGCTTCTTCCTCCTACAAGCCGGCAATCCTTTCCAATGGCATCCGCACCATGGTGCCGCCGCATATCGATGCCGGCATTCGCGTGGTCATCGCGACGGAAGACAATTCCTACGTCGAGCGCGCCAAGAACTGAGCCTGGAGACGGGCTGAAAAAAAGCACCGGGTAACCGGTGCTTTTTTTGTGCCTTGAATAACAAAAAGCCCGCATCGAAAGATGCGGGCTTTTTGTTTGCTTTTTTGGGCCTTGCCTACATGCCCTTCGCGGCGGCCACGGTCGGGCCGGCGGACTTCTTCGGGGCAGGCTGGCCAACGGCATAACCGCCACCGAGAGCCACGTTGAGCGAGACATAATCCTGCGCGGTCGTCTGGATCGCCGTGGCAAGGTTTGCCTGCGCATCCGATACCGAGCGCTGGGCATCCAGAACATCGAGCAGAGACGAGGCGCCATCACGATAGCTGGCGGTGGAGAGCTGCAGCGCTTCCTGGTAGGAGGCAACGGTCTTTCTCAGCGCGTCAACGGTACGCTGGTCGCGATTGATGGCGGCCAGGGCGTTTTCGACTTCTTCCACCGCATTGAGAACGGTCGCCTTCCAGACGAGATATTGTTCTCGTGCCTGTGAGTTGGCGATGTCGACATTGGCGCGGAGTCTGCCGCCATCGAGGATCGGGAGCGTGAGGCTCGGACCGAAGGACCAGCTATTGGCAGTTCCCCTGCCGCCGCCACTCAGGAAATTGTAGCTCGGCGTGATCGCTCCACCAAGCTCGATGCTTGGATAAAGCTGCGCCTCGGTTACACCGATCGTGGCGACCGCAGCGGCGAGATTGCGTTCAGCGACGCGGATGTCCGGACGGTTGCGGATCAGGTCGGCCGGGATACCGGTGCGGGGAACTGCGCGCGCAACAGGCTGGCGTGCGCCCTTCTGCAGCTCGGCGATGAGCGACGAGGCCGGCATGCCAAGCAGGGTCGCGATGCGGTGCGCTGCCTTGCGGAAGCTGGTTTCGAGGCCGGGTATCTGCGACAGCGTGGAATTGACCAGACCTTCGGACTGGACGACATCGAGACGCGAGGCCGCACCCGCTTCGAGCTGCAGCTTGGTCAGATCGAGCGTTTCGCGGCGTGAACCCAGGTTCTGGCGGGCAATCGCCAGGCGCTCCTGATAATAGCGCACGTCGATATAGGCGGCGGCGACGGACGAAATCAGCGTCAGGCGCTGCACGTCGACGGTGGAGTAAGCGGCATCGAGCGATGCATCCGCGCTTTCCGTCGCCCGGCGGTAGCGACCGAAGAGGTCGAGGAACCACGAAACGCTGAGGCTGCCGCTGGATACGTTGGTGACGGGAACGTCACGGTAGCTGCCCTTGGTCTGGCTGGTCGTGTGGCTACCGCTGCCTGTCAGGCTCGGCAGGCCGCCAGCGCCGTCAACGATCACCTGGGCCTGCGCCTGATTGATGCGTTCGATCGCCTGCATCACGGTGAGGTTCTGCGCGAGGCCGGTGGAGACGTAACCGTTCAGGCGGTTGTCGTTAAAGGCCGTCCACCATGCAACGCTGCTGATGTCGCCATTACTGGTTTTTCCGGCTTCCGCAAACTTTCCCGGCAATTGGATTTCCGGCGTCTTGTGGTCGGGTCCAACAACACAGCCCGAGAGCAGCAGCATTGTCAGGGGAAGGGTAGCGCGAATAGACAGCATGTAATTTTCCCAATTCTCTGGTTGGCTTACCGAGCGCGGCTTGCTGACAAATGGGCTGCGCGATCGATATGCCGTAGAAACGTGCATTTGCCAAATCGGCAACATTTCTAGCAGCGTATTAACGGTTGGCACAGCCCATTTTTGTTTTGTTAACGCCTTGAAAGGCGACGAATGATGACGAAAAAGGACGGAACGAAGAAAATTCCGAGGAGTGTTGCAGAAAGCATACCACCCAGCACCCCGATACCGATTGCATTTTGCGCGGCGGAACCCGCTCCGGTTGCGATCGCAAGAGGCACGACACCCAGGATGAAGGCGAGCGATGTCATGATGATCGGACGCAGGCGCAGCTTCGCTGCCTCCAGTGCCGCTTCCACCAGACTTAACCCGTGCTCCTGCCTCTCCTTGGCGAATTCGACGATCAGGATCGCGTTTTTCGCGGCGAGGCCGATGGTCGTCAGCAGGCCCACCTTGAAGTAGACGTCGTTCGTCTGGCCGAAGAAATGGGCCGCGGTCAAGGCGCCAAGGACGCCCACCGGAACGGCCAGGATGACCGAGAACGGGATCGACCAGCTTTCATAGAGGGCGGCAAGGCAAAGGAACACGATGAGAACCGACAGCGCGTACAGCATGGGCGCCTGTGAACCGGAAAGGCGTTCCTGATAGGAGATGCCCTGCCATGCCACCGTGTAACCGCCCGGCATGCTTGCCGTCAGGCGTTCCATCTCGTCCATCGCATCACCGGATGCAACGCCTGCGCCGGCGGTGCCTTCCAGCGAGATCGCGCCTGTGCCGTTAAAGCGGGCGAGAGACGGCGGTGCATTGATCCATTTCACTTCGCTGAAGGAAGAGAAAGGCACCATCTCGCCGCTGGTATTGCGGGCATACCAGAACTTCAGGTCGTCCGGCTGCATGCGGTAGGGCGCGTCACCCTGGACATAAACAGGCTTCAGTTCGCCGTTCAGAGTGAAGTCATTGACATCCCGGCCGGCAAAGATCGTCGACAGCATGAGGTTCACGGAGGAGAGATCGACCCCCATGGCTCCCATCTTTTCCTGATCGAGAACGATCTTCATCTGCGTTTCATTGTCCTGGCTGTCGCTTCGAAGCGAGCTGATCTTCGGATTGCTGGTCGCGAGCGCGATCAGCTCCTTGGACGTGGCGGTCAATGCCTCGGTGCCGTTGCGGCCGCTATCCACGAGATACATCGAGAAACCGCTCGATGTGCCCATGCCCTGAATGGCCGGCGGCAGAAGCGGGAACACCTGAGCATCGCGGAAGCCGAAGAAGGTGCCCATCGCACGCTGCACGATGGCGCCGGCATGCTGATCGGGCGCGGTTCTTTCGGCGAAATCCTTGAGCCTGGTGAAGACGATAGCGTTGTTCTGGCCCGAACCGCTGAAACTGAAGCCGAGCACGCCGAAAACAGATTCGACATTGTTGGCTTCTTTTTCGCGGAAGTAGTTTTCGACCTGCTTCACCACCTCGTTGGTTCGCTCGATATTCGACCCGGTTGGCGTCTGGATGATCGTCAGCAGCACGCCCTGGTCTTCCTGCGGCAGGAACGAGCTTGGCAGCTTTGAAAAGAACCAGGCGCAGCCGCCGATCACGATCGCGAAGATGATCATCACGCGCAGGGGCCGTTTCAGCAGATAACCGATGGAGGACACGTAGCCATCCGTCGTCTTGCCGAAGCCGCGGTTGAACCACGCGCCAGGTCCGCGCTGCTTCTTGTGATGATCGATCGGCTTCAGCATGGTGGCGCAAAGCGCCGGCGTCAGCACGATGGCGACAACGGCCGAAAGCAGCATGGCCGAAACGATGGTGATCGAGAACTGGCGGTAGATGATGCCCGTCGATCCGCCGAAGAAGGCCATCGGAATGAACACGGCTGTGAGCACGAGCGCGATGCCGATGATCGCACCGGTGATCTCGCCCATCGACTTTTCGGTCGCCTCGACCGGCGAAAGGCCCTCTTCCGACATGATGCGCTCGACGTTTTCGACAACGACGATAGCGTCATCGACGAGAAGGCCGATCGCCAGAACCATGGCGAACATGGTGAGCGTATTGATGGAATACCCGGTGAGCGCGAGAACGCCGAAGGTGCCGAGAAGCACGACCGGAACGGCGATCATCGGAATGAAGGTGGCTCTCAGATTCTGCAGGAACACCAGAAGCACGACGAAGACGAGGATGATCGCCTCGATCAGCGTATGCACCACTTTCTCGATCGACAGCTTCACAAACGGCGTCGTGTCATAGGGGTATTCAATCGAAACGCCCTCGGGCAGCGAACCCTCGACATTTGTCAGAGCCGCTTTCACACGTGCCGCCGTGTCGAGCGCGTTTGCACCCGTGGCAAGGTTGACTGCGAAACCGGCGGACGGACGGCCGTTGGATCGGGAATCGCCGCCATAGGTTTCCTGGCCGATTTCGATGCGCGCCACGTCGCTGAGGCGAACCGTCGCGCCATCCTTTTCGACTTTCAGGATGACCGATTCGAAATCGGCAACCGTGGTGAGCTGGCTCTGCGCCGTCACCGTCACATTGAGCTGCTGGCCCTTGACCGCGGGCACGGCGCCGAGCGAGCCGACCGAAACCTGGGTATTCTGGCTTTCGATGGCGCTGGTGACGTCGGCGGTGGTCAGCTGGTATTTGTTGAGCTTGAACGGATCCAGCCAGATACGCATCGCATATTCGGAGCCGAACACGTTGATGCTGCCCACGCCTTCGAGGCGCTTGATCTGGTCTTCGACACGCGAGGAGAATACGTCGCCGAGATCGGCCGAATTGCGCTTGCCGTCGGTCGAGATCAGCGCGCCAACCATCAGGATACTCGATGTCGAGCGGCTGACCTGGATACCCCGCTGCTGCACGGTATCGGGCAATTGCGACTGGACAAGCTGCAGCTTGTTCTGCACCTGAACCTGCGCAATGTCTGGCAGGATGCTGTTGCCGAAGGTCAGCGTCACTTCGGCGCTGCCGGTCGAGGACGACGAGGTCATATAGGTGAGGTCGTCGAGGCCGGTCATGCCGTCCTCGATGATGGTCGTCACCGATTTCTCGACGGTTTCGGCGCTGGCGCCGTTATAGGTCGCACTGACACGCACCGTTGTCGGCGCAATATCGGGATATTGCGAAATGGAAAGCGTCCAGATCGCAAGGGCGCCGCCCAGCATGATGACGATGGCGATAACCCATGCAAACACGGGGCGCCTGATGAAGAAATGGGCCATGGCAGTCCTGCCTTACCTTTTACGAGCTTCGACCAAGGGGTTTCGTGCTCATGCTTATTTCGAGGGGGCGGCGGCAGGCGGAGCTTGCTGCGGCAGAACGACGATACCGCGATCGTCAATGGTCACTTCAACTGGCGCAACCGTTGCACCGTCGGCAATCCACTGGAAGCCGTCGACGATGAGCTTGTCGCCATCCTTGACATTTTCCGTCACCAGCCAGGCGTTGCCCGACTGCTGGCTGGACGGGAAGGTGCGGGTTTCCACCTTGTTTTCCGCGGTCACGAATTTTGCGGTCAGTTCGCCATTGGCGTTCCGGCTCGCTGCGCGCTGCGGAATGCGGAAGCCTTTTTCCTTGCCGATCGTCAGCGTGGCGCGAACATAGGTGCCGGGAAGCAGAAGATCGTCAGGGTTGTCGAAGAGGGCGCGGATGGAGAAGGTACCCGTCGTTTCGCTCACCGCCATGTCCGACATATCAATCTTGCCGTCATGCTTGTATTCGGTGCCGTCTTCCAGCGTCAGGTGAATGCCGGTCTCCTTCGTGTCGCCGCCAAGCTGACCCGATGAGATCGCCTTTTTCAGACGCAGGAGATTGATGCTGGATTCCATCAGGTCGATATAGATCGGATCGATGCGGCGCAGCGTTGTCAACGCCGTCGTCTGGTTCGCCGTCACCACGTTGCCGATGCTGAAGGCGGTCGCGCTGGTAATGCCATCGAAGGGGGCGCGGACCTTGGTGAGATCGAGATTGATCTCGGCTGTTTCCAGCGCTGCCTTGGTCTGTGCCACGTCGGCTTGCGCCTGCAGCAGCGTCACCTTGGCATTTTCATATTCGATCTGCGTCGCACCGCTGTTGACCAGGCGTTCGTAACGGGCAAGGTTCGCCTGGGCGCTCGGAATGCTTGCTTCCGCTTTCGCCACGTTAGCCTTGGCCTGCGCCACTTCCGCCAGATAGGTATTGTCCTCGATCTGGTAGAGAACGTCGCCCTGCTTGACCTCGCTGCCTTCCTTGAAAGGAATTTCGCGGATGATGCCGGTGACGCGCGGCCGGATTTCGGCTGTCTGGAACGCGCTGGCGCGGCCGGGCAGAACGGTGGTCAGGGGATATTCGCTGGTCTTCATCAGGATGACGCTGACCGGAGACGGCGGACGCTCTGCAGTCTGGCCGGCGGTCTGGCTGCTCTCGCCGCCATCGCTGCAGCCCGCCAGAAGCGCGGTTACACACAGAGAAGCAAATAGGGGTAAAATACGTCGGCTCATTGTTCTTCCCTGCGTATCGCTCGCATTTAACTATAAGCGCAATGTCGCTCGGCGGATGCGCGTCCGGAAACAGACACGACAGGCGAAGGCCTTGGAAGGGACCCGATTCGCTCATTTTGTCCGGACCGCCATGCGCATAGAAGCGCAGGCTTTTGCGCTTCGCAAGCAATTGCGAGAAGGTGACGTAAATTGGGAATCGTCACTTAGCAAGCGGATTGCGCAATCCCGCGTCAATTAAATCGACGAGTTGATCGCAACGTGTTGCCAAATTGCCGATATCTTCCCGCGCAATGAGGACGGGGTGGATGACGCTGGTCAGCGCGTGGAGCACGGTCTCCGCCAGAGGAGGGATATCGGTGGCGGTGTAGATTCCGGCCTCGACGCCGTCCTGAATGATTTCGGCCAGCAATTTAACGATGACGGATTTATAATAGTCTCCGCACTTCATGTCCTGCTTGGCGGTCATCAGGATCATTTCGAAGACGTAGGGATTCTTATTGAGATCCTGGTGGTGCTGCTCCATCAGGTTGCGCGCTAGATGGCGCAATCTGGAAAGCGGTGCATGGCTTTTGTCGAGTGGACAGATCTGCCGTTCGAAAGCGCCGATCTGTTCGAAGCCAAGGGCGTCGACGAGCGCGTTCTTCGAGCTGAAATTCTTGAAGACATTGGCGGGAGACATGCCAAGCGCTGAGGCGATATCGGCAATCGCCACCGCATTGAAACCACGCTCCCGGAAAAGCTCTTCCGCTTTGGCGAGAATGTCCCGCCGGGTTTCCTCGGCGGAACGGCGAGGCCGGCGCTTGACAGGACGGTCACTCTTCCTGTCGCCCTTTCTCGCCTGTTCGATCATTTTGCTCACGGTCAGACTCCGGGGAAGAACGGCTCCAGATTCCGGCGTACTCTTGCAAGCGGCGTCTCGCCGCTATCGTCGGGAACAAAGCTCTGTCCGGTGATGCGTTCGTAAGCATCAATATAGACCTTCGAGGTCTGCAAGACGAGATCCTGCGGAATTTCGGGAACGTCATCCTTATAAGGGTCGCAGCGTTCGGCAACCCAGGCTCTCACGAAATCCTTGTCGAAGCTCGCCGGCCGGGTGCCGTTGCGAAAGCTTTCCTCATAGCTGCCAGCCATCCAGTAGCGGCTGCTATCAGGTGTGTGGATCTCGTCGGCCAGGATGATGGTGCCGTTTTCATCCGTTCCGAATTCATATTTCGTGTCGACGAGAATGAGGCCCTGCTTTGCGGCAATTTCCTGCCCGCGCTTGAACAGTGCCAGCGCGTAACGGGAAAGCGTGTTCCATTGCTCCTGTGTCAGGAGTTTCTTCTCCACAATCTCGGTCGGTGTCAGCGGCTCGTCGTGGCCGCCATCGAAGGCCTTGCTTGTGGGCGTGATCACCGGTTCGGGCAGAATCTGGTTGTCCTGCATCCCGTCAGGAAGGCTCATGCCGTACATCTGCCGCTCGCCCTTCTTATAAAGGGTCAGGATCGACGTGCCTGTCGTGCCGGCCAGATAACCGCGAACCACCACCTCGACCGGCAATATCTCAAGTCTTTTGCCGATGACGACATTTGGGTCAGGATAGCTGACCACATGATTGGGGCAGATGTCCTTTGTCTTTTCGAACCAGTAGCGGGCCGTCTGGGTCAGGACCTGTCCCTTATAAGGTATGCAGGTGAGAATACGGTCGAAGGCGCTGAGGCGGTCGGTGGATATGATGATACGGTTGCCGTCCGGCAGATCGTAGTTTTCCCGCACCTTGCCACGGTAGTAATTCGGCAGCTCGGGAATGACGGCTTCATCGAGAATGCGCACGGGCTCTCCAATTCTTCGCTTTATAAGGGGACGTGAGACGCCCCAAGTCTTCTGAAACTCTCGTCCGTTCCTATTGCATGTTTCCTGGAACAGGGCCAGT